>NZ_JBMGPW010000008.1:0-256860 GCF_049060325.1 Vescimonas sanitatis | reverse complement strand
CCGTCGCTTCGCCGTTTTCCATGTATCCGCAGGCCTCGTAGGCGGCGACCGTGCGCGTTAGAGCGGTCTCGACACTCTGCTTTCCCAGCGCAACATCGCTGAGCGCATTTTCCGCATCGCTGTTCAGACTGCGGACATTCTTAACGCTCCCGCTTTTGGCAATCGTATATTCCACGCTGGGGTTGACATCCATTGTGAAGGTACCTGCTGTCGCATTGCTTCGGATGGCATGTGTGGCGATGCCAGTACAGAGAGCCAGTGCAAGGCAGGCAGCCATTGTTCCAAGCTTGGCCCAGCCGGGCTTTCTTTTGGTATTTGCTTCGCTTTCCGCGTCAGCGATAAGCTCGTCATTGATCTTTCCGATCGAACGAAGAAGAACTTCGGTTTTCATAGCATAATTCCCTCCTTTTCAAGAAATCGTCTTAATTCGTTTCTCATACGGAAAAGCAAAGACGTCACCTTGCTCTCGCTCATTCCGTATGCGTCCGCAATATCCCGTATTGCATAGAGATGATAGTATCTGCGGACAAAAATGTTACGGTTCAGCTTGGGCTTTGCATACAGGAAGCGGTCAATGGCGGCAGCCAACTCATTTTCTTCGATGGTCTGCTCCACAGTCGTTTCCGAAGGAACGCAGGCTTCCAGCTCAGACAGCGCGAGGACTACTTGTCCGTGTCCGCGTTTTTCGGCAGTATACCGCTTATAACGGTTCAGAGCGAGGTTGCGCGTGATTTTCCCTAAGTAGATCGACAAATGGCTCGGACGCTGCGGCGGGATCGAATTCCATGCGCCGAGATATGTGTCGTTGGCACATTCCTCCGCATCCTCTTTGTTACGCAGTATGTTATATGCAATCGTATGGCAGTAGTTCCCGTACTTTTCTGTGGTGGCGGTAATCGCGCTCTCGTTACGCGCCCAGTACAATTCTATGATCTCATGGTCTCTCATTGCGCCCTCCCTTCTTTCTGCGTAAAGGCCTTTCACTTATATAGACAACAAAAATAACCATTCATTGCGTGGACAGGAAAACTTTTCTTCAAGCTTATCATATCATGCGGGAGCGGCGATTTCTACCGGTCTGAAAGTGCTGGCTTACTTTCGACCATTGTCTCTTTACAGGTCAGGAGCCAGGCTGCGTAATACGCGCAGTCTGGCTCCTGGAAATTTATGTATGCCGAAGTATGCTCCATATGATCACCTGCCGCTTTCACGGCTTCTGTATCGCAGCCAATGAGTCCATGAGCGAATGGAAGCCATCTTCTCCCAGCATGGCTGCGGCATCGAAGGGGATGTCTTCAGAGGCCGTAATAGCCGGATCGCAGCCGGGCATATCCTCGCCCATTGCGGGTACGGGTTCCGGGTGCATATTGGACAGTATCTCACGAACCAGTTGCTCCACTGTTTGCCGGTCTATCCTTGGCGCAGCCGCGGCCTCCGGTGTTTCCGGGCAATTCATATAGTGGGTCACGGCGTTGACCAGGAACTGTGCCTTGCGCCGACCCTGCTCGTTCAAGATCGCGGCTACCTGCTGGTGGCTTGGGTCACCGGCATTGAATTGGACGGTAAATCTGAAGGAATCCTTCTTTTCGCCCATATGGATCACCTACTCGTCTTCGTAGCTGCATACAAGAGCCCGTACCCGGCAGCGTTGGCGCTGATCTCCTCCACAAAGATGGCTGTACCGACCTTACCGGACTTTTCGATCTGTTTCCGAAGCAGCAGAGAGCCGCCGCCTACAAAAATAACCTTGCCGGTACGCAGCTCGATCTTCCGCTCCCGCAGAGTACGGAAAAGGTCCGCCACGAAGGACTCCGCGCCGCGCTCTACCAGTGTTTGGATCTCACTGCCGTACTCTGTACTGCAACCTGTGAGAATGGAGTCAATGTCCGTTTCCTCCAGCAGCAGATCATGGTCGGCACGAATCTTGGACAGCAATCGGTTATAGAGCGTAATGACGCCGTTTTCCAGCGAATCGCAGGAAGCCCAGTCTGCTGCGCCATAGCGCAGGGAGAGGTAATCGGCAGTAAAACCGCCTATGTCGATCACAGTGGCCTTGGCAACCGTGCCGAGCTGGAGCCGCTTGAACACCGGAGCCGTGGCTGCCAGCGCCTGCGGGAAGCAGACCGCCTCCGTGATGCAGATGGAGTATTTCCTCCCATTGAATTCAAACCCGATCACACCGCGGTTCAGGAAATACTGGGCAAAGCGTTTATACTGCGTTCCATAATGCGCAGGCGGCAGCCCAACGGCAAGCTGAATGTTCATCAGCCGATCCGGGACATACTGGCCCGCCGTGTTGATCTCGTAAGCGATGGCGAACAACGTCAGGATAAAAAATCGGTCGTCCTCTGTTTTATCCCGGGTATAGGGGATACGCTGGTCGGAGAGCGTGTAGTATTTTCCCCGATAAAATAGAATGTTGTCACCGAAAGGGGGACGGGTATCGCTCTCTACCAGTCCGGATGTAAATACCCCACTGGCTGTTTTAATTTGTTTATTTCCGTGGTCTACACAGACTAACATAAGATCAGCTCCTTCTCTTTTGTGCTTATACTGTGTTTATACGACTTTAATACGCATTACTGCAACAGATAGGAAAAAAACAGACGCGGAAATCTCCACGTCTGTTTTATACATATTTGTCAGGACTTCTTTAATTCCCTCAAAGAATTTTGGGGCGTTTTGAAGATATTGAACCGGCTGGTCGATCAGCTATCTTTCTCCATCGTCAATCAAAAGAAGATCGTCCCGTGTTGCGGCATGATTGCGCAGCTCATCCAAGAAGCCGGAGATACTGAACAGGACGTACCACACTTTTCGCCGATCCCGCTCCCATGCGACATCGCAGGCCTTAGCTTCCAACGCATGAAGGACATTAAGACCAACGGGTTCTTTCCAGTACTTGCACTCTCCCAAAATCAGGTTCTTGCCCTCCGGATCAAGAGCTGCAATGTCGATCTCATTCTTGGCATCCCAATACCCACCCAGCTTGGAGAACTGGAACGGCCATGTGTTATTAACATTCAATTCCCACATCCGCTCCTCACAGATGTCCTCATATACGAAGCCAATGTGGCTGGTAGTGAGTCCCCTGTGGATCTTATCCATCACGATACCGCTATGCCCGCTTTCGATAAAGCTCATATTGGGATAGATAAATGCGAACCAAAACCGCAGATAGTTATCCTTGATCTTGTAAAGGCCGCGCTTGCTCTTCTCGGGATTTTCCTCTGTGACAGGCACCCTTCGTTCCAGAATATCCAGATCCATCAAGGTCTTCAGGTACTTGGTCAGGTTCGTTGACTTGACCTCTAACACAGAGGCAATCGAGGAAAGCTTGTGGTTTCCAGCCGCGATCGCCTTGATAATGGAAAAGTAACTGCCGACCTCACTGACCTCCTGCTGCAGCAAAAAATGCGGTTCATCATAGAGATAGCCGGAGCGGTTCAATACGCATTTCTGGATAGCACGATAGATATCGCTACTCTCCGAAAATAACTCGATATATTTGGGAACACCGCCTGTAACAGAGTATAGCTCAATGAGTTCTCTGCGGGTTTTGCCAGGGAAAAACTCATGGTAATAGGCGAATGGGATCTGCTTGAGCCGGATCTGCGCGGTTCGTCTTCCGTATAAAGGGCTGCCGTAGGCCAGTGTCTGGGACTCCATCATGGAGATCAGGGAGCCGCAAAGAATGACCATAACAGACTGGTTCTTTAATATCTCTTCCCATATCCGCTGGAAAATGGAAGGGAACGCAGGCTCCGCTTTGCCCAGATACTGAAATTCATCCAGTACGATAACGGGCTTGCTGTTATGCTTGGCATCCACGATTGCCTTGAATATCACGTCCCAGCTCTTGACATCTGCATTACGCAGAAGATCACTATCAATGAATTCTGCCGCTTTCTCTTTGAATGCCGCTCGGTTTTGTGCTTCGGACTCTTCACTCGCAAGGAAAAACAGGGCGTTTTTATCCCGAATAAACTCGGATATCAGCGTAGTCTTTCCCACTCGCCGGCGTCCATACAGTACGACAAGTGCGCTGCCGTTCCGCTCATACTCACTTTGCAGCGTCTCCATCTCCTGCTGTCGATCAACAAATACATGCATGCGATCACCACCTTTACAATTATTATACTCCAAATTATAATAATTTCAATCATAATTTCATTCCGCTTCTATAATTCTTTGTGGCAATGTAAGGGACAGCTTTTCAATGGATGCGGTAAAGTGTTTCTCAGAGTATTCATCTCGATGCCACGCCTCATAAAAATCTGTGCAGTATTCCTCCTCCAGAGCATCCTTCTCTGCCCAATCCTTTACGCAGCCTTCTGCCTGTTCTTCGCGGATGCCCTTCAGCATAGCAAAACGCGCCATATTATAGTCGGCGTACAGCTCTGTAATGCAGCCCGAATCCCAGCTTGTGGTAAACTGCATTGTGAGGAGCTAGACCTTGCATGTCTTGCACACCGAGGGATGAGGCGAGATCACCCGAACCATCTCCGATGCCATGATAACCATATCCAGTGTGATCTCGTCGAGCTTCTTAGGCGATTGATATAGTTCTGTGAAGCGTCGCTCCAGCTCCCGGATCTCCTCTTGAAACAGAGGTGGTTCAAAACAGCAATAGATGTCAGGCGTATCATTCTCTGTCTCTCGGTCAGATCCGTCACGGATCTCCGTGATGGTGCCATAAAGTCCACGATATTCACTTGCCTCTGTTGCCATGACAGCGGCACCGACAGTATAGGTCATGCCGTTGTATGTATAGCGCATACCCTCTTGGTTGATGATCATTTTATGTCCTCCTGATTATATTCCTCCCAGCCTTCCATGCAGTTGGTGCGTGCGCGATCAGCATCGAAGCACTGACAGCGCGTATAGCCGTCTTCCGTTTTGAAGAAAAAGCACGGGGCAAGCCCATCGTCTATCTCTACTACGGACTTGGCTTTGACCTCTATGCCTAACAGCTCCGTATCCTTCTGTGTGAGCAGCTTTAGCCAAAACTCCCGCGGGGAGAGCGTGGAAGTTCCCTCATATGCCATTGCATAGCGGCTTGCCGTGGGCAGCGGTGTGAATGCAAAGCCCTGATGCAGCACGTTGTCCAACATATACGTTTCCGGGCTGCGGTAATAGTAGATCCGCAGCGTGTTCGGCACTTTCCGCTTCGGGCACCATTCCGGTGCCCGTCTGTTCAGATCACGGCTTTTAAGATGCCTGGCTCTCTTCGGCAGGGTGCAATAGCTTTCGCCAAAGTGCATCATGAGTCCCTTTGACTTCTGGGGCGCGGGGATCGCATGGTAATACCGTTTCGGGCAATTCCGACAGGTATACTCCTGCGGGGCAGATTCTCTTTTCATGTTTATACTCCTTATTGACTTATATTTGAGGCCCCGGAAATCATCCGGGGCCTCTGACTTATGGGCGCAGTGTAAAGCGGTTTTCGCCCGTAAATGCACTTTGTAGGCGTCTTACTTCCACCTCCAGTGCCGCTATGATCTGTTCTACCTGTTCCGGCGTGTAATCGTAACACACACGGCTTGCACAATTAGAAAGCGAATGGATAGCGTCTACGGCTCGTTGTGTGCGCTGTTCAGCCACACGCACGAACCGTTCCGCCTTGGTTTCTCTTTGCCTCAATGCTCGCTACCTCCTTTACGCAATTTCCTGTTCGCCCCAGCGAATGCTGAAACGGCCGTCTTCATCTATGTCGCGGTATAACAGCAGCGATGTGAGATCGTAGTCCACTCCAAATCGTTCGTAAATATCATCCATATCTGCTTCGTCGCCCTTCATGAAGAGATTGAGCTTCTCTTTTGCCAATATCATCTGCATCAGGTTGGACTCAATGCTCTGTGCATAGGTCAGGAAATAGATGTCCTTCCAGTCAACGGAATTAAAGCGGATGAAGCGCATGTAAAACTGGCTCATGCGGGAGTTGTTATAGTGCAGCTCCGGGATGATGACTTTGTTGACGAACTCGAAGTTGACTGAACTGGGCAAGCTCTGCTGCGTACACAGCAGGATGCCGTTTCCGCTCTCGCGGAGTGTTTGCCGTAATGCCCTGCGTTTCGCAAAGGTAGTCGTCGCGCCGGTCACAATGAAAAGTGGCCGGTTGGGAAACGCTTCCCGCAGGGCTGCCGCATATGCGTCCAGCACCACGGTATGGCGGACGCCTATGGCCACGATCTCTTCTGCCCAGCTGCCGGTAAGCTGGATCGTTCTCCGCAGCTTCCCGGGAAGCTCGCCGCTATACTCCGAAACCGTATTAGGCGCGGCACTGATCCGCAGCAAAAGCGTGATCTGCTGGATGATCCGCAGCATGGCGTCTTTCCTCGCGTTATTCGTTGAGGTGAAATAGTTCTGGCGCATGGTATGGAACTCCTTGACCGCCTGTACCCATACGGCCTTCTCCTCCGCTGAAAACGGAATGAGCTCTTGATGGATACGTTTGATGTCCTTCCCGGTGACCTCCTCAAAGGTACGGGTGATCACTGTCTTGGCGAGGATATCGCGCAGAATATCTGCATTGTAGATGTCCTGTGTGCGCTGTCCGACACCAAATACGGTGATCTTCTCCGGCAGATGTGAATTGGCAAACAGCGTGTAGCCACGACGATAGGCCGGGATCGGTTGACCGTACCACGGGTTAGTCTCTCGTGTCGCCGTGCCGTCCTTATCATAGTGATAGATGGTGTGGCAGCAGGATAGCATATTGATGGAATTGTTATAAAGCAATTCCATCTGCGGTGCGAACTCAGAGATGTTGTTCCGGGTACTGGTTCCTGTGGTCAGCAGTTTTGATTGGCATCGTCTGAAACAGGACAGCACCGCCTTGGCACGGCTGCTGTACGGATTGCATATCTCATCGCTTTCATCCAGTACAAGACAGGTCTTGCGGCTATGGATCTTCAGCCATTTTTTGATCTGCCTGCGATACTTGCACAGCGCATTGAAGGTCATCAGCACAAAGTCGCTGGGCTTGATCCGCTCCAGATCCCTCAGCCGTTCCACGAACACATACGACACGTCATAGTTGGGCAGCACCACATTCCAGTTATTGCGGATAGAGATGGCCGATGAAATGACCCAGGTGTTACGATACCCTTGTCTGTCCATGCGGTATTTCCCATAGGCAATGCCAGCCAGCGTCTTACCGGAACCCTGTTCCCATTGCAGCAGCGTATAGCGCTTTTGCAGAGCAAGATTCAGGTCGTGGAGTTGGGTATCGTTCAGCAGGATCTCCTCCTCGTTCTCGGCATCCCATAACCAGAAATCATCCAACCATTTCCCAATTCCCGTGTCCGGGGTCATTTCCTGAAAAGGCTGGCTCTGGATCAGGTATTCATGCCGCTTTTTACGCAGCAGCCGTTCGTAACCGGGGAGTGTTTCACCGCGCAGCACTGCTTCACAGACTGGGATAGGTTGGCGCAGCTCTTCGCTCATGCGGCGTCGCACTGCGGCACTATACCCTTTATAGGCGAATGAATAATCCCGCTTGACAAGGTGGATCTCATCACGTTCCGGCTGCCGGTTCTGACGTCTGAGTGTCTGACGAAGATAATGCAGTACCTTCGCCTCGGTCAACCGCCGTTTGCACCATTCCTCATATCGCATCTCTGGCGGCTGTGTCTCCGTATAGAATCGATGCAGATACGCGCAGCATTGGGCATACCGATCCTTCAGGGACGGATGTATCCTGATTTGGTACAGCATCTTCTCTACCGTATAAGTAAACGATGCAGAGGTTTGACGCTCCTTTGCCAGTTCCCGCAGGATCTTGGCGCGATTTTCCTTCAGCATGGCCTTTGGCATTTGCAGCAGCGACATGTGGATCGCTTGTGCTGCACCAGCATAGATGCCGCCGGAAAGATCGTTATCCATTCCTGTGTGATAGCGAGCCGGTGTTTCGGAATCCACGCCCTTCTTCTGCCAGAACTGCAGCTTTATTGGGAAGTGCGAAACACCCATCTGCGCAAAGGTATCATCCGGCAACAGGATCTGACCAAGAAACCGAAATTGTGCCTCCATCTTCCGAATCATTGAGCTGTCCGAAAACGAGTCGGCCAGAAATGAGTTGGGTACGATCAAAGCCAGGATCCCCAGCGGCTTCAAGAATTGGGCAGCCTTCAAGCAGTAGTAGAGCTGTGATAGATACTCCTTTCCATTCTCAGCCATCCATTGCAGGTTGAAGGGCGGGTTACCTACCACATAATCAAAGCGTACCTGCGGCATATAATTGCGAATATCCTTATTAACCAGATTGGCCTCCGGATAAAGATATGACGCCACCTTGAATGCCTTGGTGTCCAATTCACAGCCGTAGACATTGGCTTCCACCGGCATTACGTTGAAGAAGTTCCCCATCCCACAGGTGAGGTCCGCTACCAGATCGTCCTCTTCCAGTCGAAGGCAATCCGCCACGAACTGACACAAGGCGGGCGGTGTAAAGAACTGGCCGTTTTCCAGTTCTTTTTTTGCCTCACTGTATGTATGGTAGCTCCGATAGTTCTTCCGGGAAAGCCCGTGCAGGCCCCCATCCCCTGTATAACCCTGAAAAACATCCTGCTTCGTGATACCATACGCTTCGCAGCAGTTGTTATCGATCAGGTACAGGAGCTTTTCGTTAACTGCTCTGCGACTGCTCTGGGGGATCGATTCTGTCGAGGGTGTATACTTCATGACGACACCTCAGCATGAATAGTCAAGATACGTTTCGGCAAACTCCTTTGCAATAGACGCCGTCTTAAACTTCAGATCCACGCGCCCATTTTTGAACATGCGCAGTTGTATGAGCTTCTGGCAGTCCGGGAACTGAAACACTGGGGTGGACACATCGGAATAACCGAGCAGCTCGGAGAATCCCGCAGGCTTGCACCCAAAGGTATTGGTTTCAAAGTGCGCCACGCCGGCAAGGACATCCTTCATGCGGTCTGCAAGGCTCCAGTCTTCACGACCCCAATTTTCATCACAGGTGCAAAAGTATCCGCCAAAGCGAAGTGTATCCCCTTTACTGTCGTAGCTGGGCTTGTCGTTGTAGCTATGCGCCGCTTTATAGCATTTGGTACGCAGCTCCTGAAAAGCGCGTTCTACAAAACTGAGTCCATCCAGTTGTATGAACATCTGGTCAACCACATCTTCATAGTGCAGCGAAAGAGCCCGCAGATTGCGATGATACTCCTTGCTCGTATCCATATCGCACCTATACGGGTCCGGCTCTGCGGGGATCAGATGCTCTTTGATGGCATCCGTTGAGATCGTTACGCTATATTTCTCATTGAAATGCTGTGTGAGTTCAGAGATGAACCTACTGTGGAACTTCTCCAGTTCTCGGTTCAAATCCGTTATCCCGAACCGGTAATTGCTCCCAAAGTAGGGCAGCGACCCATCCTGCCCTATGCCGAGCAGGTCTCTTTGCGCCTGAATCGCTTTTTTCCACTGTTGGCGTATTTCACGGAGCGCACGGCAGGATTCATCATACGCCTGTTGCTGGGTTTCGCAGAACATCAGGTCATCCTCCGGCAGGCGGGAATCCGCCTTGATCTCAACTTGCTCCAATTTATCGAGTAATCCCATAATTAAAAGTCCTCCTACAAAAACAAAAGCACCGCTGAACTGTCGTCAAACAATTCAGCGGTGCTTCTCCGCGTTTATTTCTTATTGTGCTGCTTCGATTAACACGTTTGGTATCGGGGGAAGGTGCATAGATTTACACCGGACTTTACTGTCGCATAAATCGGTATGTTAGCTTCCTTCGATCCCATTATACCCATTATACTGGGAGATGGGGATATAGGAGGACGGCGTTTGCCGCCCTCCTATACCATTCGTCATACTATGCGCACATCGCTTCCGGCAGCTCCATCGCAAAAGGGTACGTTTCCAAGGACACATGATACATGGAGTTCATGGTCTCAAAAACGGCCTTTCTGTCAGTGAGAGATTGGATAAGGACGACCCGTGAGGTGCAGACCAGACCGCTATGATGGCGTATCCATGCACGGCTGCCCTCGCAGAGCGGTGCGGCCAACCGGCCGGTAAGAATGACCTGCTTCTTATTCATTTTCTTTCTCCTTCCTTCGACCTGTGTGGTCGTGAAAAGCGCAATCATTATCCGAATCGAAAAACAGCTTGCGAATGATCTAATAGGCACACTTGAGAATACTCCGCACCATGTGCACGGTGGTATTCTCCCTCTGCGCGATCTCCCGCGTACCGTAGCCATCTGCCTTGAGCCGCAGTACGTTCATATCACGTCGGGGCATATGCCGGCCCAGATCGTGGAACAGCAGGCCGGTCTCCATCTCCAGAAAGCTCTCATCCGTTGCGGAGAGCATATCGGACAGAGACAGGCCGGCATCGTCCATAACAGCATTGAGGCTGACCGTCGGCGCTGCACGCTTGGTAGATGCCTGATGGCGGAAGTGGTCTGCCAGGCGGCTCTCCATCTTGCGCCATGCAATGGTGGCGAAGCTGAAACGGCTGGACTCACCCTGCGTGGTATAGTCCATGACTGCCTGCAAGTAGCCAAAGACCACCACATCGTAATACTCATCCTCCGGCAGCTTCTTCTCATTGAGAAAAGCATAGACCAGATTGTGATGCTCCTCCGCAAATAACTGCTGCGCCGGGGTCATGGGGGTATTTTCATTCATTACAGTTCCTCCTATATGCTGGGAGCCGCAGCCTGTGTTTTACACAGACTGCGGCTCTTCACATGTTTCAGATCCTTATAAGGTCTGATAGGTTCATTTAGTGGGGAAGCTCCTCACGCTCGCCATCGATCACATCCGCACCGGAAATGCAGAAATGCTGGCCGCTGTCGGCAACAGCATACTCGGTGTTTGCGGTGGCATACTGGTCCTCCTCACCCTCACGGGCGGCAGACAGCTCCGCACGGTTCTTCAGCATCTCCTTCGCCTGCTGGCGGAACGACTCTACAAAGGCGCGGAACTCGCCCACCTGTTCAGGCTGGAGATCTTCTACTTTACGGAAGGTCGCCACGCTGTAGGTGTTGTTGCCGTTGTCCACGCGCTTCAAGCCGATCTGCACCACGCTGCTCCATGCCGGACGGCGCCGGGCCACAAATGCGGCGTTCATGAAATCATTGAACGGTCGCAGGCTGGTAGGCGGCAGGGAGAGCTGCAGCGGGATATAGTCACCGTCCTGCAGAAGATACAGAATACGCATATTCTTGCAGGCCTTCCCCTTTCCGTCTGTTGCCGTCCCGTAACGGTTCAGCTCGCAGGCAGCACAGGCGCCACCGGGCGTACCGTAGCCCTGCTTTCCGTCCACGGTGGAGCACAGAGGGACGGTGTTATCATCGTATTCACAGCCCTCGGGCCAATACGCGCCACTGGCATGGTGATACAGGATAACGCCCTGCAGAAAACGGGTATACTCCGGATTCTCCGGGTCGCCGGTAGGCAGTTCGAATTGCAGTGCGCCGCCGGACGGGATCTTGACCTTGGGGAATGAGAGCGTCAAGCCCTCCATATCGTCGGCAAGATCATCGTTGCCGAAATCAAGGCCGGCCATGGTGGGAAGGTTGAATGCACTGGCAGTTGCCATCGTAGTAGTTTCAGGATAACTCATTTTTTGATCCTCCATTTTATCTTTTTTGTTTTTTCACATTACGCCGCGGATACCTGATTCAGCCGCGACCACACACTTCTGGGCATTGCCAGAATGTTGTAGCCGATGATCTCCAGATCTGAGGCGCGGTCATAGCTGCTTACGTCTTGACTGTACCGTGTTACCGCATTGGAAAGACCGTACAGGCTCAGGTCATGGCCTTCGATCAGATGTTGCAGGATGCCCTCACCCTCCGAGTCCGTAAGGCCGAACTGTCTGCTGGCCAGCTTCACAACACCGGGTACATCTGCGGTGTTCATGGGGACGGCCGCAGCCTCCCGCATCATGCCCACCACCTGAGCGAACCGCGCTTCCTCTGCGGCGGCACGGACAGTGTCCTGCACCTTCAGCAGAAAAGCGTGATCGTCTGCAGCCAGCGTCTTTTCGGAATAGAGCTGGAAGTTCTCCTCCGCATCCGTTGCCCGGCCAATATGGTTGCGCTTTGTGGCGGCGTCGTTGACCACCATACCGTTGCTGCATACCAATCGGTAGATCAGAGGCTGGATGTTGACAGATCCTAAGCCCACCTCGCTATTGCTGATGACCACGCCGGCCTGCACTGTGTCACCCGGCGTCACATCCTCCTGTAAACGGGGATTGACCGCCTTGATATACATGCGGGAGTCGGTGATCTGGCAGCTCTCAATGCGCACATCGGGGATCTCCGCCAGGATGGGCAGCACCGCTGAGGCGATACTGTAGTTGTCCATACGCAGATAACGATTGCTGAGGTAGGCGCGTGCCTTACCGTCCAGCACACGGATCATGCGCTGGGCAGGTGTCCGCTCCAGCCATGTGTTGACATTGTGTGCCAGTAGTCCGGGGTCTTCGCTGCGCATTCGCTCATAGTACTTGGCAGGGATACTCAGATGCGTACCGATCTGCCGGTGGGCGATGTCCCCGATCTCCAGCGGTTCGATACGGTCTGCGCCGTCACTGTCCAGCACACGGAGTGCCAGGTCGGGGCCATAGCTTTCCAGACGAAGATTGCCGGTATTGACCACATAATCCTCTTTGGCACTCTGCTGCCGGGTGATCTCCGCGGCAAGCTGCTCCAGGGTTAAGCCTGTTTTCATGGCAGCACCCTCCTTACCAGTTCAGCGCGATGGCATCATCCGTCATGCTGGCGGCGATGCCCTCACGCTCGAATACCTTCAGGAGCCGGGGCCAGTAATGCTTCTCCGGCAGGCTTTTGAATGAGGTCTGCGCTTTCTCTACGTCACCCTGACGGATGCAGATGTCACCGTTGTCCTTGATGACAAGGCTGCTATAGCCACGGGAATTGAGGTCGTAGATCAGATCATCCAGAACCTTGCGTCCCTGTTGCTCGAACCAGACCTGCGGATCGATCTCACGGGGCGGAGCAGGCAGCTTCTCGGAGGTGCCGTTCTCCGCCGCACTCTGTACCACAGGTGTGACCTTCAGCAGTGAGCAGGAGAAGTTGGCCTTTTGGTCAAAGGTCACTTCCGCCTGATCATAGTCGGGAATACCAGAGATGGTGATACGGCCTGTACCGCCGTGAAGGATCAGCTTCTCCGGTTCCGGGCTGCGCCATTCCCATGTAGCATCCGGATACACCGCTTTCAGATATGCGGAGATCCTGTGATTGACATGGCGGAGCAGCAGTGGGCCGAAGCCATCTTCCTCTTCTATGGACAGTGAGCGAAGGCTCTGCCGCTGTGCGTCATAGGCAGCTCTGCGGGCGGCGCGCCGCTTTTCGTTTTCCTGTTCCTGTATATAAGGGAACACGAATGCGACCGTGACCCAAATCGCCCAAATGGTAAATGCGGCTGTCAGAAGCCAGATCTGCGTGTCGCTGCGTACAAACGCAACGATGGCCAGAACGGCTGCGATAAGGACAGATACGCCAGACCAGATGGACTTCTTCTTATTCATGCTTTGCACATCCTTTCCTTTTCGTGATGAAAACAAAAAAGAGGAGCTGCCACGCATCCTTTTGATACATGACAGCTCCTCTTATACCCGGCATCCTATCCGGGCAAGGGTTCTCGTTCTCCGTCGATCTCCGGTACCTGTTCAGGCACTTTCGTGTCATAGGGCTGGAGATACCGCCATCGCAGCGCGATGACCTTCAGACGCTTATCCCGCGTCCAACCATCCCGTTTCAGATAGTCCTCCAGTTCCAGTGTGCCTTCCACACTGATCAGCGCGCCGCGGCACAAGCCTCTTTTGGCGAACTGTGAGGCAATAGCCCCAAAGGCAACGACCTGATAATACTGCGTTCTTGCGTAAGCCCCCTTACCGGTACGCTCCGCAAGGTCGAACCGTAAATAGGGCCGATTATTGGCACTGATCTTCAGTTCAATATCATCCGATACAATACGGCCAACGACGGATATGTTTGCCATTACACTCCTTTCTGCCTTACGGCTTAAATATCTATAATAAAAAGTGCCGGCATACAGCATCAGCAATAAGCCAAAGCTGTCATGTCGGCACTAAATTACAATCTTAACAAACGTGTGCGATCCGAAAGGTATTCGGAAACCCTGAATAGGCGATGCACAAAGAACAACTACAAGTGCATTGTAGCACTATATATTGCGATTGTCAAGAGTCGCAATTCTATATATAGACATTTATTGAAACACACGAGAATCAATGATGTGCTGCAGCGCAGTGATTGCGGTGGAATATGACACGTCTTCAAAAAGGAGTGCGGATGTAATCTGCTCATAGTCACTCCTATATGCATCGGAGTCAACGATCTGCCGAAGGAGATTATTCATATCCACCCCCTCTTGTGCAGACAGGCAGACCTTGTGCGAGCGGCGTTCCAGAATGACCTCACTGGCTAATTGTCGCAGAGTATCATCAATCGTGACGATCATACTCAACTTATATATGTCATAAATGTGCCGCGAATGCTCTGTGATCGATCCATTGAGGTAGTAGTCTGCAAGTGCAAACAGCTTATCCAGCAGGGTACGCTCCGCTGCCTGCACATTGATTGAAAAAGGTTGCAGATTGCATTCGCGGATAATATCTTCTCTGCCGGTATCTTTCAGGAAATCATAAATGAAACTGGATGCGTCCATGGGATGATTCGGGAATGCGCGCATGGAAACAACGGTTTCAACGATAAGCTGCTGCTTCAAATACGTTGCCCCTTGCAATGCAGGGTAATTGATCACATAGCGATTATAGTCGCGCCGGCTGCGAATTTCTTCAGCATTGCTCAGGGATAATCCCAAGTCATCAACTACCGCCAAAATATTTCGCTTGAGTGCTTTACGCTGCCCTTCACTGGGACGGTCTTCAACATTCAAATCAATGTCCTCAGAAAAGCGCTGGATCAGCTTATAGCATTTTGAGAGTGAAGTTCCGCCCTTGAACACCATGTCTGGCTGATAGGAAGTCATCCTCCTTAAAAACTCCGTGACATAGTAGTCTTTTTCAATGATGCTGGCCGCAATCCCTGTCGCATCTGCCGTTCGTAGTATAGCTTGCTCGAACAATTCTCTATTACTGTGTAACATGATAGATGATCTCACTTTCCACCAGAGTGCGCATAGCCTTATCAGGAAACGCAGGTGCGTATTCTGTGATGTCGCGTCTCGTAATGCCGTTTTTTGTGATAAACTCTATGGTCAGTTTCTTCCTCCCTTCGGAGAAATAAGGTGCCGGCATTTCATTCATAAGCTCCAGGAAGCTCAACACAGCAGCATTTTTTGCCGTGACCTTACTTCTGGCTCTGCGTAGAATAACACGCTGCTTCCCGATAGCTAACTCACGGGAACGTGTCTTTTCGTTGTTGGTACAGACTTCAATGGTATTGGGCATTTGCGTTGACAGCCCCAGTTGGTTTAAGAAAGCTGCACCGGAATAGTAGCCGTAACAGCCAGAACTATCCTTTACATATTTTTTCTCGATTACTTTGCGGGGGTCGAGCAGACTGGTGCCAAATGCTGTCTCAGTGGGAATATAATAAATACCGCGGTCAAAACGCACCAGCCTACCAGTTCTACACAATTCGTTCAGTTCTTTGAAGAGCCACGGGCGTGAATAGCCCCTGCAGTCAATCTCATCAAGTAAGATTGGCTCGTTACAGCCGAAATTCGTTGTGAGTCTATCTAAAAGCGTCATATCACAGCCTCCTTCTAATCATAGTATGCTTTTCTTGATTTGAATTATACTATAATCAACGCACTGTGTCAACATTGCTATAATCCGACGCCGCCTCAAGCCCAAGAAAGCCGTCGGTCGGGAGAGATTCGTCTATGAAGCTGCTGCCGGTCTGTACCTGTGCAGGAGATTTATGTGCAGAGGATTTGAAATAGAAACGATATCGGCGGCCAACCTCTATCTTGTCCTGCCTAGGCAGTACAAGTGTCCTTTCACGCTCCTGACTGTCTATGATCCGGATATTGCGGTACTTGCGGAGCGGCGTCTGTGTGATGGCAATGCAGGAGCCATCAACGGTCGTGTAGTGCCCGGCGATAATTAGGCGGTAGAGTTCTGCCGTTTTAAAAGCAAGTCCTATGGCGAGGATGCCGCTGAGCAGAGCTGTAGCGGTATCGAGGGAAAAGAAAATGGCTGCCAGCCCTACAAGGAAGAAAGCCGCCCCTGCCAACGCGGTGAGGAGCAGCTTTCTTCTCAGGGGCAGCGGTGCTGTCCTGAGCTTGTCCATCATGACGGCCTCTCAAAGATGATCTGACGGCGCAGATAGAGGTTTGCCACAGCCTGCAGCACGGGGCGGCAGCAGACGAAGGGCCTGACCATATCCGCGATATTGTCGCTGGTGGTGGTATCGTCTGCATACAGGGCGTCCATCAGCTGCGAATCAGAGTGGATCGTATGGATGTCATACTCCACACACTTGATCAGTTCTGCCGTGGATAAGAGTGCCTGACGGGACAGACGATAAACCCGCCGTTCGTTTGCGCTGCGCCGGTCCTTGCGAAACAGCTTCCTGGTAACCGCAAAAGGGACATGGCCGAAAACCGTCAGCTTGATAAACGAGATCAGCCGCAGCAGCAGACTGTCTGAGATCGGCACCACGTAAAGCCCTGACAACAGAGCATACAGTGCATCCTCATCGGTTTCGCCGCAGCCCTCCACCACCAGTCCGCGCTGCATCAGCCGGCGCATACAGTCGGAGATACTGCGCTGGGGGCTGATGCCGCTGGCTTTCAGCTTGGCAGAATAAGCATTCTCAAGGGATCCGGCATCCATGATCTGCCAGTTCAGTGCTGCCCAAAGGATCATCTCCTGGATGTCCAATGCATATTCCCGGTTGTTGATGATGACCATAGGGCAGGTCATGTCGCCCATGCGGCCTTTGCGCTCGAAACGACCCACCGCCGTATAGTATTTCTGCATGAATTTCACCTCACATTTTTTCACGAAGCCTTGGAGCTTTTCTTCAATGGCTCATATTCAAGGCTATTCAAAAACTCCGCATTGTTCCTCAGCCGCTCGGCGGCTCTATGTACGGCCGCCCCCAAATAGTTGGCCTTGACGCCATAGTAGGCAGCAATGTCCGTATTGCTCAGGCCGATAAATTTCAGCTGCATCGCCTCGATACCCAGCCGTGCGACACCGTTGTATTGCTGCTTCGCGCTTTCCAGAAGCGATAACGCATCTACCTCAGCCAACTGCTCCTGAAGACTGCGGATGCCGGAGGCCATGGCACGGTAATTGTCAGCCTCCGTGTCAAAGATCTCCGATACAGGAAAGCTGCGCAGCTCCTTGCTGTGCTGCAGCCGGCAATAGGTACGCAGACCGTT
Organism: Vescimonas sanitatis; assembly: GCF_049060325.1. Lineage (NCBI taxonomy): Bacteria > Bacillati > Bacillota > Clostridia > Eubacteriales > Oscillospiraceae > Vescimonas > Vescimonas sanitatis. The sequence continues at coordinate 239,473 of NZ_JBMGPW010000008.1, read as the reverse complement.
CTCAACGACCCTCTGAGCATAGGTGGGAAAGCTGGCGCCGCCGTCCGGGTCATACGTCACTGCGGCCTTGCAAAGCCAAATGCAGCCCTCTTGAAACAAATCGTCATAGCCGAAACCATAGCGCTGCTCATTGACCTGAATGCTGGTACGGATGGCCCAGCGTACCACGTCCATATTCGCCTCTACCATACTGCGCTGGGCATCAGTAAGGGCAATATCCCTATTCTTCATCGTCAGATTCACCTCTCTTTCTCTGTGGTTTTAGGCGTTCTCTCTATGCGACCTCTGCGCTGTGGATACGAAACTTCTCGCAGGCGCAGATCAACCGATCACACATGTACGCGCCGAATTGTGCGATATGCGCCTGTTCCTCATGCAGACCGAACTCTGTCTGCATCCATTGATACGCCTCTTTCTTGGTCATCAATCCGGACCGCCACAGGCGGTCAAAAGCCCGGTGTGCCTGGATACGCTTATGCCGAAGCTCCCCGTCAGCCAGAGAGCCCATGGGCTGCCGTGTGGCGCGATGGGCAGCCACATAGCTGTTGCAGGCGGGATAGCGGTCACAAACATACAGATAGCTTCCTGCACTACGACTGTTGCCATATACAAAGCTGGCAGGATGCAAGGTAGCCTTAGCTCCGCAGTTAGGGCAATGGATATTGACTCTTTTCAGAATGTTCACCTCCTTCTTTCGGCTTGTGTGCGTTCATTGTTGGCAGCTCTCCCACAATTGGGATAAACTGCACCGTTTCGGGTCTTCTACGTTCCAGACAAGCCAGCTGGTGTAGAAGCGTTGGAATCCCTCCAGCGTCATAATGCCGATGCAATCATATTTATCCACGGTCTCACCGGACAGTTCCTCGAATACCGCCACAGGGATGATTGACGGCACGGCATTGTGATTTACAGACAGAAGAAAACCGGAGCACCCGTCACAACGCTGGCAATCAATGAAGAAGCTGTTGCGCCAGTTACAGCAGGTTGCCTGTAAAAATCGGTAAAAACGCTTGTCCATAAAATTCCCTCTACTATCATTATCCGTAAAACGAAATCAAAAGTGCGCCACTTTTTGAAAAATTTTTCAAATTTCTCTGCGGCCACGGGGTCGGGGGCGTCTGGAGACGATAATTGCCACGGCAGCTACCGCAGCTAAAATGATACAAATTGCTTTTTTCATAGTATTGATCCTCCTAATATTTGGTTCTTTCACAATAGACCACATACCGCTGCCGCCCGCCGCCAGCGTGGGGGTGGCAGGTCAGCCGCGTCGCAGTTCTTGTCAACTTTCAGGCTTCTTTACCTCACAGGAGCGGTGGTTTGAATCACAGCCTGCTGAAATGTTACCGGGTTTATCTACAAACATTTCATCAGATCTATTGATTTTTATCTCACGGTGTCGTATACTATCCATTGAAATGTAGCATGATAATACCAGCAAGTTTTCAATGGAGGTTGGGCTATGGAAATAAAACGAGATCGCTATTTGAAAAAAATCATCTCCTTCATGTGGGATGGTCAGGTGAAGGTGATCACTGGCATCCGCAGATGCGGCAAGTCCTTTCTGCTTCGCAATCTGTTCAAGAGTTACCTTCTCGGTAAGGGTGTTACCGAAGATCATATTCTGTCCTTTGAGTTGGACTTGACCCGTGATATTCGCTATCGCAATCCGCTGGAGCTTTCGGCTCATGTCCGTGAGATCGTAGAACACAGCGCAGACCAATATTATCTTTTTGTAGACGAGATTCAGATGTCCGACGAAGTTCCGAATCCCTACAATCCAGATGGCAAGAAGGTTACCTTCTACGACGCGCTCAACGATTTGAAGTCTTTGTCCAACTTGGACATTTATGTGACCGGCAGCAACTCCAAAATGCTGTCCTCCGATATACTGACTGAGTTCCGGGGACGGAGCGATGAGATCCGTGTGCATCCGCTTTCCTTTGCCGAATACTATTCAGCCGTAGGCGGTGATAAGCAGGATGCCTTTGAGGACTATGCCTTCTACGGCGGTATGCCGCTGATCCTGTCCCGTCCCACGGATGCCGCGAAAATGGCTTATCTGAAATCACTGTTTTCTGAGGTCTATCTGAAGGACATTGTAGAGCGGAAGAAGATCAAGCGTGAGGATGTGCTGTCCGCGATTCTTGATCTGCTGTGTTCGTCTATCGGCTCTCTGACCAACCCAACGAAGGTTGCTGCCGCCATCAACACAGTGCAGAAGCGTAGCGGTGAAAATGTCGTTGCCTTGAACACCGTGAAAGCCTATATGGATCACTTATCGGATTCCTTCCTCTTTACCGAATGCAAGCGCTGGGATGTGAAGGGCAAGAGCTATTTTGACTATCCCAACAAATACTACTGTGAGGACATTGGACTGAGAAATGCCCGTATCGGCTTCCGCCAGCAGGAAATGACGCACATCATGGAGAACATCATTTTCAATGAGTTGATGATCCGCGAATGCGCCGTTGACATCGGCATTGTCTACGGCAACGAGAAAAATACCAAAGGAAAGGTCGTGCCGGTCGCGCGGGAAATCGACTTCATTGCAACCTCCGGTGGCAAGAAGACCTATATCCAGTCTGCCTACGCATTGGGAACAGCGGAAAAGGCGATCACCGAGAATAAGCCTTTCGCGCTGACCGGTGATTCCTTCCCGAAAATCATCGTGCGTCATGACATTCGCAAGCGTTGGTATGATGAGGGCGGCATTCTCAATATTGGCGTCATTGACTTTCTGCTGGATGACACGCTTGTCTGAATCCTCTCAAAATAAAACTGCTCACCGTGATTGGCTCATGGTGGGCAGTTTTTCGCAGTACACCACATACCTCTCCCGCCCACCGCTGGCGTAAGGATGGCAGGTCAACAGCGTCAGCAGGTCGCGGTCTTGCTGTATCTTGATCTTGTCCACCTCGTGGGGCTGGATGATCTGAATGTCAGCTACGGTGTAGGTCAGCGTCTCCCATAGATTTGTCAGCGTAACGGTATCGCCAACCTGTAAGCGGTCGATATGCCGGAAGTAGTCCACGCCGCGCCATCCACGGTGACCGGCAATGACGCAGTTGGTGTTATCCCCACCGATGGGTGCGGAGGTATTGCCCAGCACTGCCGCGCCTGCGGCAAGGTGAGCGTCGGATGCACCCAGATAGACCGGCATGATAAGCTCCATAGCAGGTATCTCCAAGACGCCTATTACCTCGTCCTCGATGCCGTAGACAGTCAAGTCGGCGGCGGGCTCCTCGCAGGCTTCAAGGCCGGTGAGGTTGCACTGCTTTTCTGCGTAAAGCTGGCGGTTATACTCTTGTAGAGCCGCCAGCAGTTCGGGGTATTGCTGCTCCGGCTTTCGTTCTTCGAGGAAGCTCTGCACAGCCTCATCTGTGTCGGCTTGCAGCCTTTGTCCCGTGAACAACGGCCACAGCATGACATAGATGCCCGCCACAGCCAGCAGTGCCGCCAGTAAAAGGGATGTCTTACGCATGGCGTTTTCTCCTTATTAAGAAGTACCCGCCGCCTATCACTGCCACCACGCCAAGGCCGGTGCCAAGACCTGTAAGGTAATGCTGCGTCCACGAGGATGCCACAGGTTTTTCTGCGGCGGCAGTCGCTTCCTGTTCGGGGGTGTAGGGAACACGGTGGCCTCGCACCAGCAGCCGGTGGGTGTTGACCCCAAACGGGGTACACGTCACCAGCGTGACCTGATCCTTACCGTCCTCGATTTGCAGCAGACTCGTGTCTGTGGGCAGTACCGTGTGGACGGCGTCTACCTTGTATGCCAGCACCTCACCCAGCACATGGATATAGAACATATCGTCCTCTGCAAGCTGGTCAATGTCCGAAAACAGCTTGGAACTCGCCAGCCCACTGTGCGCCGACAGTACCGCATGGGTGTTGCTGCCGCCCACCGGCAGGGAAGTCCCTGCCACATGACCCACGGCACGCTCCAGCGTTTCCGCGCCCGTTCCGTGCTGCACCGGCAGATATACGTTGATCTTGGGGATGTCGATGTAGCAAATGACGCCTCCCACCGTGAGTTGTTCCGCATACGGCAAGGGAGGGGCAGAAGCCCCTCCCTCAGAAATAGTTGCCGCGCCGGACAGCATGGCGTTGTACTGCTCTGCGGCTTCACGCTGGGCAGTCAGCTCGGCGTCATCGGTGTCCGCGATAACTGCGGTGTAGGTGGTTTCCACATCGGAATGATACTTTTCATTCAAGAGTTCTCCCACCAATGGGTAAAGCAGAAGCCCCAACGCCGCAACGCCGCAGGCTGCCGCCAGTAGCCAGCACTTCACTGCTCGTTCTTATGCTTGCGGGACTTGGCGACGATAAACGCTGCCATGCTCAGCAGCAGGACGCTGCCCACCGTATACATCCAAACGCCATAGCCGCCCGTCTTAGGCAGGTCAAAGCCGGGGTTATTGACCACGGTCAGAGGCACAATGGCGTTGCCCTCGCTCATGGTGACATCCTTGCCGTTGACGGTGGCAGAGGCGGTCAGCAGCTTGGTGCCGCACTTCTCGCACTGGCCGCTCTCGCTGGTCTTGATAATGATTTTGACCGCGTCCTTCAGCAGCACATAGCCCTTGTCGGTAGCAGTTTCGGTCAGGGAATAGGTGTCGTCCTCCAGCCCTTTGACCACGATGTGACCGCTGCTATTGGGAACGAAAGTCGTGGCGTCGGTTTTCTTGGCGGCAAAGCCCTTGGCGTAATACACGCCATCCTTCTGCTCGGCAATCACGAATACATCATCGGTGTCGTTGTGCAGCCGGAACTTCACATTCCGCAGATTGCCACCGTTGTCAGAAAACTGCTTGAGAACGTCAATGCCGTAGGTGTAGACATGGCAGCAGTCCTTGAGGGTATCAAAGTAGGTAGAGTTGGTGCGCTTCCAAGTCAGTACGACCTCGTTGAGGTTGTCGGTATCGCCCAACTTGGCATCGGCGGTCAGGGTGGCAGCGTAGGTAATCCGCATGGTGCAGTCGCTGTAGCCACGCTTGACGCTGTCGGTATACACGGTGGCCGCCTCGTTGATCTCCGCCAGACCGGTATCGGTCATGCGGATGGTCATGGTGTTGGCGGTATCATCGTAACCCACGGTAAATTTGCCGGAGTTCACCGCCCAGGTGGCAATCTTGTCGGTGCAGCCGCTATCCTTGAAGAACTCGATAACGACATCGTTCTTGTTATACCGAATACCCTTGCTCATGGTGTCCACATAGGTGTACTCGCTGAGAGCAGATGCTTTAGACGTGATGGTGGGCAGGGTGCTGATAATCTGATAGTCCACAACATCGCCCACGGAGGCGGTAGCAGTGTGAGCGTAACCGTCCTTGATGTCGGTCAGGCTGCCGGTATTCTTGCCGGTGGAGTTCTTGCTCTCACGCACGGTCTTCTCCAACGTAGGGTTGCCGGTCTGGTTCTTGGGGTAAACGGTCACATCGTAGTTCCATGCCGCACCGTCCACGGTGGTCATGGGCAGGGACACGAAGATGGGATTGCAGGTGGAGGTCACGTTTTCAGGGACGCGGGTTTCCACCACCAGGTACAGGCCCTGCTCCATGTCGGATGCAAAGGTGTGACCGGCAGCGTCCGTCTCGGCCATGGCCGTGCCATTCTTGACCGCAGCTTCCAGCGCGTTCTTGACGGTGGTGGCATTGGCGGACAGGGCAGCGGCCAGCTTATTGTTGAGCATATCGCTGGTGAAGTAGTTGACGCCGCCCTCGGTCTTGTGTGCTTCTGCGCCGGTCAGGCCGATGGCAGACAAGACGGCGGTGCTGCGGTCACTGTTGTCGAAACCATACAGCACACCCACCTGACGCTGACCGTCCACCAGTTCATTGTTCATGGCGATGTCAGCGACGCGGAGGTAGGTAAACTCCACGCCCTGAATGGCGTACTTGCTCAGCTTGTCGATAACCGTGTCGTCATGCAGGCCGGTGGAAACGTAGGACTCAGCATCCCACGCGCCATCGTTGCTGGCCTTGGTGATGTCGTACTTGTAGACGGAAAGGGATGCTTTCTTGCCGGGGTCGATGGTAGGCGCAGAATCTGTTGCGGCAAATGCTGTGGTCATCAGCCCAAGGGCCATAAGCGCCGCCAACAGCAGTGCCAACACGCGATGGATCTTTTTCATTTAGCTGTCTCCTTCATAAAATCAGATTTTTTGCAAAAATAAACACCCATGCAAAGCATGAGTGCTGCAAACAGGAAATAGGTTGTAAATCCCGTTCCGCCCGTGAACGGCAGGACGAATCCCGCATTGTTGCAGGCAGTGATGGTAATGTCTCGGTTATTGCTGTCCAACGTTCCTGTGAACAGCGGCTCGGTCAGGAGGGTGTACCCTGCGGGAGCTTTGGTTTCGGTAATACGATACTGCGCGCCAACCTTGAGGTCGCTCCACTTGGCGATGCCTGTGTTGTCGGTGGTCACTCTGCCGACCTCCGTCCATGTCTTACCGTCTGTGGAAGTTTCCAGCAGCAGCTCCGCACCGGCAAGCGGTGCGCCCGTCGCATCCACCTTGCAGACGCTGATGCTGCCCTTGGCGAGTACGTTCTCGCGTGTGACCTTGATATTGAGGTTTGCTGTGGTCAGGCTGAAATCGTATTTGGTCTCGTCCAGCACATAGCCGTCCACGGTGCTGATCTCCTGATAGAAGTATTTGCCAAGTCGCAGGCCGGAGAATGTCACCTTGCCGGTGACATCGGTCGTGCCATCCACGATCTTATTGCCATCGGCGTCGAAAAGACGATACACCACGCCTGCCAGCGGCTGCTTGGTTTCTGCGTCCACCTTCAAGACCTCAATACTGCCTTTGACTGGCATATTCTCGCGAGTGACCTTCAGCACCTGCCCGTTTTGGTTCAGCACAGCGGAGTACGCCGTGGTATCCAAAACATATCCGTCCGGTGCTTTGAATTCCTTGTAGGTATAGCTGCCCAACCGCAGGTTGGAGAAGGTCAGCTTGCCGTTGGCATCCGTATAGCCCTCCGCGACCTGCTTGCCGGAAGTATCGTATAGGCGGAAGCCCGCACCTTGCAGCGGTGCCTTGTTATCAGCGTCCACCTTGACGATCTCAATACTGGCCTTGGCAGGCGTGTTGGTTCTCTTTTGTGTAATGTTCAGCGCGGTCGCCGTAATGGTGATCTGATACTTGGTGTTGTCCACCACATAGCCGCTGGGCGCGCTGATCTCCTGATAGCTATACTTGCCCTGTGGAAGATCCTTGAACACTGCCTTACCGTCTGCACCGGTGGTCATGTCAGCCACCTTTTTACCATTGGCATCAAATAGCCGATAGGTCACGCCTGCCAGTGCCTTGCCGGTTTCCGCGTCCACCTTATTGATGGTCAGGCTGCCTTTCTCCTCCACAATTTTGACCTTAAAATGAATGTACGCCCACACAGGGTCGGGCAGCGAAGTCAATGCCGCACACGCCTGGTAGTTGCTGCCGTTGCTGGGTTCTAACAGCACAGCCTCCGTGCCCTCCACATCCAGTGCGTAGCCGTAGTCGCTGCTGATATAACCGTTCAGCTTCGCTGCAGCGTCCTTTGTGGCCGTCACGGTCAGTACATTACGCCGCTGGCTGACGGTTACGCCACTGATATTGGTCCGAAAATAGTACTGCGACAGCACACCATTGGTATCGGTGGCTGTACCCACATACTGACTGCCGTCCCATGTCAGCGTAATGGCGTTGGCGTCCGAAAGCTGATTGCGGTACTTCACAGCAAAGCTGGGGATCACGCCATGACCCATGATGCGGTCAATAAGGATGTCATACGCCTCCTGCACGCCGTCGCCGGCGTAGTGGAACAGGTTGGCGCAGGTGGTATCATACAGGGTGTAGGGATAGGTCGTGCCGCGGTAGCCGCACACGAACTCCCAAATCACCGCCTGTGTCGCCAGCTGCGCGCAGTCGGGATGGATGCCATAAAAATCATAGTTGCCGCCGTAGCCATAGGAGAGTGCCAGCGTCACAGCGTACCGCTGATTCCAGCTCAGGCTGCTCCAACTGGTGGAGGAGTAGCTCAGATCGCCGCCGGCAGAGCGAACGGACGGCTCCATGCAATAGGCAGGCACCGTTACGCCCGTATCATCTCTGGTAAAGTATTTCAGCTTTGTGCTGGTAAACGCGCCCCACTGCGGCACGGGCGTTTTGTCCTCATGGTAGCGGTACTCGTTACCGCCGCTGATCGTGCCTGTGACCGTGGCTGCGTGGGCGGTCACGATGGACAGGCCCATGATTGCTACTAAAAGGCATACCAGCGTCAACAGCTTAGGAATTGTTCTCTTCATGCTCGTCCTTTCTCCCAACGCAAAAGACCGGCAGCTCACGCTGTCGGTCTTCTGGTCGGGTATTCAGTTGGTTTATCCGTACAGCACCACCACGATGTATTCGTCCGATGCCGCATTGTAGCGGGCGGTGCAGTTGAACCGCGCATACGCGCTGACCGTTTCCGCGCCGTCCATGGCGGCGAGGCAGGCGAAGGTGGCGTCCACGTTGCCCTTTACGGCGGCGGTCAGTGCCGACTGTCCGCCATTCTCCGCCAGCCATGCCACGCTGTCCGCCGTGCCAGGGAAGTAGCTGGAGTCGGCGGCGGTCATACTGGTGTCGATGGTCACGCCGTACTGCGCTCTTGCGTACTCGTTGCCCGCTTGAATGGCCTCCGCGATGGAGTAGATGTTCCCGCTGGCGGCAGGCTTCGGCGTGGGCGTAGGTTCGGGCGTAGGCACAGGCGCAGGTTGTTCCTCCTGTTTCTCTGCCGGATTCTGTGCAGGTGCCGGCGTGGGTGCGGGCGCAGGTTTATCCTCCGCCACAGGCTCGGGTGTCGCCGGCTCTTTCGGTGCAGTGGGCGGTGCCGTTTCAACAGCTGTAGCCTGCTTTTCTGCGGCGTTATCCGCATTCTCTGATGCATTTGCCCGCTCAGGAGCAACGCTGCTCTCAGCTGTATCGCATCCATCTTCTGTTTGCGGCAGCAGGGATTCGGTCACCGTGCGCTCCTCTTCGTTCTGCTCGGCCTGACTTGCTGCATAGGTAGAGATCATGTTGTTGGACTTGGACGAATCCGAGCCCGGTGCCGGCTGGACTGCGCAGCCTAACAGACACACGGCACTCAAAATAAGTGAAACTAAACGCATTCTTTTTCTCCTCATGGGCGTTCTCTCCTTTACGTAAATATCGCAGCACTGTTTAATGTGCTTTGAAGATATTTACGACTGGAGCCTCGCCTTTTTCAACACTATGTACTGTTATTTGGGTTTTGCGGCGATTGCATTTGCCGCTCGGGCGTGAAACGCTGCTCTGCCTACCACATATAAAACACCCTCTTCCTGTATGCGAAAGACCGCCGAGTTACCACCCGGCGGTCTTTACAATTTTGACTGTACCAAGTATAGCACATGGTGATTTACGGCGAAATCGCAAAACAGTGCCAATCTGCTGCCATCCTCTGCCGATGTAGTGACGTGGCCTTTGGTGTGCCATATATTTTACACTTTTTTAACTGCAATTCTCGTGTTCTCTATGGTAAACTGGTATTGTGCATAATGATAAAGTCAAAAAAGCAGAAGGAGGGCAATATTTGATGAAGCATGATATGTCGTACCTGAAGGACCTGCCCATTGCCGTTTTAGGCGGTGGTGCGGTCGGAAAGACCTGCGCCGCAGATATGAAGCTGGCCGGACGGGAAGTGCGGCTCTATTCCCGCACCCCCAAGGCCGTGGCGAATCTGGATAAGACCGGCATCCTGCTGGATGGCGTACAGCGGAACCTGTACGGCTTTGAGCGGTCAGGTCGCGCGTTTCTGGATCTGGCCAGCAACGATATGGCCGAGGTGGTAAAGGGCGCGGGTCTTATCGTGATTGGCATTACCGCCAACGCGCAGGAGCACTACCTGCGCACTTTGGTGCCGCTGCTGGAGGACGGTCAGGTCGTACATATCTTTACTGATAACTACGCCACGCTTCTGCTGCGCCGCTTCATGCGCGAGGCCGGCTGTACCAAGAAAGTCATCGTGGGCGGCTGGAGCTCCGCTCCCTACGGAACGCGGCTGGAGAAGATCGGCGGCTTTACAATGCCCCATGTAGGCGCGAAATATCGCGCCATTACCCTTCGCGGCGCGACGCAGCCCATGACGGATATCGATGATTTTCTGGAGTCTGCCAAATATTTGCCCTGCATGGACGCCGTCACCCACGGGGATGGCCCTGTGCCCGGAGATACGGTGCTGGATATCGGCTTTTCCAATGTCAACCCGGTGATCCACGTTCCCGCCTCGGTGCTGGGTGTATCGAGCATGGAAAACTGGTCGTCTATCTATGGCAACGACCCCGACAGCTATTCCATGTACTCTCACGGGCTGTGCCCATCCATCTGCCGGGTGCAGTACCAATTCTATCAGGAGGAATGTGCCATTGCCGATGCGATTGGCATCCGCATCCCGGACTATGCCTACGAGTCCTTCTTCTCCCGCCGCAGCATATTGACGCAGGAGTACATGGGCCTTGGCTCCGAAGGCGAGGATAATGTGATCTTCCCGCTGGACAAACCCTGCGACGAGGGTAATACGGGGCCCAACTCCATCGACCACCGCTACATCACCGAGGACATTCCCGTGGGCTGCAAGATCTACCACGACCTAGGCAAAAAGTTCGGCGTACCGACACCGATCATTGACAGCATGATCGTGCTGGGCGGTGCCATGCACGAAACCAGCTTCTTTGAAGACAATCCCTTCGATTTGGACTATCTCGGCATCGGCCATTTGGACAGAGAGCAGCTTCTCCGTTACCTGCACACCGGTCAGCTACCGGCCTGATAGCACAGGCACAACACTGATACGTTCATGATGCTTGAATAATTCACAAAAAAACAGCTGGTCGCATTTGCGGCCAGCTGCTTTTCGCGCATCCTAAATATGCTGCTTGATAATTCGGGTGATGATCCCCAGCGCAACGCCGTGTTCCTCATCCAGATGGGTAACGGCAAAGCTGACATCATCCTTTCGTCCGGGTCTGCGCCGATCATAGCAGGAATGTGCTATGGCATTGGCACCGTTGCTAAGGCGGATATACACAACGCCCTTATGGATATGGGTGACCTTCCCGGCATATTTGCCCTGAATACGGCATTTCTGGAGATTGTCATTCTTGCTGTTGCCGGATACGCTTTTGATGTCGGCTTTAATTCTGATGTGCTCCGGCTCTGTGCGGTCAATCTCCAGCACGCGTACCAGAGTCTTGTCGCCCACAGCATAGCGGTCATGAGCATCGCCGATCCAGTCCCACGAAAGGTCGCGAGCCAGAATGGATGTCTCCACGCCAAACACTTCGACCCGGACGACCTGCTCCGCCACAGCGATCACACGAGCCTCCACCACGCGCCCGTCGTAAATACGATACTGTCCGTCACCGTCCTTACCGAAATAGTAGATCTGCTGCTTCTTCAGCATGGCGTCTTTTCGGCTGGCAACAACGGTTCGGCTTTTGGCGTCGATGCCCTTGACCATAAGATCCACCTCTGCGCCCAGCATCTTATTGAGGATCTTCTGGTGTCGGAGGATCATCTCATTATAGTCAGCACCGTACATATCTGCCGGAAAGTCCAGCACCATCTCCTTCAAGGGAATCACAATGCGGAATCCCTTGTAGTCCACAATGGCAATGGTTTTCCCCGCCTCCGTTCTTTCAATGCCGCTCAGCATACCGGAGAGCATGCGCCGGGTGCGGTAGGCATTGTGAATCTCGTGCCAGATAATGTCCTCCATCTGCGCCTGCGTTTCCGCTTCACCCCGGGCATCCAATGTCAGAATATCTCTCTGATGGACAGCGGCAGGGGCAGGTTCAGCAGAGGCGGCAGCATCCTCAGTAGGCGGCGTAGCCTGTTTCTCCACCTCTACCGTCTTTTTTGCAGCGGTTCGTTTGCGGACGGTGCGCTTCGGCTTTTCAGAGGGCTGGGGATCCTCCGGCACAGTCACCACTTCCGCAGGCTCGTCGAGAACACCCTCTGTAGGTACAGTATCCTCCACAACAGGATCGGCTGCGTTTTCCGGCAAACACTCTTCTGTCACCGGCTGTTCCGCCGTCTCCTCCGGGACGATGGGCAGCACCGGCGCTTCCGGTATCACGGCAAGTTCTTCTGTTTTCTTTCTCGGCATATTACTTTCCTCCTTAGCTCACATTTTGGTTGACATGATGGAATCCTTATCGGTTTTTACAAACTCACTGCGCCTGTTCGGCACCTTCTTTGACTTAATAGGCTGCTCTGTTTGTTTCGGTGCGGGCGAAAACACGGGGCTTTTACGCCATTCCGGGATGTGGGCGGAGGCCTTGCAGTCCCGCAGTTTCTTTGCCTCGTAGTGATTGGTATAGTCGTACTTATCTACCTGCAGCACCTTGTTGCCGCGTGCGATGACCAGCGCGCGGTTTACCGGCAGGCGCAGCACCTCATCCATAGTCAGTAGCTTGCGCTTGCCCACGCCGCTGGTTTCGCGGAACTCCGGCGTGTAGTTGCTGATACGCCATGTACCCAACTGCTTGGCCTTGCTGGAGACATGGACGCTGACCTCCCCGGTGCGGTCACTGAGGAATTTGGCAGTCAGCTCATCGGTGCAGCCCAGTGCAAGCTGATAGTCGCAGCAGCCCAATATCTCCTGCCATTGGTTGTAGGGATACCGGTTCTGCAAGCCCGCCAGATTCTGAAACACGCAGCTCATGCTGACGCCCCGCGAGCGGATCACACTGATCTTCCGGCTCAAGTCTGGAATAACACCGCAGGCTGTCAACTCTTCGCCCAGCACATGAACGGGGACTGGCAGCCTGCGGTCGGCACAGTTTTTATCCGCGTAACGGATCAGCTTGATAAACGCGAAGGACAGAAACAGGGACGTAAGGAAATCAAAGGTGCTGTCCTGATCGGATGTGATGCAGAAATAGGCACAGGGCTGCTTGCCCGGCAGCTCCATGTCAATTTCATCATGGCTGGTGATCTGGCAGATGGGCCGATTCTGAAACACCTGCAAGCGGCTGCCCAGCCCGATGATAACGCCGCTGCGCACCGTATCTGAGGATTGGCTGAACAGCGCATAGGGCGCTCTGGCAGGATGGCTGGCAGGCAGCATGGAAAAAAGGTTGTCCAGTTCTTTCTCCGCGTTCAGCACCAACAGCTTGTAGACCTCTCCGATATTCCGGCTCTCCGATGGATAGCCCAGCGCCACATATAGTACCAACGCTTTCAGCAGGTTCATCTCGGCAGCGTTCCAGAAATGGTCGCCCTTTTCGCTGCCGGTATTCCTGATGATAATGTCGCAGAAGATCTGCGCCATCAGCTCATCACCCTCAATCTCCGCCAGGCAGTTCCATGAATCAGAGTTCTCCGGCTGGATCAGGTTGAACACCTTTACCACGTAGCCCTTGCTGCGCAGATATTCGCTGGTCTTTTCGTAAAGCTCCGATTTCGGGTCGGTGATGATCAAGGACTCCTTGTGGCCGTTGTGGGCCTCGGACGCGCTTTGCAAAATGCGATTGATGCAGTAGGCTCGCGTTTTCATGGAGCCGCTGGCGCCGAACACGGCGATATTGCCGTTAAGCCGGGAGTTCTCGGGAATACACACCACCTGATTGTCCAGCTTGCCCAGTATGACGCCGCTGTGTTTGCGGATATCGGGCACCAGATCAAGGACGCCCTTCATCTCCGCTTTCTCCATGAAACCAGCCGTTCCGTAGGTGCCTTTGTTGGAGTAGGTCAGGTTGCGCTCCGCGTCATACTCCCCAACATCGGAATAGCCCATGCGCATCACCATGACGATCAGCAGGCCCAGCAGCAACAGGCAAAGCCCCACGCCGATAATGCCGCTCTTACTGAGCAGCGCTTCGCAGCAAGCGGAGAGGGACAGCACCGGCGCGGCCGGGGAGCTTCCGTCGCCTGGCGTTCCGCCCGCGTCCTTCCACTGTTGATAGTTTCGGACGAATTGCGATAGATAACCGCCGCCAAACAGCAGCCCTGCCAGAAATAGCGGGAGCGCGAATAGCAGACTTCGCAGTTTCTTTTTTTCTACGGGAAAAACCTCCTCTCGAACGCAGCAAAATCAATGGCCTGCACAACAACCCTGTCGCCGCAGTAGCGGCGCAGCACTTCGGCCTGATGGTCGAAGCAGATCAGGATGCCGTAGCGGTCTTGGAGCCGCAACGCCGTATCGAACCGCCTGATCCGCGGCAGGTCACAGTCATAGGCGAACAGCACCGGCGCACCATCCGGCGTCATGGCGTCATTCTCCACTGTTTCACTCAGCTGCCGGGGCTCCAGATCAAGGAGCAGCAGCTCACGCAGGTCATTGTCCAACTCTTCATCACAGAGGAGGCGCAGCAGCACCTCTCCATGATGGTCGTTGGTCAAGAAGCAGAACCGCTCATAGCTGCCATCCAGAACGAAATAGTTTTTGCCACCCTGATCAGTCAGCAGCTCATAGGCCAGTTCCATGCTATCACCCAGCAGGAGACCCCGCACCGCATCCGGGTGATACTGGTGCGGCATTCGTTCACGGCACAGCACCGTCTGCATGAGTGCCTTTGTCCGCATCTCAGCTTTATAGCTCCATTTCATCAGCGCGTTGCCCATGTTGTAAACCACGTGGATATGCTGCGGTGTCAGCAAAACGCCCACGGACCGGGCACCACGGATTTTAACAAAGGTTGTCCCCATCTCCTTGATCTCACGGGATGAGTAGAAGGCAGGGGTGCAGATGCTACCAGTCGCTGTTTCGCCGGGGCGGAATACGCCGGGTTTTTCATCGCGGAAGATACTAACGTTGGCGTTACGCATGGTGATCAATGTCTGAGAGACACGGTGGAGTCGAAGCCTCTGCTCCGGCTCACTCCTGATGTGGTTGGTGGCACAGGCTCCGGACAGGTAGAAAGAAAACCTCTCCGGGTTGTGCTCCAGCAGCAGCTTTTTCGCCGCGGCGGTGAGCCGGTATCCACGCAGTCCGTTCTTATAGTAGGACAGCAAAAGCCGCTGACGCTTCAGCGACTTGACCACGTTCTCTTTGTAGCTGGTGCCACCGGCGAGCCTGCTCAGTTGGCTGGCCGGCAGCTCACCGGACAGGGCGACCAGCGCCAATAGCTGATAGGCTTGTGATAGGCTACCGGGAGCTTTCTGTGGTAGGGTACTCATACTGACCACCTCCTTCTGGTGTGCAGTACCCAGACTGCCATGACCACGGTATTTTTTCGCCCGCACCGGTCATGTGAAAATGCCCGGAAATACAGGCTTTGCCGTACCATCGTCATGTGTACTGTTTTTGACACGGTCGAAACACTATAAATCGGATATAGATCTGAGCCGATTCTCGCGGTCCGAAAGCCAGCCCTGAAAACGCTCCTTATCCATCACCGACACGCGGGTACAGTCACCGTCGCCGATCTCCGTCGTGTTATAGGCATCGCACAGCAGACCTGTATCATCCTCCATAACGAAAGTGGCAATCACATCCAAAAGCTGCTTGAGCTCCAGATTGTCATAGTCACGCACCCGGTTCGGGGACAGCTCGCGGCTGTAGATATGAGAAAAGCAGACAACACAGTGCCGGAACTTGGGCAGCGTGTGTGTCTGCGCATACTTACTAAGCGTGTAGTAGATGGGGTCTGTCAGATACTCGCAGCTATGCTTCTTGCTCTTCTTAGGCAGTAGGCAGGGGAGCGTGATTTCCAGTATGCCATCTTTCTCTATAACAGAGATGCCCTGCATGACACCAGCCGATGTCAGATACTCGGCTTTTCGGATGGTGGTCGTCTCATAGATCAGGTGCCGCAGCCGGCAGGCAATGACCTCCCCCCGCAGTGCGGCCTCTGTGGACAGCATTTCATAGTTATCTGAATGCCGCTGGATATTCGTGTTGTCCATAGCGTAGAGCGTGTTGGACAGGCGGATGATCTCATTCAAAATGCTCTCTATCCGCTGCGAGAGGGTGGCTCTGTCCACAAGGTTCCTCCTTCCTGAAGTACTGTACGCAGCCCTGCTCATCCACCATGCAGTAGGCGGCGATATGAGGGATGTGCAGGTGCTGCATTTGGTCTTCTTCCTCAATGATAACGAGCCGTTGCCCGGAATCATCTTCCGCGGCCAGCGCGTGCTGCAGCAACGCTTCCTTACCCGGGCCTACATAGACGACCTCATATACCTCGCCATCGGCGAAGAATACCAGCTTTGCCGGCATATTGTCAGGGCTGTGATACTCCACCTTTTCGATAAAGTCCAGCAGCACCCATAGTGCCGCTGTCAGTTCTCTGTCCTCGCGGCAGTCAGGGACATCTCCGTAGCAATCCCGGCCGGTGTTATAAAATATCCGCTGCTGCTTGACCAGATAGCGCAGCAGGTTTTCAATCACGCCCTCCTTGCCCGGATACAGGCGTAGAAGCTGGTCACGGCGTATGCAGTGATAGACGGTTATGTTCCGCAGCAGCTCTGCGGCCTCCTGTCCATAGATCTGTTCTCTGTTTCTCATAGGCGGCATCACCTCCGTAATGCGTATTAACTCCGTATTAAATGCGTATTGATTTTGTAATGCGTGTTATCTCCGTATAAACGCCGTATTAGGCTTCCGGTCGCTTCATGCGGCGCAGCAGGTCAAGCAGCTCACGGCGGTCTGTGGTGATAAGGTCGCGTTCCAGCGGACTGGCCTTGAACTCTACCGTGATATTGTTGTTATTGCTGCTGATCAGGCCGTTACCCCGCTCAAAGTGGGTGATCTCCATGACCTCCGCTTCGGAGAGATGCAATACCTGCTGAACGCGCTGGGCCTCTTCATCCTCCAGATTCAGTATGACTTTCGTGCGGCAGTTGTTGATAATCCCCTTGCCGTACTTGCCGTTGTCCAGGGAGAAGAAGTCGTTCAGATCCTGTGTCGCACAAATGCCGCTGCCGGAATAGGCGCGGATGGTCTTGAAGATCTCCAGCACCATTTCAGCCGCAAGACGGTTGCCGACGCCGAAGGTGCCGGAGCCGCCGCCAATGAGCTGCCAGCATTCGTCGATGAAGATGGCCTTTTCCTCCGTGCGGTTGGCTTTGGCTTTATCCCACACGAAATCCAGAGCTACGAACATGCCGATAGGCAGCAGATCACCGCTGAGTTCCGAGATGTCCAGCACTGTGAATTTGTTGTCCAGATTCACATTGGTCTGCTGGTTGAAGGTGCTGGCCGAGCCGTGTACAAAGCGGTTGATGATGTTGGAAAGGCGTTTGGTATCGCTTTCCTCCTTCAGAACGTCGTAGAGGTCTCCCAACACCGGCATCTGGCGGTAAACGTCGAGGTCATCCGGATCACGGAGAGAGGCATTGTCGTGGGTAATGCCTTTCCGCGCATAGGTGCGGATCAGGGCGTCATCCAGCAGCTGCTTTTCCTCATAGGACATATCCGGGATCAGCAGTGCGAAGAAGATGTGAAGCCTCTGGATCTTGGCTGCCAGTTCAGAGCGTTCGATGCCGGGGCCATCCAGCATGGTTTCTACGGATTTGTCCACCTTGCGGATCTCCAACACATTGATACAGCTCTTGGAGGC
Organism: Vescimonas sanitatis; assembly: GCF_049060325.1. NCBI lineage: Bacteria > Bacillati > Bacillota > Clostridia > Eubacteriales > Oscillospiraceae > Vescimonas > Vescimonas sanitatis. Next base: position 221,917 of record NZ_JBMGPW010000008.1, on the reverse strand, counting down.
GGGGGAGATACTGATGAACTCGCCGCCCGTGTTGACGCAGGCACGGTGGAACTCATGACCCTTCAGGGGTGCCAGCATGAAAACCTGTATGCCCTTGCGCCGCATACGGAGTGCCATCAGCAGGATCAGGAAGGTCTTGCCCGCGCCGCTGGTGCCGCATACGGCAATATTGGCGTTTTTATAAACCTTGGAGTCAAAGATGTCGATGATGACCGGAGAGTTGTTGTACTTGTTCAGTCCGAACAGGATGCCGTTTTCATCACTCAGCTCATAGGACGTGAAGGGATAGCAGCTTGCCACGCCGGTGGTCAGCGCATTGCGCTTGGAGCGTTCAAAGAGGTGTCTCTCCATGCTGACCAGCGGCAGAGACGATAGAAACGCCTGCTCCTCATGAAAGGCGCAGCTGCACACGTCCATATCTCGGGACACGAGCAGTTTTTTCAGTTCATTGACCTTCCATTCCAGTTCATCCACTGTGGGAGCTGTCACTGCGATCAGCAGATTCAGGTAATAAAAGTCCTCGTTGTTGCCCAGCCCTTCCTTCAGGAAGTAGCCGCTTCGGATAGCACCATCCAGATCATCAAAGTCCGTGTTGGTATCGCTGGCGTCCTTGATCTTACTGCGGTTGATACGAAGCTGCTGTCCCAGCCGCTGTACCATGCGGGCTTTCGGCTGGCGGCTGATGAACATATCCAGGTCAATGCCATCCCCGGCGTTGACAATGAGAGACAGCCAGCCGGCCGGCACCTGCGCCTTATAGCCGGTGGAGGGCACCAGCAGATAGGCATAGTAGAGTCCGTCAATACAGATATGCCGCCCGTTGGTGAAGTCGATGCTGTCAGGGGCGAAGAACTCCGTACAGGGAATGGCGTCGATCTCAGATTCCAGTCCTTTCTCCTGATACTGGGCAACGATCCGGCGAACTCGATCCGGCAGCGATGTAGTGGTGTTGCGGCACAGCAAATGGTAGAGGGTATCGACCGTAAATTCATCATCGTTTTCCGGGATCAGCACCTCATTGCCGCATTGCTTGAGATAATTGACTGCGGTGCGGGCTGCCGTTTGCAGGGAGGCGATGGCCTCCGCTTCCTCGTTATCCCGTTTCCGGCCTGCCCATGCCTCATATTCAAATACCATGAAGAACCGGCGCGAGGTGGCTTCCCGTGCACCGATCCGGTCAATGAGCGTCAGGTAGTCCTGCTGCAGCAGGCGGCAGTTTTCATCGGTCTCCTGCGCCATCTCCTGCTGCACGATCTCTCTGTGCCGGTTCAGGTCGGCACGCTTGGCAATGACCTTGATCTGCATTTTGACCGGGCTGATCTTCAGAAACGAAATAAATGAATAGATGATGTTTCGCTGCTCTCTGGCACTGCGCAGCAGGAAGTTGATAGGTATAACTTCGACAATCTTCAGGTAACGGTGATCCCGTGTGTAGATGATGCCGTTTTCGATCTTCTCCACAGGCAGGTATTCCGCCACTGGATTGATGTACTTGGGCGCGTCGTCACCGCTCTTAGCTTTATGCTTCTTCCGTTTCTTTCGCTTGCCCTGTTCTTCTTCGTTGCGTGTAATAACGCGGCGGTTATGGAGATATTTCAGGACAAGAAAGATGAACGAGGAGAGGCTTTCGCCGTTGATGCCAACCAGTGCGATAATGCCCAACGGCAGCGCGGTCAGGCACAGAATGATGATTTTAGCAGTCAATGTCAGGGCGGACACCGAGAACACCGGTATGCCGATAGCCAGCACGATAACCAGTGCCTCGGCTGTGTTGCGGAGCTTCAGCAGTCCGCCGAAAAAAGTCCCGCCTTCAATAAAATTGGGCGGGATGATATAGGTGTCATATTCATTTGGTTTACTCACATTTAGTTCTCCTTCCTACCCTATGATCCAGAAAGGCCCACCAGCACCGGCACGGCCGCTGGCTTCATTCAGGATGATAGCCAGATCCCATGCCTGTTGGCTTCGGGTATAATTGGCAGGGTCGGCCACCAGTATCTTTCCGTTCTCCACACCGCGCAGCACGATGAAGTGTCCTGAGCTGGTGAAATGACCTTTCAGCATGATTGCCACCACCAGCTTGCCTTGAGAGAGCGCATCCACAATGCGCTGCCCTTCTGTTTTCCCGCAGCCTTGTACCGGAAGCTCCCACGCTTTGGCAGCACCGGGGATCAGCGAATGGTAGGAACCGCTTCTACTGCACCAGTAACCGTTTTCATAGGCCCAACGTGCCATCTCAACGGGATCGACCGTCTCGTTGGTCAAAGAAGATACCACCATTGCCATACAGGTAGGCCCGCAGCCGTAAGTGCCGATGTCGTCGGTGCCGTAGGGCTTGTGCGCGTACCGCTTGTCCAACTGATTATAGTAGACCACCTGCGTCGCGCCATCCGAAAAGCGAATGTCGCCCAAAGATACAAGGCCGGCGGACTCGGCGGGCAGCAAGCCCTGCATCATACCATCGCCCAGGAATACGCTCAGGTTCTGGGCGTAGTTTTCCGCCAATCCCTTTTGTTCGTCCGACAGAGCGAATATCTTATCCTCAAAATAGGCTTCTCCGTTGTAGACGATGGTATATATCTTCCATATCTCTGTTACTTCCGTTTCCGTCACCGTGACCTTACCGGTTTTGGGATCTGTATTCGTTTCCGTTACCGTAGTCGTGCGAGACTCCTCCGTGCTCGTGAAGGTATAGAGGGCGTCCTTGGCCTTACGGATCACATCCTCCATATCCTTGAGGGAGATAGATGCGTAGTCCTGATTTTTGGCGGCACAGTACATGGCAATGAAGCGGTTGGCATTGTATGCCGGGGAGCTTTCGTATGGATTGATGATCTCCTTCTGGTCAGCGCCGGAAGCGGTAAAATCCGTGCCAATACGGGCGCGAACATCCTCCTGCCCTTCCTCCAGCAAGTCGCTGATTGCCTGCGAGATCTGATTGATGTTCTCCGCAATGGCGGCGTTGTCAGTAAGAATCGGTGTGTCTGGACTTCCTTCAACCCCTGCCTTGGTCAACCCGCCGAAGATCAGGGAAGGCAGCAGCATGATGAACAAGATGGGAAGCACCAGCAACCCGGCAATGATGGCAGCAGCCGCCTTGCGATGTGTCCAGAGTGCCGCTGCCGCCGCACCGTAAGGGCCTGCGGCAGCAGCACCTTTTGCCGCGCCGCTTACCGCTTTTCCGGTTTTGATGGCGCCGCGCACAGCGCCGGCAGCGTGTGCGCTGATCTCAGCGGCTTCGTTTAGACCGCTGCGTTCTTGCTGGGTCATATCAGGTCTTGTCCTTTCTGCGAGGCGGGTCAGGCAGACGCCGGATCAGGCTCTCACGATAGGAAATGCCGCCATCCGGATTCTGATAGGGCTTTTTCTCCACTACGTCCTGTGCGTACTGCCTATACCATTTTGCGCCGTCCACAGTGGTGACGGTGGTGTATTCCCGTTTTGGCTCCATATACTGTTCAGTGCTGTACATGGCAAAGGCACGACCGGCAGGTTCTTCCTCAGAGGTCTCCGTGCCGGTGATATGCCCACCGCCGATCTCCACATTGGAGAAGTTCGGAATATCCGCCGCGCCTTCACCAAGAGCCGTATAGCCCATATAGGACTTGAGAGCGTCCGCCGCCATATTGCCGGACATGACATCCCCAGATCCCGCACCGCCGGTGGCAATCCGGCTGATAACGTTATTGGCAATATCGCCGCCCTTGGTCATAGAGGCACGGAACGCCATGCCGCCAACGCCGCCGCTGCCTGTGCCGGTGGCGTTTCGGTATGCGCCGTTATAGAAGCTACGATTGGCAACACCGGCCAGACCGCCTTGCAGGAAGGTATTGCTGTCACCGCCACTGCCACCGGTGCTTCCGGCTCGCCCTGCATTACCGCCTCGACCTCGTCCGGCGACGCCACGGGCGGCAGCGATGCTCCGCGCGGCCAGCATCGCTTCTGCCAGCATAGAGCCACCTGTATGGCCCACATTGATGCCAAGGCCCTGCATGAAGCTGTCGATCTTCTGTGAGATCTTCAAAAATGCCACTGCGCACAGAAACCAAACGAACAGGTTTCCGGCCACGCCTTCTTTACCGGAAGCTGAGACCTGAGACTGCACATCCGATTCCGTCAGAGCAAAGGCAGGGATTGTGAGCGCACATATAGCCAGTACGGACAACACGATCCCTGTGATGTATTTCGTTTTTTGATTCATGATCGTCTCCTATATGGATAAGGGGTTTGCCAGGAAGGTTCCCACCATGGTGATGAACAGGCGAAGGCACCATGCGTTCATCAGCAGTAGAAATATCTGGCCGCCGAACATCCGGCACCACGCCTTGAAGATGTTGGAGGTAGCCTGCGCCGCGCCCGTAGCAAAAGCCACCGGCGCCGTGAATACCAGAACGCCCAGGAGCACATAACGCTCCGCCGCCTCAAATAGCAGCTTGATATAGTTCCACGCCAATATAAGGACGAGGATCAGGGCGATTAGAGCCACCGCGCCGTTGGCGCAGACCCCAAGGATGGTAAGTATGACCGAATTGAAGTCGGCAAAGTTCAGTGTGGGCAGCTCAGACGACATGATCCACGCGTAGGGTGTCCCGCCGATTTTCAGTATCAGCTCCACGATTTCATCTGCGAAATAGGCCAGCAGGATAAACAGCACGGAGCGGATTGTCAGTTTTACCGGGTCTTCTGCCTCTACGCCTGCTATAAGGCCGTAGTTCTTGAATAGCTGCCAGATCAGGTTCAGCAGGATCATGCCGATAGCCAGTGCCACGAAGATGTTGTACATCGTCTCCGCGGCAGGGAAGTAGCGCAGGAAGGTGGTCATGTCGCAGCCCAGAGCCCCCAGCACAGAGGTGTTGATAAGGTCAAGACCGTACATGACCTGTTCCGCGATCCATTCTACAATGCCATCTAATATGCCCATAGCACTTCTCCTTTCTCAGCCGGGCAGCTTGGCGTTATCCGTTCCATCTGCCATCCGCGAAGAAGGGCGTCACATAGGACATGATGAAGCCCAAACCGTTAAGGATTGCCCATGTGATGATGATACGCTTGAGCCAAGCGCGACTCTCGTCCACAGTGCGGCCGCTGCGGGAGAAGTTCATCATCAGCAGTGCCACCGACGCGGTGACAATGGCGGCAATGGTGGAGATAAGAAGAATCTGGTTATAGACATCCTTCATGATCTCATTGGCCTTCTCCCAGACGGTGGCGGCAAAGACAGGCTGGCAAAGCATTGCGGCCATGGTCACGCCCGCGAAGGCCGCGTATAGTGCCATGCCGGGACTTGCCCTGTGGAGATGTGTCTTGGTCAGGTCATGTTTTTTCACTCGTGATACCTCCTGTGATAGAAAAAATGTGGAGGGGCTACTCTCTAAAAGTCGCCCCTCTTGGACTGCCCAAATACCCGGAAACAAAATAACACCACCCCGAAAGATGGTGTTACTCGTATCGCCTTGGCATAGTTTTGAGCATACACAGTATAGCACACTTGGTTTTACGCCGAAATCGCAAAACCGTGCCAATGTTGTGGCGGGAGAGTGCCATTGGAGATCGGGTCATGTATTTGCTTCCGGCACAAACTTTTCCAGCAGTGCCAGGCTCTCCTTCGAAGAATACCCCCACAGCACCGAGCTCAAGGCATCAATCGCCATCTGACGCTTGCGGAAGTAGGTGCGGTAGCTGATGTCCCGAATGTGCGGCTCCAGCTTGTCGATGATCTCCTGCGTGTTCGCCAACTGCTGCGGTGACAGGTAGGTGTAGTACAGGAGCCAGTAATAGCTCTCACCGTATTTGTGCTTTGTCCGCAGCAGCTCCACGGAGGTATCCAGCAGCTTCAACATCTTGTAGCTGCGCTCGATGCAGCGGGCATGATCCTCAATCGCCGAGCCCTCGAAGGTGATGCCGGCCACATAGAGGGATTCCAGAAACTCCTCTATGCTGCTGCCATACTCGATCTGGAACTGCCGACGTACCTGCTGCACGGACAGCTCCAGGCTCCACACCACGTCCCGGTACTTGCGCAACAGCATCCACGTGTCATGGTACAAGGGGTTCTCGGTCACTTTGTGTTCCTGTGCAGTCTTTTTCATCGTTCGACCTCCTTATCGCCGCGCATCCCTGTCGGGTGCAATCTGAGTTCAAAGTGATAGACTTCATGAGCGTCACCGCAGGTGACCACCAGTTGAAGCCACCGGCGCAGCGGAGGCACCCCTTCTATCGTAACCTCGCAGTCGTCGGATAATGGTAATAACATATATTTAGATTTAGGGCATGAAGCGCAAGGCAGCCCTTGTGCTACAAGGATTTCACGCATCTTTCGCTCGATTCGATGGCGGTTCATTTCTGAAACGCTACCGGCCTCATTTGAACCGCTGGATGCCGCAGTGGTCAGGGTGGTTTCTTCCTGAAGCTCCAGCTTGATGCCAAGGCTCATGGCGATCTCCTCCTTATCCACCACGATGTCAGAAATTTGGAACATGGTGGAGAGATAGTTCTGGAGGTAGATCGTGGTGCCGTGCGTACCGGGGAAAGTTGTCAGTTGCAGATAGCCCCGTTCAGCCATGCGCTTGAGGTATCGACCGGCAGTTGCCTTAGAGACGCCCCAGCGGGATGCCAGTTCCGCGTAGCTGACCAGCGGGCAGCCTGTACCGTTGCGGAGATAGACCACCGGCCCGATGTCTGAGCCGAGAACCTGCGGATCGTTATAGACGGTGTTCAGCCACAAATCCAGTACGGCGTCCATCTCTGAGCAGTGACCGGCACTGACCAGTTCTGTGGCCGTAGAGACAGGGAAGAAGAAAAAGCCGGTATCTTTCTGACAAGGCGCGTTGTAGTCAAGGATCGTGTTGTGACGCCGCCAGCCCCGAATCTTGAATTTGACCAGCTTGCCATGTCCGAGAACGAGAAAACTGATAAACCCTTTCTTTTGCAGTCCCTCCAAAGCGGCCAAGGTCTGGCGGCGGAAGCGAGTGCGGAAATACCGGGACAATTCCTCCACAGACATAATCCATTCGCCGGGGTAGATGGTGTAACTAATGCCATCAATGCGCTTGTATGAGGTGCGGAAGTTGGCATAGGCGCATAGCACGACAAAATAAAAAAGACCGGAGCCTCCGCTCACGCGAATGCTCCGGTCTGCTATCAAGGCTTGTACGAACTGTCGGTAGATCCGGCAGCGTGGATAGTCTACGATCTGTTTGATCTCAAGTGTATATTCTGACATAGAAACCTCCTGAAATGCGCTTCCCTAGCGGGAAGCCGTGTGTTATAATTGGCATAGAGCAAAAGCGGCGCAGCATTACCGAATGTGGAATGATGTTTCGCCGATAATGCTGCGCCATTGCGCTATTTAGATGTTGGTACGATTCATGTGCCTGATGGTTTATTTCTTGTTTTGTCTGAACCCCAATGAACCGAATCCCTTAGAGGTAAAAACCTAAAGGTGCGTTTCTTGCGTGGTTGGGCCAACAAAATCGGTCATCTCATGGCTCTTCACTTGGAGTTGACACCAACGCTGACACCAACCGCTGTAAGATTTCATGGTACGGGATGGGAGCAAAGACGAATACAGATTCCTCCGAACCCTTGAAAATACTGACTTCCTGGGATCATATGCGCCACTATGGGACTATAAGAAATTCACGGTGCATTTCTCATAACCCGGAGGTCGGAGGTTCAAGTCCTCCCTCCGCAACCAGAAAGTCCTGATTTCTTGCGAAATCAGGACTTTTTCCGTACTTTTGCGCCTAATATCTTACTTGCCGTTTTTTCTGACCCAAACGCTGACCCCAACGGGAGCGGATATCTGTCCGTCGACAAGGGACAACACGGCTCCTATCTGCCCATTCAGTTAGAGCCGGACACGGTGATCTACTTCTATCCCTGGTAGGGCATATAAGCGACAAAGCGATCTGGCGGCGGGCAGTATCTGTCCGCCGCCCTTTGTATCCTGAAAACCACTCACTGGGCGAGTGGTTTTCGATATACAAAAAGAGAAGGCCCGTACGGGCCTTCCCTTGCTTTTCATTGATCGCTACGCGGGCAGGCTGCTGCCCGCGGGACGGTCATTTGCGTTTGGCGGAGTCCACCACCACCGCCTGGGCGGCGGCCAGCTTCAGATCGTGGCGCAGGCGCAGGGGCGGCAGCTGCTGGCGCAGCAGCTCCACGGACAGGCCGTACTGTTTGGACAGCTCGGCATACTTGGCGTCCACGTCGGCCTCGGAAATGTCGATTCCCTCCCGGCGTGCGATCTCGGTCATGGCCAGCTCATAGCGCGCCGCCGCGGCGGCCTGCTCGCGGGCGTGGTCACGCAGCTGCTCCATCGTGGTGTTCCCCATCTCCAGATACTGCTCCAGGGACACGCCCTGGGCCTGCAGGTGGCCGCGCAGCTCGTTGATCAGCCCGTCCAGCTGGTTCTCCACCATGGCGGCGGGAATGGTAACGGTCATGGCCTCCGTCACCTGGCGGATCAGGTCATTGGCGAACTGCTCCGCCGCCTGGGCCTGCTTTTTCTGCACCGCCGTCTCCATGACGGCCCGGCGTAGGGCAGAGACATCGGCAAAGCCCTGCCGGCGGGCGAAATCATCGTTCCACTCCGGCATGGCCCGCCGGGTGATCTGGTGGACCTTGATATGGAACACCGCGTCCTTGCCGGCCAGCTCCGGGACGTACTCCGTGGGGAAGGTGACCTTTACGTCGCGCTCCTCGCCCACGGCGGCGCCGGCCACCTGCTCCTCAAAGCCGGGAATGAAGTAGCCGCTGCCCAGCAGCAGGGGATACTGCTCGCCCTTGCCGCCCTCAAAGGGCACGCCGTCCACAAAGCCCTCGAAGTCCAGCGTCACCTCGTCGCCCATGGCGGCTCTTTCCGGATGCTGCACCTCGGGGTTGGCCCGGGCGTACTCGTCCAGGGCGGCCTCGGTATCGTCATTGCTCAGCTCCACCTGGGGGTAGACGGCGGACAGGCCCTTGTACTGTCCCAGCTCCACCTCCGGGTACAGATCGATGACGGCGGCGAAGGTATAGCCGTCTGGGCCGATGGTCTCCACCGACAGGGTGGGGGTCCCGGCGATCTGGATATCGCTCTGGCTGATGGCCTCCACCAGCGCCTGGGGATAGGTGTCGTTGACGGCCTCCTGGTACAAAAACTCGGGGCCGTAGGCCTGTTCCAGGTTTTCACGGGTAGGCTCGCCGGCCACGGGGCAGACGGACTTGACGCCCTGGTAGCATTTGGCCAGGGACGCCTGCCAGGTGTCCTTGTCCACGGCGATAGTCAGGCGCACCTGGCGCTGTTCGGGAAGCTCCTCCCGCTTGATGATCTGCATGGCAGTTCCTCCTGTGTCTGTATTGGAGACAGTATACTATACGCCGCCCCGGTTTGTCCAGTCCGTTCAACACCTGCGGCGGTTTGTCTGAGTTGTAAAAATTCTGTGATATTTGCGGGGCGGGGGTTGCCTTTTCCGGGGCGGTTCTGGTACAATACGGGATACGAAATCATCAAGTCTGTCGGAGGGATCGTATGCAGGCGATCAAGCAATTCTTCAAGACCCATCCCCACGCCTGGTGGGGCGCGTATCTGCCGGTCTATCTGGCGATGTTTTTTACCATCGAGCACTTTATTACCGATAACTACTGGGCCACACAGACGGTGCTGGACACCTATATCCCCTTCTGCGAGTGGTTCATCTTCCCCTATGTGTCCTGGAGCCCGCTGCTGGTGGTGCTGGGCGTCTATCTGATCCTGAAGGACGCCGAGGGCTTCCGCCGGTATATGTGGTTCATCATGGTGACGTTCACCACAGCGGTGGTGTTCTGCATTCTGGTGCCCAACGGGCAGGATCTGCGTCCGGCGGTGATGGCGCACCACAATGCCGCCACCTGGCTGGTGGAGTACACCTATTCCATCGACACCAACACCAACGTCTTCCCCAGCGTGCATATTCTGGGCTGCATGGCGGCTGTGGCGGCGGTGTGGCACACGCCGGGACTGCGGAAGCCCGGCTGGCGCTGGGGCGTGACGCTGTACGCTATCCTCATCATGGCGGCCACCGTGTTCGTCAAGCAGCACGCGGCCATCGATGTGCTGGCCGGACTGCTGACCGGCGCCATCGCCTATGTGTTCGTGTATGTCATCGTTGGCCGGCGCCGCGACAGGCGGCTGGGCCGGGATCGCTGAAAAAGCGCCCTGCGGGGCGCTTTTTTGCGGCCTTTTTGCGGCGGCAACTTGACAAGTCACATGGCGGCGGGTAAAATGTGAAGTTGGCACACACCCTATATACTAACAAAGGAATGGTATAAAGCTATGGCTAAGGATCAGAGAAATGTAGAGGCGATCACCCCCATGGAGGAGGATTTCGCCAAGTGGTATACGGATATCTGCCTGAAGGCGGAGCTGGTGGACTACGCCAGCGTCAAGGGCTTTCTGATCCTTCGACCTTACGGCTATGCCATTTGGGAGAATATCCAGAAGTACATGGACGCGGAGTTCAAGAAGACCGGCCACGTGAATGTGGCCATGCCGGTACTCATCCCCGAGAGCCTGCTGAAAAAAGAGGGCGAGCTGGTGGCCGGCTTCGCCCCGGAGGTGGCCTGGGTCACCCATGGCGGCAGCGAACAGCTGGAGGAGCGTCTGGCCTTCCGCCCCACGTCCGAGACTATGTTCTGCGACCACTGGAGCCATGTGCTGCACAGCTACCGTGAGCTGCCCATGCTGTACAACCAGTGGTGCTCCGTCATCCGCTGGGAGAAGACCACCCGCCCGTTCCTGCGGAGCCGCGAGTTCTGGTGGCAGGAGGGTCACACCATCCACGAGACGGCCGCCGAGGCCGAGGCCGAGACGGAGCAGCAGCTGAACTGCTACGCCGACGTGTGCAAAAACGCGCTGGCCATGCCCGTGGTGAAGGGCCGCAAGACCGACAAGGAGAAATTCGCCGGTGCCGAGGCCACCTATACCATCGAGTGCATGATGAAGGACCACAAGGCCCTGCAGTCCGGCACCAGCCACTTCTTCGGCGACAAATTCTCCCGCGCCTATGACGTGACGTTCACCGGCCGGGACAATACCCTGCAATATCCCTTCCAGACCAGCTGGGGCGCGTCCACCCGCCTGATCGGCGCCATCATTATGACCCACAGCGACAACCACGGTCTGGTGCTGCCCCCGGTGATCGCTCCCACCCAGGTGGTGGTGATCCCCATCGCCCAGCACAAGGAGGGCGTGCTGGAGGCCGCCGCCGGTCTGCGCGACCGTCTGACCGCCGCCGGTATCCGCGTCAGCATGGACGACAGCGACCAGTCCGCCGGCTGGAAGTTCGCCCAGTACGAGATGAAGGGCGTGCCCCTGCGTGTGGAGATCGGCCCCAAGGACATGGAGAAGGGTCAGTGCTGCATCGCCCGCCGCGACACCGGTGAAAAGACCTTCGTCCCCCTGACGGAGCTGGAGAGCGCCGTGCAGCAGCTGCTGCAGGATGTGCACGACAACCTGTACGCCATGGCGGAGAAGAACCTGGAGGACAACACCTTCGATATGACCTCCTGGGAGGAGGTCAAGGAGATGGCCCAGGGCAAGGGCGGCTTTGCCCGTACCAAGTGGTGCGGCAGCCTGGAGTGCGAGCTGGCCATGAAGGAGAAGGCCGGCGTGTCCAGCCGCTGCATGCCGCTGAAGCAGTCCGGCACCACCGGCAAGTGCGTGGTGTGCGGCAAGGAATGCACCACCGACATCTACTGGGGCGTGGCGTACTAAGAAGAATCAAAAAAGAACAGTCGAAAGGCCGCCTGACACAAGAAAACACACGGTTTTGCCTGTGTCTATCCGGCTGAAATCGACCGAAAAACGCCCACATGCGTCAGCATGCGGGCGTTTTTGCAGCCAATTTCAGTTCGAATTTACTTTGGCAAAACTGCTTCGCACCGAAAAAGAGCGCGTTTTGTGCAGAGCCGAGGCGCGCCGCCGCAGGCATACTGGATGTCTGTCAAGGCGGCGCAACGATGGGGCTGCGCGAAACGCGCCTTTTGCGGCGTATGTTTTCTTATGCCAGGCGGCCTAAAGGGACTGTTCTTTTTTTGCTATGCTTTCTCCCATTCCGCGGTGAGGGTGACAGGGACGGTGGTGCGCCAGTCGGTATCGCCGTCGGCGGTTTTGGCAAAGAAGGCGGAGGCGGGCAGAAGCTCCACCCTCTCCCCTGCCGCGTCCAGCCAGCCGGTGAAGCGATAGCCGTCGCGGGTGGGCTGCGGGTAGGCGCACAGGTACACGTCGCCGCCGGAGGCCATAGGCACCGCCGCCTCATAGGTGACGGCATTGACGCCGTCGTCCAGCGTCAGGGACCAGGGGTAGCGGCTCTGCTCCGTCAGCCGCCAGGCGGCGCGGAGCACGATCGACCTCTCCCCTGTATCTCCGGGTCTGATGGACGCCGCGAAGTCCGCCGTCAGGGGGTCCGGCACCGTCGTCCAGACCTTTCCGCCGGCGGTGTCATACCGCCCACCCAGCCCAGGAACGCATAGCTGCCATCGGACGGCGTCTCCGGCTGGGGCAGCGCCAGGGGCGTATCGGACAGCGCGGCCATGTCCACGGTACCCTCGGCCAGGATCAGGGGCACGCCGCTGTCGTCGAAGGTATCGTTGTATATGGTATAGTGCAGAACACCGGTGAGGGGCTCCGGCTCCGGTTTCGGCGGAACATACGGCTCCTGCTGGACCGGCGGGGTGTCCGGCGTTGCGGGGATGGGGTCCTCCGCTGTGCCGCCGCCGGTGACGGCCACCGCCGTCATGGCCGACAGGCCCACCAGCATAATGGCGATCTTTTTCCACTTGGCGGCCTTCTTTTTCAGCGCGGCGGCACTTTCCGCGGCGGAGGCCTCGCCGGGAAGGACGGTGTCCGGCGGCAGGACCTCCGGCGGGAGGGCAGCGCACTCCGGTGGAGGGGCGGCGTGCTCCTGCGCCAGGGTGAACTCCTTGTTCTTCTCTTCCATGACTTATTTCATGTGTACGTCCATCTGAGGGAAGGGGCACTCCACACCCAGACGGCGGAAGCCCAGCAGCAGCTCACGGTTCAGGGCGCGGGCGCCGGCGTAGATGTTCTTCTCCGCCACCTTCACCCAGAAGCGCAGGACGATGCCGGAGGCGTCCAGCGTCTGAACGCCCAGGTACTGGGGCACATCCAGCATCACGTCGCCCCGGGCGCGGAAAATCTCCTCCAGCAGGGCGGGCAGCTGCGCCTCCAGCTTCTCCAGGTCTGTCTCATAGGGGATGGAGATATCGCTGACAGACCAGGAGTTGTTATCGGAACGGTTGAGGATATTCTTCATCTCCGAGTTGTTGATGATCTTCACATTGCCGCCGCCGTCGGTGATGGAGGTGGTGCGGATTCCGATCTTGGTGACCACGCCCCGGAAACCGTTGACCTCCACGATGTCGCCCACGTTGTACTGGTTCTCCAGCAGCATGAAGGCGCCGATGACCACGTCAGCGATGAGACTCTCGGCGCTGAAGCCGACCACCAGGGCCAGCACGCCGACGCTGGCGATGATGGTGCCCACGTTAACGCCCAGCAGGGACAGACTCTGGCAGACGATGATGATGCCGGCCACATATTTGACCAGGCTGCTCAGCAGCGACAGCACAGACCCGCCGCGGTGGGTGCGGGGCTTGATACCGTGCAGAATGAAGATGACCAGGTTGGACACCAGCAGCACCAGCAGGACCATGACAGCCAGCTTCAGCAGGGCGGTGAGCTTCAGAGAAAAAACAGTCTTCAGCTCCGTGAAGTCAACGATGTCGGTGAAATAGCCCAGGGCCACCACCGCCGCGAGAAGCAGCAGGTAGACAAGCATACGCACAGGTGACTTTTTTGTGCCATCGGATCTCATATCAAGTGACCTCCCCGTTTCATTTGTGTCAATGGTATCTTACCACAAAGTGACAGAAAGTGCAACGAAATACCGGCTGTATCCACTGGCGGAAAGCGGAAATGCGCCGCAAAATGCGTGAAGAACGGCAGCGCGGTACCGGGAATGACCGGTGGACGGATTTTTTATAAAAGAGCTCTTGACAACGGCGCCGCAAGGTATTATAATCGGCGCTCTGAGAGAGATAATTGTCTATACTACACAAAAGAAGGGAGCGATTTCTGTGAAAACAGCACATAAAAGAAGGGAGCCCATCGACTTGACCCAGGGGCCGTGCTGGAAGGTGATCCTCCTGTTTTCTCTGCCGGTGATCCTGTCCTACCTTTTGCAGCAGGTGTACTCCATCAGCGACGCGGCCATCGTTGGTCAGACGCTTACCGCCGCCGAGGTGGCCGGCGTCAACGATACCAATTCTCTGGTGTTCATCTTTTTGCAGTTCGCCTTCGGCGTCAGCGCGGGCTTCTGCGTCATCACGTCCTACTATGTGGGCATGCACGACGAACGGGGCGTGCGCCGCTCTCTGGCCACGCAGATCCTTCTGTCGGCGGCGCTGACGGTGGCACTGACGGCCCTGGCGCTGGTGCTGCTGGATCCCATGCTGGCGTGGATCAACGTGACGCCGGACAACCACGAGGTATACACCGCGGCGTACACCTACTGCGCCATCATCTTCGCCGGTATCGGCGCGCAGCTGTTTTACAACTTCATCTGCTCCTTCCTGCGCGCCATGGGCGATTCCGTGACACCGCTGCTGTTCCTGCTGTTCTCCACGGTGCTGAACGTGGGGCTGGACCTGCTGTTCATCCTGTCCTTCCGCTGGGGCGTGGCCGGTGCGGCCGGCGCCACGGTGCTGGCGCAGCTGGTCAGCACCATCGGCTGCTTTATCTACGCCTTTGTGCGCTATCCGGTGCTGCGTCTGCACCGGGAGGACTGGCGCATCACCCTCATGGACGTGAAGCGGCACCTGGTCCGCGGCATTCCCCTTGGCCTGCAGTTCTCCGTGCTGGCGGTGGGCATCATCGTCATGCAGGGCGGCGTGGTGAAGTTCGACATGCGGGACGGCGTGATGGTGTCCAACGCGGCGCAGAACGGCTTTGGCGCGGCCAACCGGCTGTTCAATCTGGTGGCCACGCCCATGAACGCGCTGGGCGGCGCCATGACCAGCTTCACGGCGCAGAATCTGGGCGCAGGTCAGTACGACCGCATTCGCCGGGGCACGCTGCAAGCGCTGGGCATGGTGTCCATTCTGGCGATTCTGGCGGCGGGCACGGGTCTGCTGCTGACAAGGGGCGACTTCTGCTACCATGTGTTCCTCAGCGCCGACAAGGTGACGCCGGACGCGGTGCGCTACGGCAACTCGCTGCTGTATGTGGACTTCTCCATGTACCTGTTTCTGGGCTTCGTCTTTGTGGTGCGCAACTGCGTGCAGGGCATTGGGCGCAGCGGCTTCGTGCTGGGCGCAGGCGCGGCAGAGCTGGTGGCGCGTATCACCGTGTGTCTGGTGCTGCCGGGGCTGTTTGCCGGCGGCGCCGTCAGCGCCGATGCACCGGCCATGGCCTTCTACGCCCTCTGCGCCGCCGACCCCATGGCGTGGATCGCGGCGGATACGGTGCTGTGCGTGCCCTTCTTCCGCAACATCATCAAGAGCGACTACCGGTACTTGCGGCACAGCCGTATGTGACAGCCACCCTCTCTCATCCCCGGCACAGTGTGCCGGGGATTTTTTCGTTTTAGGAAAAAACAGCCAATCAAATTGGACCGTTTGCTGCACAAATAACGTTAAAAACCAGGCAATTTACGATAATTTCCTCTTATGAAAACAATCTTTTTTCTTATGTTGACTTTTGGTGGATTTTGTGTCATTCTTTTGTTTAACTTATAATTTCCAAGCGCCGCGCGGACACGCTTCCGCGCAGTGCAGACGGAAGGAGTGACCCCCTTGAGCAGACTCGACATCAAGAACCCAAGCCGCGCCCAGACCGTGGTGGATAATCTCTACCGGGACGTGGAGCGCCGCATCGCCGCCAGTCCTCCGGGCCTCTGTCCGGTGGATATGTCCCTGTCGTTTTTGCAGCTGTGCCACGCCCAGTCCTGCGGCAAGTGCGTGCCCTGCCGTATCGGTCTGGGGCAGCTGAGCAAGCTCATCGCCACCGTGCTGGACGGCACCGCCGACATGGGCACCCTGGCCATTATCGAGAAAACGGCGCGGACCGTGGTGAACACCGCCGACTGCGCCATCGGGCGCGACGCCGCCCGACTGGTGCTGGACGGGCTGGAGGGCTTCCGGGATGACTACGAGGAACACATCCTGCACCACCGCTGTCTGGCGGGCTTGCAGCTGCCGGTGCCCTGCGTGGCCCTGTGTCCCGCCGGTGTGGACGTACCCGGCTATATGGCCCTGATAGGCGAGGGACGCTGCGCCGATGCGGTGCGGCTGATCCGTAAGGACAACCCCTTCCCTGTGGCCTGCGCCTATATCTGCGAGCACCCCTGCGAGGCGCGGTGCCGCCGGAATATGATCGATGACGCCATCAATATCCGCGGCCTGAAGCGCTACGCCGTGGACACTGCCGGAGACGTGCCGCAGCCCGCCTGCGCAGCCTCCACCGGCAAGAAGGTGGCGGTCATCGGTGGCGGCCCCAGCGGACTCAGCTGCGCCTATTACCTGGCCCTGATGGGTCACAAGGTCACGGTATTTGAGGAGCGGCACAAGCTGGGCGGCATGCTGCGCTACGGCATCCCCAGCTATCGCTTCCCCCGGCACCTGCTGGACGCGGAGATCGAGTCCATCCTGTCGCTGGGCATCGAGGCGCACACAGACGTCACCGTGGGCGTCGACCTGTGGGTGGAGGAGCTGCAAAAGGAATACGACTGCCTGTATATCGCCATCGGCGCCCATCAGGACAAGAAAGTGGGCATCCCCGGCGAGGACAGCAAGAACGTGATGTCCGCGGTGGAGATGCTGCGCTCCATAGGTGACGACGTGATGCCGGACTTCACCGGCAAGCGGGTGGTGGTCATCGGCGGCGGCAACGTGGCTATGGACGTGACCCGCAGTTCTATCCGCCTAGGGGCGGAAAAGGTGACGTGCGTGTACCGCCGCCGCATCGAGGACATGACCGCTCTGCCGGATGAGGTAACGGGCGCTATGGCCGAGGGCGCGGAGATTGCCGCCCTGATGGCCCCCTCCCACATCGAGGCCGACGAGGACGGCAATGCCGCCGCGCTGTGGGTGCAGCCCCAGATCATCGGCGAGGCGGATAAGTCCGGGCGGCCCCGGCCCAACAAGGCCGACCTGCCGGAGGTGCGCATCCCGGCGGATATCATCGTGGTGGCCATCGGCCAGGGCATCGAGATCCAGGGCTTCGAGCAGGCGGGCGTACCCATCAAGCGCGGCACGTTCGTAGCGGGACTGTCTGGCCAAGTGGGCGACATGGATAACGTATTCGCCGGTGGTGACTGCGTCACCGGGCCGGCCACCGCTATCCGCGCCATTGCCGCCGGCAAGGTGGCGGCAGCCAACATCGACGAGCACCTGGGCTTCCGGCATGAGATCAAGGTGGAGCTGGACATCCCAGCACCGCGGCTGAACAACCGCGCGCCCCACGGCCGAATAAACACCACAGAGCGCGAGGCCTGCGAGCGCCGGTGCGACTTTGAGGATATCGAGTGTGGGCTCACCGAGGAGGGCGCGCGGACCGAGGCGTCCCGCTGCCTGCGGTGCGATCACTACGGCTACGGCATTTTCCGGGGAGGGAGGAATGAGAAATGGTAACTCTGACCATCGACGGGCGGACCGTATCGGTGCCGGAGGGCACCACCATTCTGGAGGCGGCCCAGACCCTGCGGATCAGCATCCCCACCCTGTGCTATCTGAAAGACATCAACGAGATCGGCGCGTGCCGCATCTGCATGGTGGAGGTGGAGGGCTATGCACGGCTGGTGCCCTCCTGCGACAGCGCTGTTAGCGAGGGCATGGTGGTGTACACCAGCTCGCCCCGCGTCCGCGAGGCCCGGCGAGTCAATCTGCGGCTGCTGCTGAGCCAGCATGAGACGAAGTGCACCAAGTGCACCCGCAGTGGCAACTGCAAGCTCCAGCAGCTGACCAACGACTATAACCTGCTGGGCGACCACTATATCGACGACCTGAAGAACATCCCCACGGACTACTCCAATCCGGTGGTGCGTATCGAAAACCGCTGCGTGAAGTGTATGCGGTGCATCCAGGTATGCGAAAAGATCCAGGGCATGGGCATCTGGGACCTGATGGGCACCGGTACTCGTACCACCGTGGGCGTGGCCCACACCAGGACCCTGGGCGAGAGCGACTGCACCTTCTGCGGCCAGTGCATCACCCACTGTCCCGTGGGCGGTCTGCAGGAGCACGACGACACCGGCAAGGTGTTCGACGCGCTGGCGAACAAGGACCGGATCACCGTGGTGCAGGTCGCACCGGCGGTGCGGGCGGCCTGGGCGGAGTTTTATCATCTGGACCCCAAGTTTGCCACAGCGGAGCGCATGGTGACGGCGCTGAAGACCATGGGCTTCGACTATGTATTCGACACAGACTTCGCCGCCGACCTGACCATCATGGAGGAGGGCAGTGAGTTCATCGAGCGCTTTACCCACCGGAACAAATACCACTGGCCCATGTTCACCAGCTGCTGTCCCGGCTGGGTGCGGTTCCTGAAGGGACAATTCCCGTCATATACGGAAAACCTGTCCACCGCCAAGAGCCCCCAGCAGATGTTCGGTGCCGTCGCCAAGAGTTACTTTGCCCAGAAGATCGGCGTGGACCCCAAGAAGCTGTTTGTGGTGTCCATCATGCCCTGCACCGCCAAGAAGGCGGAGTGTGCGCTGCCCACCATGAAGGACGAGCAGGGCGACCCGGACGTGGACGTGGTGCTGACCACCCGCGAGATCGTGCGGATGCTGCGGGGCGAACAGATCAATCCCGCGGTGCTGCCGGAAACACCCTTTGACAGTCCGCTGGGTACCGGCACCGGCGCGGCGGTGGTCTTTGGCGCCACCGGCGGCGTGATGGACGCGGCTCTGCGGAGCGCGTACTATCTCATTACCGGCAAGGAACCGAAGCCGGACGCCTTCTCCGCCGTACGCGGTATGGACAGCTGGAAGGAGGCCGTATTCACCATCCCCGGCGCGGGCAACGTCCGCGTGGCAGTGGTCAGCGGACTGGGCAACACCCGTAAGCTGATGCACGCCATCGACGAGGGCGATGTGGATTACGACTTCGTTGAGGTGATGGCCTGTCCCGGCGGGTGCGCCGGCGGCGGCGGGCAGCCCATACACGACGGGCAGGAGCTGGCGGCATATCGCGGCGATATCCTGTGGAGCATCGACAAGAGTGCCAAGGTGCGGTTCTCCCACCGGAACAAGGACGTGCAGGCGCTGTACCGGGAATTCCTGAAAGCTCCGCTGGGCGAAAAGTCCCACCATCTGCTGCACACCGACCACAACGGCTGGAAGATGCCCAACGAAAAGTAAAAGGAAGGCCCTCGCGGGCCTTCCTTTTTATGAAGCGCTTGCAAAAGAGGACCGCCGGCGGCGGTCCTCTTTTTTCTGTATTTTACTCACCCATAGGCGCGCCGCAGTGAGGGCAGAACTTGCTGTCGCTGGCGGCGCCGCAGACGGGGCAGACCTTGAAGGTCACCTCGGACTCGTCCACCGCCGGCTCGTCCTTCTGGGGCTTGCTGGCCTCCAGCTGGGCGATACGCTCCTTGCTGGCGTTGACGGCAGCCACCACGTCCTTGACGGCGTCGGGGACGTCGCTCTGGTGCTCCGCCACGAACCACTCGCCGATGGCGCGGTAGTTCTTCTCCAGCTCGCGCTGCTCGTTCATAATAGCCATATTGGTCTTGGCGGTGTCACTGAGGGTCTGGGCCTTGTCCGCGGCCACTTCGGCCAGGTCCTTGGCCTTGTCCACGGCGATGCCGGCGTACTCCTGCGCCTTCTTGCTGATGTCATTGAGAATACCCATAGATAATAGCTCCTTTCCATATCTCCCGGCTCTCCCGCCGCGTACACACGCGGGACAGTGCACGGCATATATTCCTGTTGACGCCAGTATAGCGCGTTTTTTCAGCGGTTGCAAGCGCTATATGGCGAAATTTACACACTGTTTACTTAATGCTCTATCCAGTCAGCGGCCCGGGAAACAGCCCGTTTCCACAGACGGTAATAGGCGTCGCAGTCCGCCTGTGGGCGCTCCGGCAGGAACATCCTCTGGCTGCGGCGCAGGGCGGCGATCTCGTCCATATCCCGCCAGAAGCCGCAGCTCAGCCCCGCCAGCGCCGCCGCGCCGAAGGCGGTGGTCTCCACCATCTCCGGCCGATCCACAGGGATACGCAGCAGATCTGCCTGCATTTGCAGCAGCACATCAGAAACACTGGCCCCGCCGTCCGCCCGCAGAAGGGCAATATCGCAGCCGGCATCCTGGCGCATGGCCAGCATCAGGTCTGTGACCTGGGCAGCGATACAGCTGAGCACCGCCCGGGCGATGTGCGCCCGTCCTGTGCCCCGGGTGACGCCCAGGATCGCGCCCCGGGCGTACATATCCCAGTAAGGCGCACCCAGGCCCGTGAAGGCCGGTACCACCACCACGCCGCCGCTGTCCGGCACTGTGGCGGCCAGCACGTCGATCTCCGGCGCCGAGGAAATGATACCCAGCTCATCCCGCAGCCACTGGATGGTGCTGCCGGCGTTGAACACACTGCCCTCCAGGGCATAGGTGGTCTTTCCGTCCACCTGCCAGGCCACGGAGGTCAACAGTCCGGCGCGGGAGCGCACAGGCTTTTCGCCCACGTTCATCAGGGTGAAGCAGCCGGTGCCGTAGGTGTTCTTGGCTTCGCCGGGGGCGAAGCAGGTCTGCCCGAACAGGGCGGACTGCTGATCGCCCGCCGCGCCGCAGACCGGGACGCCCGCCAGGGACTCCAGCCCCGGGATACCGGGCTGCACCGTGCCGTAGACGGCGCTGTTGGGCACGGGCTGCGGCAGCATGGCCGTAGGGACCCCCAGAATGCCGCACAGCTCCTCATCCCAGGCCAGGCGGTGGATATCAAAAAGCATGGTGCGGCTGGCGTTGGCGTAGTCGGTGACATGCCGGCCGGTGAGCTTCCAGATCAACCAGCTCTCCACGGTACCGAACAGCACCTCGCCCCGTTCGGCCCGGCGGCGGACGCCGGGCACATTGTCCAGTATCCAGCGGATCTTGCTGCCGGAGAAGTAGGCGTCGATCAGCAGCCCCGTGGCCGAGCGGATGCGCTCCTCCAGCCCCCGGCGCTTCAGCTCCTCACACAGCTCCGCCGTCCGGCGGCACTGCCAGACGATGGCGTTGTACACCGGTTCACCGGTGGCCTTATCCCAGAGGATTGTCGTCTCCCGTTGGTTGGTGACGCCGATGCCTGCCACGCTGCCCTCCGGCAGCCGGGCGATGACCTCCGCCGCGGCGCGGCGCTGGGTGTCCCATATCTCCAGGGGGTCGTGCTCCACCCACCCCGCCTGGGGATAGTGCTGGGGCAGGGACTGCTGGCTTAGGGCGGCGATATTTCCCGACCGGTCAAAGGCGATAGCACGGGAGCTGGTGGTACCCTGGTCCAGTGCCAATATGTACTGCGACATGGCGAACCCTCTTTTCATTTCCGGATTTTTGTGGTACACTGTATGATGATAAGAATTATACCATGAAAGGAGCGGATACACCATGACAAATTTGAGTGAATTCACGTTTCTGTCCAGCGACGGCAAGACCCAGCTCCACGGGATGCTGTGGGAGCCGGAGGGCGTGGCCGTCCGCGCTGTACTGCAGATCTGTCACGGCGTGGCCGAGCATATCGCCCGGTACGACGGCTTTGCCCGGGCGCTGAACGAACAGGGCATCGTCGTGGCCGGGCACGACCACCTGGGCCACGGCAAGTCGCTGCCGGAGGGCGGCACCCCCGTCTATTTCGGCGACGGCAACACCTGGAACACGGTAGTGGATGACATCTACGTGCTGCATCAACGGCTGAAGCAGCGCTATCCTGATGTGCCGCTGTGCATCATGGGCCACAGCATGGGCTCCTTCCTGACCCGGACATACCTGATCCGCTATCCCGGCACGGTGAAGGCGGCGGTCATCATGGGCACCGGCTGGCAGCCCCGGGCAGCCATCACCGGCGGGCTGGCGCTGGCCAATGCCATCGCCGCCGTCAGCGGCGAGAACGCCACCAGCGAGCTGGTGACGGAGTTGGCCTTCGGCAGCTACAACAAGCTGTTCGCCCCCAACCGCACGAAGGTGGACTGGCTCTCCGCCGACGAGAGCAACGTGGACGACTACATCGCCGACCCCCTCTGCGGCGCGGACGCCACGGTGGGCCTGTTCCGCCAGATGCTGCACGGCATACGCTTCAACCAGCGGCAGAGCCATCTGCGGCAGATGGACAGGGAAATGCCGGTGCTGTTCGTAGCTGGTGACAAGGACCCGGTGGGCAATTGCGGCAAGGGCGTGCGCCAGACCTATGACGCCTTCCGGGCTGCCGGTATGCGGGACTGCACACTAAAGCTGTATCCGGGCCTGCGGCATGAGATACTCAACGAAAAGGCATACACTGCGGATATTACGAAGAACATTGAAGCGTGGCTGCTGTCCAGATTGGAAAAGTAAGCCCGTTCGCGGAGAGATAAAGGAGAAACGACTATGACCGAGTGGGAAGCCCTGCGGCAGGAATGTCTGCACTGTCACGCCTGTACACTGGCGGAAACGCGCACCAACGTGGTCTTCGGCGTGGGCCGGGAGGATGCGGAGATCATGATCATCGGCGAAGCCCCCGGCGCTAACGAGGACAAGCAGGGCGAGCCCTTCGTGGGCCGGGGCGGCAAGCTGCTGGACGATATGCTGAAGATGATCGGGCTGGACCGCAGCCGCCTGTATATCACCAACTCCGTTAAGTGCCGCCCGCCGGAGAACCGGGATCCCATGAACACGGAGAAGGACGCCTGCAAGGGCTACCTCCAGCGGCAGCGGGCATTGATGCAGCCCAAGATCATCGTGTGTCTGGGCCGTGTCAGCGCCATGGAGATCATCCGCCCGGACTTTAAGATCAGCCAGGAGCACGGCCAGTTCTTTGAGAAGGACGGCTGCCTGATGATGGCGCTGTATCACCCCGCCGCCCTGCTGCGGGACCCCCGGAAAAAACCGGAGACTTTCGAGGATCTGAAACGCCTGCAGGCCAAGATCAAGGAGGTCTGCACCCGCACGGAGCTGGATTTTTGAGACATGAGGCAAAGGAAAAGAGCGCCCTGCGGGCGCTCTTTTTTATTTACTCTCCTCCTGTTTTGTCCAAGTCAGGGGCACGCGGAGCAGCTCCTGCTCCTGTTCCGTCAGCTGGCTGCTGAGCTCGCCCTGCGCGTCGGTCCAGGTCATGGTCCCATCGGAAAGGGTATAGCTCAGGCAGTCCGCCGTCTCGGCCAGTTCGGCGGCGGTATCCGCCAGGTACAGCTGTCCGCTCTCCGCCCTGCAATAGCCGGTGAGCGCGGCGCTGCGGCCGGTGAGCAGGGAGAGCAGTTCCTCCTCGTCCACCCCGGCGAAAATGGCCGCCACCATATCGTCCATGGTGATGCCGGCCTTCTCCATGGCCGCGTCGTATTCCTCACGGGAGAGGCCCTGCTCCTCCGCGGCGGCATAGACGCTCTCCACCGCCGCCGGGTGCAGCGCCGCGGCATAGGCATCCAACGCCGTGCGGGCGGCGTCGCTGTCGTAGCGGAGGGTATAGGCGCCGTCCTCGGTCACGGTGAGGACCAGCTGCAGCGGCATCTTCGCCGCGCCGTCCGCCGCGGACAGGCCCAGTGCCTGCTCCGCCGCCGCGTTCATGCGGTCAGTCACATCGATCGTACACGTCCAGGTGCCCGCCAGCTTCTTTGTCTCGACCCCGCTGCCGCAGGCCGCCAGTGACAGGACCAGCAGGACCGCCAACAGGACGGTGATAACTCGTTTCATAGTACGCCTCCTATATAGAGCAATATATACGGTATATCACCGGCGATTATACACGATGGGCCGTATATCTGTCAATTCTATTTACAGGGGGCGCGGTTTTTGGTATAGTAAAGGCAAGAAACGGTGGGAAAGGGGCGCGGCGCGATGACATTGCTGCAAATGAGCTACATATTGGAGGTGGACCGCTGCGGGTCCATGAACCGGGCGGCGCGGAACCTGTTTCTGTCTCAGTCGGCCCTGTCGGCGGCCATCGCCGAGGTGGAACGGGAGCTGGGCGTGACCATCTTTCTGCGGACCAACCGGGGCGTGACGCTGACGGAGGAGGGCCGGGAGCTGACGGCGCAGATCGCACCGCTGGTGGAGCGCAGCCGGAAGCTGGAGCGCTATTACAGTGAGCGCCGGGCTGCCGACCGGGTATCCCTGTCGGTGGCATCACAGCGCTATCCCTTCTGCGCCAAGGCATTCGTGGAGTTCCTGCACCTGCTGGACGAGCCGCATATCCAGGTGAGCTTCAAGGAGATGGAGATGGCAGCGGTCATCGACGAGGTGACGGCGCGGCGCAGCGCCGTCGGCATCATCTTCGTGTCGGACATGACAGAGCATTTCATCGGCCGTATCCTGCGGGAGAAGAACCTGACGTTCCAGCCTTTGGTGGACATCCGCCCCCGGGTGTTTCTGCGGAAGGGCCACCCCCTGTCCGGCGAACGCGCCGTGCGGCTGGAGCAGCTGTATGCCTACCCCTACGCGGTATTTACCCAGTCGGACAGCAACTACCACTTCGCCGAGGAGGCGGTGGTGGGCACCGGCGCGGAGTTTGACCGGGTAGTGTCCGTCAGCGACCGCGCCACGGCCTACAATGTCATGGCCCACACGGACTGCGTTTCCACCGGCAGCGGCGTACTGCCGGACGGCTACGGCGACGACCGGCTGATGACGCTGCCGCTGATCGGCGACGTGCCGGATATGCGCCTTGGGGTCATACGGCCCCGGGACGTACCGCTGACGGACTACGGCGAGAAGTTCATCGCCATTCTGAAGGATATCGTCTCGGAATTGAACCAGGAGGCATAAAGAGAGCCGCCCCTAAGGGGCGGCTCTCTTTATTTGCCGGATTCTTTACTTCACGCAGATGGTTTCGATCTCCACCAGTGCGCCCCGGGGCAGCGCACCGCCGTCGAGAGCAGATCAGAACTTTTTCCTGCCCACGCAGGCCATACCGGTGACACTCAGCAGAGCGCTGACTGCATAGATGCCCATACCGGCGTCGAAGGTCTTGGGGCTGCCCTTGGTGCCGTCGGTCTTGGTGTCGGTGGTAGTAGTGGTGGAGTTGTAGTAGTAGCGGGGCGGCTGGGGAACGGTGTAGGAGTCACCGGTCACGGGCACGCCATTGACTGTCACGGTAGTACCCTGATTGGGAACGACCACCACACCCGCAGGAACCTCAGTCAAAGCTGCATTGCCCTTAACAACGGTAACCGTCTCACCACTTGCTGCATTACGCACAGCCGCGTTTGCCGCAGTCGTTCCAATGTGATATGTACCATCACCCGTCAAAACAACAGGCGCAGTCGCTTCTGTATAGGCCGTAATATCGCTATCGGAGGTGCCTCCAACAACTTTGATCACATCGGTGTCCGTCGCATCAGAAACCAAGCTGCCAGCATTGCCCGCAGCATCCTTCATCACCACCTGCGTATCGCCGCTGATGGTCATTTCCGTATGGCCACCGTAATTGTTGCTAATACCCATCAATGCGGTAGAAGCGCCCTTACTCTCCAGCGTACCGCCAGAAATATTGAAGGTCTGCGTACCAAAATAGCCGGCATTGAAGCAGGCCGTGTTCGTCGCAACTACCTTACCGCCAGTCATAGTAACCTCAGAGTCTCCGATAGCTGCCACAACAACACCTGCGCCGGGGTTAGCCGGACTCACTTTGATCTCGCCGCCCTCGATCTTGAGTTTCGAGTTCATCAGCATAATGCCAAACTTGCCCAAGTCAAGCTTTCCGCCAGTCCCGCTGTCCTTAATGGTAAACGTAGCCCCATTCTGGACTTCAAAAGCGTTCTGACTGCCAACAGTCGTCACGGTCACGGTTTTGCCGTTCAAATCGATGGACACATTCTTCGTGATCTGAGTGTTGGAATTTATCGCAGCATTCGCCTGCAGCACGATGGTCTCGTCCGCTTGCGCCGCCGCGATAGCATCCGCCAGCGTAGCATACCCGGTCTCGCCGATTTTTGCGATATTCGCAGTAGTTCCCTCATCATCCGCCCAGGCGGTGGTGGTGACGCCGATGGCCATGACCAGCGCCAGGATAGTCGCCAACAACTTTTTCATAAATGCCCTCCTCTTATTTTTGGCATTTTTTGGATATTTCGTTATATCCTTATATAAATATATACTCCAATGAATAAATTGTCAAGCCCATATACACTTTATAAAATGTATAGCAGAATATCTCAGGAGGTGTATCATGGGCAAGGTCTACCTGACGCTGGACGAGGTACTGACCCGGCGCAGTATCAGCCGCTACGAGCTGGCCAAGCGCACCGGCATCCGCTACCCCATCATCGACAACTACTATAAGAACAAGGTCGTCCGCTACGACAGCTACGTGCTGGAAAAGATATGCTCTGCCCTGGACTGCACCGCCGCCGACCTGATACGCTACGAAAAATAAAGCGAGGAAGCCCTGCCGGACTTCCTCGCTTTATTTTTGCCGTTTTATATCGGCGGAGATCTTTGCTTACTTCACGCAGATGGTTTCGATCTCCACCAGTGCGCCCCGGGGCAGCGCACCGACCTCCACGGCGCTGCGGGCAGGGTACTGCCCCTCGGTGAAGAACTCAGCGTAGACCGCGTTCATGGCGGCGAAGTCGCCCATGCTCTGCAGGAATACGGTGGTCTTGACCACATTGTCCATGGTCAGACCGGCGGCTTCAAGGATGGCCTTGATGTTGGTGAGTACCTGACGGGTCTGCTCGGTAATGCCGCCGGGGACGAACTCGCCGGTAGCCGGGTCAAAGGGCACCTGGCCGGACGTGACCAGGAAACTGCCGCAGTCGATGGCCTGGGAATAGGGACCGATGGCGGCGGGGGCATTGGTGGTGGCAATGATCTTCTTCATGGTGATGACCTCCTGTAAGCTGCATGTACCCGGCGGACACCGGGCGCACTCTCTGTCTCTCTTATACCACATTCCGGCGGAAATGGCAACCGTTTCCCGCAAATCGCGCCCATCGTTATCTGTTTCATTTATCATGTTCCCCGACAAAAATCCGCCGCCATTTTGCTGTATTTTTCGGCACGATGTCTAATTTCCGCTAAAACTTTTTGCGATTTCCCCGCAATACAGCATTCTGCACAAAAATATATTCCGAAATTATCTGTTTTAGCTACAATTCCAATTGATAGCGAGCTGGCGCATTTTGCCGTTACCACCGTCGGGTTCAGATATGTTACCCTTATGGCAAAGGGCCGTATGGTCCTGTACACTTTATTGTTACATTATAGTGCAAGGAGGACGACCCATGCAGAACAAGGATTGCGGCTTCGGTACAAAAGCCATTCACGCCGGAAACGTGAAGGACACCCAGTACGGCGCACTGACCACCCCTATTTTCCAGACCTCCACCTTCGTATTTGACAGCTGTGAGCAGGGCGGGCGCCGCTTCGCCGGTGAAGAAGCGGGCTATATCTACACCCGCCTGTCCAACCCCACCACCTCGGTGCTGGAGGCCAAGGTCGCTGCCCTGGAAAGCGGTGAGGCCTGCGTGGCCGCCGCCTCCGGCATGGGCGCCATCTCCTCCGCGCTGTGGACCGTAGCCGGCGCCGGCAAGCATATCGTGGCCGACGGCACCCTGTACGGCTGCACCTTCGCCCTTCTGAACCACGGCATGACCCGCTACGGCGTGGAGGTCAGCTTTGTGGACACCTCCGACCTGGATGCCGTGCGCAAGGCGCTGAAGCCCAACACCTGTGCGGTGTATCTGGAGACGCCCGCCAACCCCAACCTGAAGATCGCGGACATCTCTGCCGTGGCGGCACTGGCCCACGGCTACAACAAGGACATCAAGGTCATCTGCGACAACACCTTCGCTTCCCCGTACCTCCAGCGGCCGCTGGAGCTGGGCGCAGACGTGGTGGTGCACTCCGCCACCAAGTACCTGAACGGCCACGGCGACGTGATCGCGGGCTTTGTGGTGGGCTCCGCCGAATTCTGCAATGAGGTACGTATGTTCGGCCTGAAGGATATGACCGGCGCAGTGATGGATCCCTTCTGCGCCTTCCTGATCCTCCGCGGCCTGAAGACCCTGGAGATCCGTATGCAGAAGCACTGCGCCAACGCCAAGGCCGTGGCGGAATTCCTGTATGACCACCCCGCCGTGGAGAAGGTCTACTATCCCGGCCTGATCGACCATCCCGGCCATGACATCGCCCGCCGCCAGATGCGTGACTTCGGCGGTATGCTGTCCTTCGAGGTCAAGGGGGGCCGTGCCGCCGGCGTGAAGCTGGTGAACGCCCTGCACCTGGTGACGGTGGCTGTGTCTCTGGGCGACGCCGAGACGCTGATCGAGCACCCCGCCTCCATGACGCACTCCACCTACACCGAGGAGGAACTGGCCGCCTCCGGCATCGCCGCCGGCCTGATCCGTCTGTCCGTGGGTCTGGAGAACGCCGAGGACCTCATCGCCGACCTGAAGCAGGCGCTGGACACCCTGTAAACCTTCTCTCCGCGCGAAGAAGCAATAGGACAAAAAAGGAACGCCCTTGGGCCATGGCCCAAGGGCGTTCCTTTTTGTTTACTTCTCCGCAGGGATAGCGGCCGTCTCGGCGGGCGCTGTCGCCGCAGGCGCAGCTTCAGCAGGAACCGCCTCGCTGTCGATGACCACCTTGTCGTCCCGTAGACGGACATGGGCGGTATCGCCGGACTTCAGCTTACCCTCCAGCATCAACTCCGCTACGGCATCCTCCACCTGGTTCTGGATGGCCCGGCGCAGAGGACGGGCACCGTACTGGGGATCAAAGCCGTCACGGGCCAACTCGGCCACGGCGTCATCGTCGGAGATCAGGGTGATCCCCTGCTGCGCCATGCGCTTGCCGGTAACGGTGAGCATACGGCGGGCGATCTCCACGATGTTCTCCTGGGTCAGCTGACGGAACACGATGATCTCATCGATACGGTTCAGGAACTCAGGGCGGAAGGTGTGCTTCAGGTCGGTCATGACCGCCTCGCGGATACGGGCGAAGCGAGCCTCCTCAGTTTCCTTCCCGCCCTTTTCGTCGCCGTCAAAGCCCAGCTTGGCGGCGGCATCGGTGATGTTCCGGGCGCCCACGTTGGATGTCATGACGATGACGGTATTCTTGAAGTCCACCCGGCGGCCCTGGGAATCGGTGACGACGCCGTCCTCCAGGATCTGCAGTAGGATGTTCCACACATCCTCGTGGGCCTTCTCGATCTCATCGAACAGCACCACGGAATAGGGCTTACGGCGCACCTTCTCAGTCAGCTGGCCGCCCTCCTCGTGGCCCACATAGCCGGGAGGCGAGCCGATCAGGCGGGACACCGTGTGCTTCTCCATGTACTCGGACATATCGATACGCACCATGGCGTTCTCGTCGCCGAACATGGACTCCGCCAGGGTCTTGCACAGTTCAGTCTTGCCCACGCCGGTGGGGCCCAGGAACAGGAAGGAGCCGATGGGCCGCTTGGGGTCCTTCAGACCCACACGGCTGCGGCGAATGGCCTTGGCCACGGCGGTCACGGCATCGTCCTGCCCCACCACACGCTGGTGGAGCTTCTCCTCCAGCTTCAGCAGGCGCATGGACTCATCCTCGGTCAGGCGGGTGACGGGAATACCGGTCCAGCCGGCCACCACCTTGGCGATGTCGTCCGCGGTGACGGTGCCCCGGTTCTGGGACAGGCTCTTGCGCCACTTGTCGCGCTCGATGTCCACCTGCTCCTGGTAGTCCTTCTCGATATCGCGCAGCTGCGCGGCCTTCTCGAAGTCCTGGGCGGCGATGGCATCGTTCTTCTCCCGGTGCAGGGCGGTGATCTTCTCCTCCAGGGCCTTCAGGTCCGGAGAGGAGCTCTCGGCGGTCATGCGGACCTGCGAGGCAGCCTCATCCATCAGGTCGATGGCCTTATCCGGCAGGAACCGATCGCCGATGTACCGCTTGGACAGCTGCACCGCAGCGTCCAGCGCCTCGTCGGTGATGGTCAGCTTGTGGTGCGCCTCATAGCGGTCGCGCAGGCCCTTCAGGATCTCCAGCGTGGCCTCGGGGGTGGGCTCGCCCACGGTGACGGGCTGGAACCGGCGCTCCAGCGCGGCATCCTTCTCGATGTACTTGCGGTACTCGTTCAGGGTGGTGGCGCCGATAACGCGGATCTCGCCGCGGCTCAGGGCGGGCTTCAGGATGTTGGCGGCGTCCACGGCGCCCTCGGCGGAGCCTGCGCCCACGATGGTGTGCAGCTCGTCGATGAACAGGATGACGTTGCCGTCTTTCTTCACCTCATTCAGGGTGTTCTTGATGCGCTCCTCGAACTCGCCGCGGTACTTGGTTCCGGCCACCATGCCGCTGAGGTCCAGCGACAGGATGCGCTTGTCCAGCAGCTCCTCGGGCACATCGCCGGCGGCAATGCGCTCGGCCAGTCCCTCGGCGATGGCAGTCTTGCCTACGCCGGGCTCACCGATGAGTACGGGGTTGTTCTTACTGCGGCGGGACAAAATCTGGATGACCCGCTGTATCTCGGTATCGCGGCCGATAACGGGGTCCAGCTTGCCGCTGCGGGCGGCCTCGGTCAGATCGCGGGTGTACTCGGCCAGCGTCTTGTTCTTCTTGTCCGCCTCGCGGTTAGGGGCAGAGGCACCGCCAGCGGCAGCCCGGGGCATATCGTTGAGCTTCTTCAGCACAGCGCTGTACATCTTATTGGGGTCCACGCCCACGGTACGCAGGATACGCAGGCCCATGTTGCCGCCCTCACGGAGCAGGCCCATCAGCAGATGGGCGGTGCCGATGGCGCCGCTGCCCATGCGGGACGCCTCGGACACAGCCAGCTCCACCACGCTCTTGGCGCGGGGCGTCAGGCCCTGACTGGGCGCGGCGCCGGAAACGCCCTTGCCCACGCTGCGCTGCAGCACGGAGCAGACCATTTCATCGGTGACGCCGAACTCACTGAGCACGCGGTGGGCGATGCCCTCCTCCTCACGGATCAGGCCCAACAGCAGATGCTCGGAGCCAACATAGCCGTGGCCCAGATCCTCGGCAGCCTCCTGGCTCAAACGCAGAACTTCCTCTGCACGGGGGGTAAATTTATTCTCAGACATAAAGGAACACTTCCTTTCGATTTGTTATTTTAACATAGCGGAACGGCGTCAGGACGCCTTGCCGCCCAGAGCCTTCAGCTCATCACGCAGGCGGGCGGCGTCCTCATAACGCTCCTCCGCCACCG
Organism: Vescimonas sanitatis; assembly: GCF_049060325.1. Taxonomy (NCBI): domain Bacteria; kingdom Bacillati; phylum Bacillota; class Clostridia; order Eubacteriales; family Oscillospiraceae; genus Vescimonas; species Vescimonas sanitatis. The sequence continues at coordinate 190,572 of NZ_JBMGPW010000008.1, read as the reverse complement.
CGTTGTGCAGCTGCGTCTCCAGCGCGTTGCGCCTACGCTCCAGCGCCAGAGACATAGCCTCGTCCTTCGGCAGCAGCTCCTCGGCGGCGCTGCTCTCCGGGCCGGCGCTCTGCGCCTGCTCCAGCACGTCCACCGGCTGAGGGAACTCCGTCAGCATCCGGCTGCCGAAGCCGCCGAAAAACGGCTCCAGCATACGGAACGGACGGTCGAACCAGTCATCGTCGAACCAGCTGCTCATGCGGCCGGACATGGAACCGGCATAGCCCATGGCCCGGGCACAGTCGGGGCAGAGGTGCGCCTCGGTCACTCTGCCGTTGATATTGGTCTTATAATGGAACGTCGCTTCGTTCTTTCCACAGCGATCACACTTCATAATCATAACCTCCTTACGCCGTCATCAGACGGAATGGATCAAAACTTGCTTGTATATGTCAGCCCGCAGGGCATCCCGGCTCTCCGGAGAGGCACTCTGCAGAGCCCGGCTGCCGGTGGCGGACAGCAACGCCTGTCCCAGCTCCCGGCTGATGGCCTCGGACTGGACCAGGTTCTGGGCGATCGCCCGTGCGCTGGCCGCGTCCAGCCTGTCGCCGATGCTGTTGATAACGTGCATCAGCAGCGTCTGGCGGTCCACCTGCACCCGCGTGATGCGGATGTAGCCGCCGCCGCCCCGCCGGGACTCCACGATGTAGCCATGCTCCGGCGAGAACCGGGTGGACATCACGTAGTTGATCTGGCTGGGCACGCAGTTGAACCGCTGCGCCAGGTCGGCTCGCTGTAGCTCCAGCGCACCGCCCGCCTGGTCTAACTCCTGCTGGATAAATCCAGCGATAATATCGGAAATACCCAAATCCTCGCCGCCTTTCGTTTGCATCTCTCGGTCAAGCTCGGCTCATTTGACTTTGCCTTTCTTTGACCTTGAGCATATATTACACCGCCTTTCCTACTTTGTCAATATGGTAATTTGACTTTCTTTGACTTTTATTGTAAACAATTTGTGAACAGCCAAATGCATCTCTCTGCGGCAATTTTGCCGTTTGCAACCTGAAGTTGCTATACAAACGAAGCTACATCGGTTATAATAGTACCAACAGGCATATCAACAGAGAAAGGAACCGTCTATGAAGAATACAAATTGGAACGACCCCAACTTTCAGGGCTTCGGCCGCCAGCCCCGCCCGAAAAAGGAACGCAAAGCCGTGGGCACGCCCCTGGGCCGCACGCTGCTGAACATCGCCGTCACATTGGTGTTCGCCGCCGTGTATTTCTACATCGTCCTGCCGCCCATCAGTCTGAAAAGTGAGGATTTCTACATCTTCGTACTGCTGGTGTGCGCCGTGTACGGCGGCTGTGCCATACTGACCTCCGGTTTTCAGGGCACCGGTGCCAAGGGCTACTTCACCTTTTTGAAAAAACAGTGCACCGTGCCACTCATTGCGGCCGCCGCGCTGATCGTCACGGCACTGGTGGGCGCGGTGATCGGCTGGCAGCTGTTCCGCGCCGGGGACTACCGCGACCTGCTGACCGTTACCGACGGCGACTTTGCCGCGGAGGTGGAGGAGATCAGCTATGACCAGATCCCCATGCTGGATGCCAACTCCGCCACAAAGCTGGGCAACCGCAAATTGGGTGAGCTGGCGGACATGGTCTCCCAGTTCGAGGTGGCCGACGACTACACCCAGATCAACTACCAGGGCCGCCCTGTCCGCGTCACGCCCCTGCGCTACGGCGATATCATCAAATGGCTGAACAACCGCGCCGACGGCCTGCCCGCCTATCTGCTTATCGACATGGTGACTCAGAACGTGGAGGTCATCCGTCTGGACGAGGGCATCCACTACACCACCGCCGAGCACTTCAGCCGCAACCTGTACCGCCATCTGCGCTTCCACTACCCCACCTATATGTTCGACGAGCCGGCCTTTGAGATCGACGAGAACGGCGACCCGTGGTGGGTCTGCCCCCGTGTCAGCCACACCATCGGCCTGTTCGGCGGCCGTGATATCATCGGTGCCGTGCTGGTGAACGCCGTCACCGGCGAGAGCGCCTACTACAAGACCGGCGACGTGCCCAACTGGGTGGATCACGTCTACACCGCCGAGCTGATCATGCAGCAGTACGACTACCACGGCGCGTATGTCAACGGCTTCATCAATTCCCTGTTCGGCCAGCGGGACGTGACCGTCACCACCGAGGGCTATAACTACATCGCCATCGGTGACGACGTGTATATGTACACCGGCGTCACCTCCGTGGTGTCCGACGAGTCCAACATCGGCTTCATTCTCTCCAACCAGCGCACCAAGGAGACGCGGTTCTATCTGGTGGCCGGCGCCAAGGAGTACTCCGCCATGGACAGCGCCCAGGGGCAGGTCCAACAGATGAAATACACCGCCACCTTCCCCCTGCTGCTGAATATCTCCGACCAGCCCACGTATTTCATGGCGCTGAAGGACGCCGCCGAGCTGGTGAAGATGTACGCCATGGTCAACGTCAGCCAGTACCAGATCGTGGCCACCGGCGACACGGTGGCCCAGTGTGAGGCCAACTACCGCCGCATCCTGGCGGAGAAAGGTCTGGTATCCGCCGATGACGCCGATCTGCCCCTGACGGGCCAGAACGAAGTCACCGGTGTGCTGGAGGATATCCGCTCCGCCGTGGTGGACGGCAATACCCTCTACTACCTGCACCTGACCGGTGACGAGCACTACTACGTCATCTCCGCCGCGCAGCAGCCGGAGGTGGTCATCTTCAATGTAGGCGACAGCGTCGCCATTCGGTACGCTGAGGGCGAGGGCACCATCCTCACCGCCGACAGCGTCACCCGCACCGCCGCGCAGACCGCTCCCGTTGTCGAGGAAACCGAGACTGACGGTGCCGCGTAAAAGCGCATAAAAAAGAGCACCCCCCTTGCGGGGGTGCTCTTTTTTGCATCACTTGATCTCCACGACCTCGTAACCGGCGTCGGTGACAGCCTTCTTCAGCGCCTCGTCACTGGCGTTGCCGGTGACCACGGCGGTCCCGGACGCCAGATCCACGTCCGCCTGTACGCCCAAGGCGGTCAGCGCCTTCTCCACGTGGGAGACGCAGTGGGCACACATCATGCCCTTGATGGTGATGGTCTTTTTCATAGCGGTATCCTCCTTACTGCTTTCGTTATTATTTATATTTTGCACCAGCTGTGGCTCTTTTGCAGTCGGCGTTTCCTCCCGTCTGCGGCCCCTCCAGCCCCGCAGACGCAGGGCGTTGCTGACCACGCACACGCTGCTCAGGCTCATGGCCGCGGCGGCGATCATGGGGTTCAGGGTGATCCCAAAGGCCGGGTACAGCACACCCGCCGCCACCGGGATGCCCACAGAATTATAGAAGAACGCCCAAAACAGGTTCTGACGGATATTCCGCAGGGTGGCCCGGGACAGGGCTGCCGCGTCGGCGATATCCATAAGGCTGCTCTTCATCAGCACGATGTCCGCCGACTCGATGGCCACATCCGTGCCTGCGCCGATGGCCAGGCCCACATCCGCCGTCACCAGCGCCGGGGCATCGTTGATGCCGTCGCCCACCATGGCCACCCTCTTGCCCTCGGCCTGCAATTCCTGCACCACCCGGGCCTTGTCCTGGGGCAGCACCTGGGCGATGACCCGGCTGACGCCCACCTGCCGGGCAATGGCGTCCGCCGTGCGCTGGTTGTCGCCGGTGAGCAGCACCACGTCGCAGCCCATCTCCCGCAGGGCGGCGATGGCGGCGGCGCTGTCCGCCTTGACCACGTCCGCCACGGCGATGACCCCCAGCAGCGATGTACCTGCGGCGATAAACAGCGGCGTTTTACCGTCCTCCGCCAGTCTGGCCGCACCGGATTTCATCTCCTCGCTGACGGCCACTGCGGATGCCTCCATAAAGGCCTCGTTGCCCGCCAGCAGTAATGTACCTTCCGCCCGGGCGGCAACACCGCCGCCGGCCACGGCGGCAAAGTCGGACACCGGCCGCAGGGCCAGTCCGCGCTTTTCCGCCTCGGCCACAATGGCCCCGGCCAGCGGATGCTCGGAGGGCTTTTCCAGCGACGCGGCGGCGGACAGCAGCGTGTCCTCGTCCATGCCGCCGGCGCACAGCACATCCGTCACCCGGGGCTTACCCTCGGTGACGGTGCCGGTCTTGTCCAGCACCACCGCGTCCACCCGGCCCATCAGCTCCAGGCTGGCGGCGGACTTTACCAGAATACCCTGCTCCGCCGCCTTGCCCGTAGCCACAGTGATGGCCACCGGCGTGGCCAGGCCCAGGGCGCAGGGGCAGGAGATCACCAGCACGGCGATGGCGATGGACAGGCAGAAGCGCACACCCATGCCGCCCACCGCAACCCACAGGATAGCCGCCAGCAGCGCGATGGAAATGACCACCGGCACGAACACGGCACTGATCTTATCCGCCAGACGGCTGATAGGTGCCTTGCCGCTGGCGGCCTGCTCCATCAGCTGAATGATCTGGGACAGAGTGGTATCCGCACCTACCCGGTCCGCCGTCAGCTCCAGATAGCCGCCGGTGAGGATGGTGGCGGACACCGCCTTGCCGCCCACAGTCTTCTCCACCGGCATACTCTCGCCGGTAAGGGCGGACTCGTCCACGGTGCCGCTGCCCGCCGTCACGGTGCCATCCACGGGGATACGCCCCCCCTGCCGGACGATGACCGTCTCGCCGGCCTTGATGTCCTCGGTGGGGACGGTGACCTCCTTGCCGTCCCGGCGCACCACGGCGGACTCCGGCGCCAGCGCCAGCAGGGCGGTGATGGCCCCGGTCGTCTTGCCCTTGGAGCGCTCCTCCAGGTACTTACCCACCGTCACCAGCGCCAATATCATACCCGCCGACTCGAAGTACAGGTCCGGCATACCCGTGACCTTTCCCGCCGCCAGCAGGCCCATCTCGATCAGGCTGTACACCAGCCCCGCCGCCGCGCCCAGCGCCACCAGCGAGTCCATATTGGGCGCGCCCTTGAACAGCCGGGAAAATCCCACGGTGAAATAACTGCGGTTCAGGATCAGGATAGGCACCGTCAGCGCCAGCAGCACAAAGGCCGACAGCAGGGGCCGCGTGTGCATGAACATAGGCACCGGCAGCCCCATCATGTGCCCCATGCTCAGGTAAAACAGCGGCACCAGACACACCACCGACCACAGCAGCCGGCGGCCCATGGCCTTTACCGCGGCGTCCTGCTCCGCGTGCAGGTCCCGCCGGGCCTCACTCTCCGGCGCCGCGCCGTAGCCCGCCGCCGTCACGGCGGCCACAATGGCGGCGGGATCCACATTTTCGTCCCTGTCGCACACCAGGGAGCCCAGCATCAGATTTACCGACGCGCTGTGTACGCCGGGCACCGAAGCCGCGGCCCTTTCCACATGGGCGGCGCAGGCGGCGCAGGTCATGCCGGTGATGACGAATTTCTCTGTCATACTGCCATCTCCTTATTTCATCAGCTTTTGCAGCGTGGTCACCAGCTCGTCGATGACCTCGTCGTCCCCCTGTCGGATACCATCCGCCACGCAGGTGCGGATGTGGGTAGCCAGCAGCTCTTTACTAAAGCTGTTCAGTGCCGCGCCCACGGCGGATACTTGTATCAGAATGTCGGGACAGTAGGCGTCCTTCTGCAGCATCTCCTGCAGGCCCCGCACCTGCCCTTCAATGCGGCACAGGCGGTTCAGGAGTTTTTTCTGCTCCTCTGGTGTGCGGTGCTTGGTCTTTCCCTGGCAGCAGCAACAAGTATTTTCCACAGTCGTATACCTCCTGGGGGTATTTTTGATCACGGTCGCATTATATACCCCCACCGGGTATTTGTCAACGTTTTTCTTTGGGCCGCACCAGCAGTGCCGCCAACAGGGAAAACACTACCGCCGCGGCGATGCCGCCGGAGGTGGCGGTCAATCCGCCGGTGAGCACACCCAGCAAGCCGTCCTCCGCCACCGCTTTGGCCACGCCCTTTGCCAGCGAATAGCCAAAGCCCGTCAGCGGCACGGTGGCCCCGGCGCCGCCCCAGTCCACGATATACTGATACACACCCACAGCCTGCAGCAGCACACCTGCCACCACATAGCCCGTCAGAATACGGGCCGGGGTCAGGCTTGTCTTGTCCAGAATGATCTGGCCCACGGCGCACAGCAGCCCGCCGCAGAGAAAGGCATTGAGATACTCCATCACGCATCCTCCTTCGTCCGGTCCAGCACCACCGCGTGGCAGATGCCCGGTATGCTCTCCCCTTGAAATGAACTGGTGGGGCTCAGCAGCGCCCCGGTGGGGGCGAACAGCACCCGCCGCCACCGGCCCCGGCGCATCTCCGGCAGCAGATAACCGCAGAGCACCGCCGCAGAGCAGCCGCATCCGCTGCCGCCGGCGTGCATATCCTGTCTCTTCCGGTCATAGAGCACCAGTCCGCAGTCGGTGTAATTCTCCAGCGTCACGCCTTCCCGGGCGAACAGCTCCAGCACGATGCGGCTGCCCACATCGCCCAGGTCGCCGGTGAGGATCAGGTCATAGTCCCCGGGTACGGTGCCGGTGTCCCGGAACACCGCCTGCAGGGTGTCGAAGGCCGCCGGTGCCATGGCCGCGCCCATGTTGGTCATGTCCGTCACGCCCAGATCCACGATGCGTCCCCGGGTCACATGGGTGATATACGGTCCCTCCGCCTGGGCCCCCAGAATGCAGCACCCCGCCGCCGTGGCCGTCCACTGGGCAGTAGGAGAACGCTGGCTGCCGTAGGGCAGAGGCATCCGATACTGCCTCTCCGCCGTGCAGAAGTGGGAGGAGGTCTGCGCCGCCGCCATACGGACCGCGCCGGAGGCCACGGCCATAGCGGCCAGCGACAGTGTCTCCCCCATAGTAGAGCAGGCCCCATATACCCCATAGAAGGGAATATTGAAATCCCGCAGGGCAAACGTGGCCCCAATGTTCTGGTTCAGCAGATCCCCGGCGAAGGCGCAGTCCACGTCCTCCGCCGCCAACCCGCCCTTTTGCAGGGCCAGACGCAGGGCATCCGCCTGCATCTGTGCCTCGCCCTGTTCCCAGGTCTTTTTCCCACAGAAGGCGTCCGTCCCCACAGCGTCGAAGCAGCCGCCCAGCGGCCCCTCGCCCTCCAGCTTTCCCGCCACCGCCGCAAAGCTGACCACTCCCGGCGGCTGCAAAAACCGGCAGGTCTGCCGGCTCAAGCGTTTTACGTCCATGATACGCACCTCGCAAACATAGCATTGGCCGTAGTGTGCACCATTTACGGAAAAATATGAAAGCGCCGTCCCGCGGGACGGCGCTTTCACAGATCTTCAAAACACCAGTTGTACCAGCAGCATATAGCAGGCGGTGCCCGCCAGGATGGACAGCAGCGTGTTCCGCCGCCACAGGTGCAGCCCGGCTGTCACCGCCACGGCGATGGCCTCCGGAATACCGTGGCTGCCGCCCAGAAGGTCGGTGCTGCGCAGGCTGTATACCACCAGCAGGCCCATCATGGCCGGCGGCAGCAGCCTGCCCAGGTCCTCCACCACCTTTGGCAGCTTCTTGTCCCCAGAGAACAGCAGGAACGGCGTCCATCGGGTGATCTGGGTGGCCAGCGCCACCATCGCCACGATGATCAGGGAATGTATCGTGTCTAGGCGCATAGCTTCCTCCTTCCCAGCAGCAGGACCGCCAGGGTCAGCACCATGGCCGGGATGACCATGTTGTCCGCGCCGAAAACGGCCAGACCCGCCACAGCGCACACCAGACCGGCAGCGCCGGGGGCACGGTTCTCTTTCTTGATGACCTGCTCGATGAACAGCACCACGAACAGCGCCGTCAGGGCGAAGTCGATGCCGGTGATGTCAAAGGTGATCAGCCCGCCCAGCAGGCCACCCAGCATGGAGAACGCCACCCAGTACAGCCAGGTCAGGAAGCTCATGGCAAAGTAGAACAGCGTGGGGTCCGTGTCCTCCGGCGGCTCCACCGAGGAGGAGAGGGAAAAGTTCTCGTCACTGAGGGTATAGATCATAAAATACCGCAGCCTGCCCAGCCCCCGGTACTTGGGCAGCAGCGCCAGCGAGAAAAACAGGTGCCGTGCGTTGACCATCAGGCTCAGCACAAAGGCCTGTAGGGGATCAAAGGCCGTGGTCAGCAGCGTAATGGCCACATACTGCATACTGCCGCAGAAGGCAAAGGCGCTGACAAAGCCGGCCCATAGGAAGCCGTAACCCTTGGAGGCCATCAGTACGCCGTAGGCCATGCCTACGGCCAGATAGCCGGTCATAATGGGGATGGTATGGGGAAACGCCGCCTTCACCGCCGCGGCAAAGCTCCTGTTCTGCACGGTATCACATCCTTTGAAGCGTGGGATAACGGCGCCATTATAATGTAAAACTCTTTTTCCCGCAATACTGGAAAACAGCGAATAAATGGTATATAATACAGGAACTTGTTGTGACTTTTGGTTGACAAAGGAGCGTATGTCATGGAAGAAATGCGTAGCTTTGGATATATCTGTCCGGCCTGCGGCAAAGCGGTGCTGCACAGCCGCAGCGTTTTCGCCCTGAACGCCGCCGCGGCGCGGATGGAATGCGAATGCGGCAAAGAAGCTCTGACCGCCGAGACGGACGGCCTGCGCTTCCGGCTGAACGTGCCCTGCGGCGTGTGCGGCGGGCACCACCAGGCGGAGTGCGACGCCGGTGCGGTGCTGCACGGCCGGGGCATTGGCCTGGCCTGCCCGGTAAAACAGGAGCTGTGCTGCTACATCGGCGAGGAGGCCCAGGTGCGAAAGGCCATGGAGGGTCTGGCCCTGCGGGTGGCCAAGGAAAAAGCGTCCCCCGATGAGGCCTTCACCGACAACGTCATCATGTATGAGGTACTGTCCGAGCTGAAGGATATCGCCGCCCGGGGCGGCATCGCCTGCGCCTGCGGCAGCCACGAATACACCATGCAGGTGCGCCGCGGCGCGGTGGACCTGACCTGTGCCAAATGCGGGGGACGCCTGCGCCTTCCCGCCGCCACCGACAGCGACCTGGATGATCTGTGCTGCCGCATGACGCTGACCATCCCGGGGAGGTAACATGGGCGCTGTCTTCTGTTTTCTGCTGTTTCTGGCCGCAGTGGGTCTCTGCATCCTTTTGGGCCAGTCCCTGATTCTTGCGATATGGGTGGGCATAGCAGCCTTCGCCGCCCTGGGCCTGCGCCGCGGGATGACCGTGCGGGCCATGTGGGACGCCGCCTGGGAGCAGGGCCGCAAAATGTGCTGCGTGATCGTGATCTACATGCTCATCGGCGCCATCACCGCCCTGTGGCGCAGCGCCGGGACCATCGCTTTCTTCATCTATCACGGGCTGCGCATCATCACGCCGCAGCTGTTCCTGCTGGTGACGTTCCTGCTGACCAGCTTCATCTCCTACGCCCTGGGCACGTCCTTCGGCGTGGTGGGCACCCTGGGCGTGATCCTGATGGCCTTGGCCCGCTCCGGCGGCGTCAGCGTGGCCATCACGGCGGGGACCATCGTGGCCGGCGCCTACTTCGGCGACCGCTGCTCGCCGGCCTCCTCCAGCGCCACGCTGGTGGCCGCCGCCACCGATACCAAGCTCTATGACAACCTGCACATGATGCACCGCACCGGCTGGCTGCCCTATCTGGTCAGCCTTGCGGCCTACGCTGCCCTGTCCGTAACGCACCCGCTGGCCACGGTGGACAGCGGTGTGCTGGACCAGCTGTCCGGCACCTTCAGCCTCAGCTGGTGGACGGCCATCCCGGCGCTGCTGATCCTGATCCTGCCGCTGTGCAAGGTCCCCATCCGGCCCACCATGGCCGTCAGTGCGCTGACGGCGCTGCTGGTGACGGTGTTCGCCCAGGGCCGCGCTCTGCTGCCCACCCTGCGGGATGCGGTGCTGGGCTACCTCCCCGCCCCCGGCGCGCTGCACGACGTGCTCTCCGGCGGCGGCATGATGTCCATGGTCTCGGCCACCATCATGGCCGTCAGCGCCGGGCTGTACGCCGGGCTGCTGGGCGGCATGGGCGTGCTGAACGGCGCGGCGCATCTGGCCCAGCGCCTGGCCCGGAGAGCCGGGCGGTTCCCCGCCTGCGCGGCGATCTCCGTGGTGTGCAGCATGGTGTTCTGCAACCAGTCCACCTGCGCGGTGGTGTGCAACCAGCTGCTGGAGGACGACTACACCAAGCGCGGCCACGGCAGGGGCGAGATGGCCCTTGACATCGAGAACTCCGGCATCGTTCTCTCGCCGCTGATCCCCTGGAACATCTCCGTGTCCATCCCGCTGGCCATGCTGGGCGCGGACATGTCCGCCATCCCCTACGAGATACTGCTGTACGCCATCCCTCTGTGCTATTGGCTGACAAAGCGCCGGGTCTACCCGCCGAAAGGAGACGACTGCTATGATACGATTGCTGAGCCGCTGGCTCATTCCTGACCGGGACAACGTGTCCTCCCCCGCCGTCCGCCGCGCCTACGGCACCCTGTGCGGCGCTGTGGGCATCGCACTGAATATTCTGCTGTTCATCGGCAAATTCTTCGCCGGACAGCTGTCCGGTTCCATCGCCGTCACGGCGGACGCCTTCAACAACCTGTCCGACGCCGGCTCCTCGGCGGTGACGCTGCTGGGCTTCCGTCTGGCGGGCAAAAAGCCGGACACCGACCACCCCTTTGGCCACGGCCGCATCGAGTACATATCCGGCCTGATCGTAGCGGGCCTGATCCTGCTGATGGGCGTGGAGCTGGCCAAGTCCTCCTTTGACAAGATCCTCCATCCGGAGGCCGTCACCTTCTCCCTGATGGCTATCGCCATCATGGCCGCCTCCGTGTGCGTGAAGGTCTATATGTGGCTGTACAACCGGGCCGTCGGCCGGAAGATCAAGTCCGCCGCCATGGAGGCCACCGCCACGGACAGCCTTTCCGACACCGTCTCCACCCTGGCGGTGCTCCTTGCCATGCTCATCGGCAAATGGACCGGTCTGGCGGTGGACGGCTATGTGGGCCTGGTGGTGGCACTGTTCATCCTGTTCTCCGCCTACAAGGCCGCAAAAGAGACCCTGTCCCCCCTGCTGGGGCAGGCGCCCGACCCGGCGCTGGTGCAGCAGATACGGGATATCGTCCTCTCCAACGACACAGTGCTGGGCGTACACGATCTGGTGGTCCACGACTACGGCCCCGGCCGTCTGATGATCACCCTCCACGCGGAGGTCCCCGCCCACGGGGACATCATGGCCATGCACGATGTGATCGACAATATTGAAAAGGAACTGATGGAGAAGCTCCACTGCCACGCCGTCATCCACATGGACCCCATCGTCACCGACGGCTCCGTCACCGCACTGAAGGAACAGGTGGCCGCGCTGGTGAAGCAGGTGGATCCCGGTCTGACCATCCACGACTTCCGCGTGGTCCGGGGCACCACACACGATAACCTGATCTTCGACGCGGTGCTGCCCTTCTCCAGCAGCAAGACCCCAGCCCAGGCAGCGCAGGAGATACGCGCTCTGGTCCGCACCATGGACGGCAATTACTACGCCGTGGTCACGGTGGAGCACAGCTACACGGACTAAGGGCAACACCGCACAGCGAAAGCCGCGGTGCTGCCCGAAAAAAACCGTGCGCCTGCGGCGCACGGATGAGAGCCCTTATTCCTATTCCCATGTCTGCCATATCTCCGGGCAATAGCCCACGGTGGCCTGCTTCCCGTTGCGGACAATGGGTGCGGCGAACAGCTCCGGGTATTCCAGCAGCTTTTCCTCCGCCGCCTGAGGCGTGATATAGGCCATGTACAGCGCCTCATACGCCCGGCAGTCCTTGTCCACCAGCGCGTCGAAGCTGCCCACGGCCGCCCGGATGGAACGGTACTCCCCCGGCGATACGCCCTTGCTCACAAGGTCGATATACTGGTACTTGATGCGGCGCTCCTTGAACCAGCGCTCCGCCTTTTTCGTGTCGAAGGACTTGCTTTTTCCGAAGATCTGAATATTCATAGCGTATGCTCCTTACAAAAGAAATGGAGGGACAGTATGGACGACACCATCCGCAGACTGAAAGAACTGACAGACGCCAGTGACAACATCGTGTTTTTCGGCGGCGCCGGCGTATCCACCGAGTCCGGGATACCGGACTTCCGCAGTGTGGACGGCCTGTATCACCAGAAATTCAAATACCCGCCGGAGACCATGCTCAGCCACACATTTTACGAGACGCACACCGAGGAATTCTACGACTTCTACCGGGCCAAAATGCTGGCCCTGGACGCCCAGCCCAACGCCGCCCACCGCAAGCTGGCGGAATGGGAGCGGCAGGGGAAGCTGAAGGCCGTCATCACCCAGAACATCGACGGCCTGCACCAGAAGGCCGGCAGCCGGGAGGTCCTTGAACTCCACGGCAGCGTGCTGCGGAACCACTGTACCCGCTGCGGGAAATTCTACGGTGTGGAGCGCATCGCGGAGAGCCGCGGCATTCCCCGCTGCACCTGCGGCGGCATCATTAAGCCGGACGTGGTGCTGTATGAGGAGTCCCTGGATGAGGACGTGATGGCCCGCGCCATCCACTATATCCGGCAGGCAGACGTGCTCATCATCGGCGGCACGTCGCTGGTGGTCTATCCCGCCGCCGGGCTGATACAGTACTACCGCGGCCATAAGCTGGCGGTCATCAACAAGGGCGGGGCCGGCAGCGGTCTTGGCGCCGCCGTCACCATCGACGGCCCTATCGGCCAGGTCATGGCCCAATTATAACACGCAGCGCCCCGACACGCAAGCCGGGGCGCCGTGCTATTGCGAACGCCGTGCCGATGTGCTATACTATATGTTCAAAAAAACACCAAGCGAGGCATAGCATGACCACGAAAGATTATCAGACCCGCAGCCCCCTGCGGATATTCCTCTCCTACTTCAAACCCCACCGGCGGCTCTTCGCCCTGGACCTGTCCTGCGCGTTCCTCATCGCCTGCATCGACCTGGCGTTCCCGCTGGTGTCCCGCGCCGCCATGTATACCTGGCTGCCCCAGCGGCAGTTCCGGGTATTCTTCATCGTCATGGCGGTGGTGGTGGCCGCCTATGTGCTGCGCTCGGCGCTGTACTTCGTGGTGGCCTACTGGGGCCACACCTTCGGCATCCGCGTGGAGGCGGATATCCGCCGCGATCTGTACCGCCACATTCAGGAGCTGGGCTTCGACTTCTACGACCGCAACCGCACCGGCCAGCTGATGAGCCGCCTGACCAGTGACCTGTTTGAACTGACGGAGCTGGCCCACCACGGGCCGGAGGATCTGTTCATCTCCCTGGTGACCATCGTGGGCGCGCTGGCGGTGATGTTCACCCTGCGCTGGGAGCTGGCGCTGGTACTGCTGGTGCTGCTGCCTGTCCTGCTGACCATGGCCCTGCGCCGCCGCCGGCAGATGAGCGCCGCCTCCCGGGCTGCCAAGGTCAAGACCGGCACCATCAACGCCGCCATCGAGTCCGGCCTGTCCGGCGTGCGGACCACCAAGGCCTTTGCCAACGAAGAAGCCCAGCAGCAGCGGTTCGACGAGGCCAACGAGGTGTTCAAGACCGCCAAGCGTGGCTTTCACAAGGAGATGGGCCGCTTCAACGCGGTGATGGAGTTCTGCACCGGCATATTGCCGGTGGCGGTGATCGCCGTGGGCGGCTGGCTCATCATGGGGGAGAAAATGGACTATGTGGATCTGATCACCTTCTCCCTATACGTCACCGCCTTCGTCAGTCCCATCCGCAAGCTGGCCAACTTCGCTGAGATGTTCTCCAACGGCTTCGCGGGCCTGCACCGCTTCATTGAGCTGATGGCCACCGAGCCGTCCATCCAGGACGCGCCGGACGCGCAGCCCCTCGAACATGTACAGGGCCGCGTGGACGTGAACGACGTCTCCTTCGCCTACGGCGAAAAGGCCGAGGTGCTGCACAACGTGACGCTGCACATCCCCGCCGGCGAGACGGTGGCCCTGGTGGGGCCCTCCGGCGGCGGCAAGACTACCCTGTGCCAGCTGCTGCCCCGGTTCTACGACGTGGACAGCGGCAGCATCACCGTCGACGGCCGCGATGTCCGCGCCGTCACCCAGCGCTCCCTGCGCCGGGCCATCGGCATCGTGCAGCAGGACGTGTTCCTGTTTGCCGACACCATCCGCGAGAATATTCGCTACGGCCGCCCCGACGCCACCGACGCCGAGGTAGAGCAGGCGGCGCGGCAGGCGGAGATCTACGATGATATCTGCGCCATGCCCGACGGGTTCGACACCTATGTGGGTGAGCGGGGCGCGCTGCTCTCCGGCGGGCAGAAGCAGCGGGTGGCCATCGCCCGGGTGTTTCTGAAGGCCCCGCCCATTCTGATACTGGATGAGGCCACCTCCGCGCTGGACAGCGTGACGGAAGCCCGCATCCAGGGCGCCTTTGACCGTTTGGCCCGAGGCCGCACGACACTGATCATCGCCCACCGGCTGTCCACCATTCGTTCGGCCGACCGGATACTGGTGATACAGGACGGCGTCATCGCCGAACAGGGCTCCCACCAGGAACTCCTGGCGAAGAACGGCGTGTACGCCACACTGTACCGCACGCAGAATTTGGAGGCATAACATGGACAGACGAGAACTGCTGGACAGAGCCGCCCACAGCCCGGAGGAACGGCTGCTGCTGAGCCGCGTGTGGGATAAGTGTGAGCAGTGCCGCACGCGGAACATTCCCACGGCCACCGGCTTTCTCTCGCCCCAGGAACAGACGGCGGCGCAGCATCTGCTGAACGCGCTGGGGTGCCGGGAGGGCTATGTGCTTTGGGGCGGCTATGACGGCGCGGAGCGCCGGCGGCTGGTGTTCCTGCCGGACTGGCTGGAGACGCCTGACGACCAAGTCGCGGCGGTGCGGGCCGCGTGCCGCAGCGGCGGCGACCTGACCCACCGGGATTTTTTGGGCAGTTTGATGGCTCTGGGATTGACCCGGGAGAAGATAGGCGATATACTTGTGGAAAAGGGCGGCTGTCAGGTGCTGCTGGACCCGTCCATGACGGATTTCCTGCTGCAGAACTGGGACAGCGCCGACCGGGAGAAGCTCACCGTAACGCCGCTGCCGCTTTCGGCGCTGGCGGTCCCCCATGCGGCGGTGAAGGAAATAAAGGACACGGTGCCATCCCTGCGGCTGGACAACGTGCTGGCGGCGGGATTTTCTCTCAGCCGGGGCCGGGCGGCGGAGGCCGTGGAAAAGGGGTCCGTACAGGTGAACTACGTCACCTGTGTGAAGCCGGACAAGCCCGTGTCGGCGGGGGATACCATCACCTGCCGCGGTCTGGGAAAATGCGTATTGGACAGCGTGGGCGCTCCCACGAAAAAGGGCCGCCTGCCGGTGGCCATACGGCGATACATATAAGGGAGAAACAGCTATGGATGAGAAGAAGATAGCACGCATCAACGAGCTGGCCCGCAAGGCCAAGGCCGAGGGGCTGACAGACGTGGAGATCGAGGAGCGCGCTGCACTGCGGCAGGAGTACCTGAACGCGGTAATGGCCAATGCCCGCAGCGTGCTGGAGAATACCTATATCGTGGACGAGAAGGGCAACAAGCGAAAGCTGCGGGGAAAGGGAGAAGGGGAAGCATGAGCTACGAATACGACGAGAACAACGGTCTTCAGCCGAAGCCGCCGAAAAAGAACAATAACGACCTGGGTTCGTGGATATTCATCGCGGTGATGTTTGCCGTGGCCTGGCCTGTGGGCCTGATCCTGCTGCTGAGCAAGCTCAGCGAGGGCGGCGGCAGGAAAATGCGCCAGCAGGCGCGGGATGCGTGGCAGCGGACGGCGGCGGGCAGCGCCGAGGCGAAGCCTGCGCAGGCGCGCGCCTCCGCGGCGAAGAACACCGTCCGCAAGGTCACAGAGACGCCGAACTACTCCGACAAGGGCGCCAAAACCATGAAGATCATCGGCGCGGTGCTGGGTATTCTGGGCTGCGTGGCTATGCTCAGTGCCGTCAGCGACAACCTGTCCTACGCCTACCACTACAACGAGTGGTGGTACTTTGCCCGGCAGCTGTTCTATCCCCTGGGCATGATGGCCGGCGGCGCGTCCCTGCTGCTGGGCAGCGGCGCCATGAAGCGCCGCCAGCGGCGCTTTGCCACCTACCTCCGCACCGTCGGGCAGAAGCAGGCCGTGCCCCTGGACTATCTGGCCCGGGCCGCCGACGTGTCCCGCCGTCGGGTGGAGAAGGACGTGAACCTGATGCTGGAAAAGGGCCTCTGGGGTGACGAGGCCTATATCGACATGGGCAGCGGTATGCTCTTCAAGTCCCAGGCCGCCGCCACGGCGTACTTTGATGCCGCCCACCGCGCCAAGGCGGAGCAGGGTCAGCCCGCACAGACCGCGCCCGCGCCGGCGGGCTACGCCGCCATCCTGGCCCAGATCCGCGAGCTGAACGACCGCATCGCCGACGAGGCCATCAGCGCCAAGCTGGACCGCATGGAGCAGGTGTCCGGCCGTATTTTCAAACTCATTGAAGAGGACGAGGCCAAGCGTGACGCCGCCGGCACGTTCCTGAACTACTACCTGCCCACTACCCTGAAGCTGCTGGAAAACTACGCCAGCTTCGAGGAGGCCGGCGTCAGCGGCGAGAACCTGAGCCAGGCCAAGGCCAAGATCGAAAAGACCATGGACAGCATCGTGGCGGGCTTCGAGCACCAGCTGGACGAGCTGTACCGCACCGATGCCATGGATATCGACAGCGATATCCGGGTGATGGAGACCATGCTGCGCCGGGACACCGCCAGCGTAGCGGACGACTTCGGCCTGAACGGCAGCAGCGCCGTGCAGCAGCGGGATGAGTAAACGAAAAGGGAAACGCAGCGCGCCTGCGTTTCCCTTTTGTGCTTGCGGCCCTTTTCCGCCCCCGCCGCGGCACAAAAAGCGCCTTGTTTGTTGACGGGACGGGAAAAATGGGGTACAATGTCGGTAACGTTACCAGCGACCTGTTTCGCGTCCTTTGACGGAACAGGCGTGCTACCATAGAGCAGACGAGCAGCGTGAGAGAAAAGGAGCTGAGCACATGACGCGGCACCCGGCCCACGACATCTACACCTACCTCGGCGCACACCCGGCGGAGCAGGGCTTCACCTTCCGCGTGTGGGCGCCCAACGCCCGCGCCGTGGCGCTGGCCGGGGACTTCAACGGCTGGCAGCCCCGGCCCATGACCCGGCTGGATACCGGCGTGTGGGAAACGGCGGCGGAGAACGCCAAGGTCTACGACGCCTACAAGTATGTGGTCACCGGCGCGGACGGCCGGGTGGTCTGGAAGGCCGATCCCTGTGCCTTCCACGCGGCCACCCGTCCCGGGACAGACAGCAAGGTCTACGACCTGTCCGGATACCAGTGGCGGGACGATGACTGGCGGCAGCAGCGGCTGAAAAAGCCGCCGGTGAACGGCGAGCTGCTGATCTACGAGGTGCATCTGGGCTCGTGGAAGCGCCACGAGGACGGCTCTCCCCTGAGCTATGTGGAGCTGGCAAAGGAGCTGCCCTCCTATGTAAAGGCCATGGGCTACAACTTCGTAGAGCTGCTGCCGGTGACGGAATACCCCCTGGACGACAGCTGGGGCTACCAGTGCACCGGCTACTTCGCCCCCACCAGCCGCTACGGCACGCCCCACGACTTCATGGCCCTGGTGGATGCCCTGCACCGGGCGGGGCTGGGCGTGATACTGGACTGGGTGCCCGCCCACTTCTGCAAGGACAGCCACGGGCTTATCGAATTTGACGGCACCTGCCTCTACGAGTACGGCGACCCCCTGAAATGGGAGCACGCCGGCTGGGGCACCCGTGTATTCGACTTCGGCAAGCCGGAGGTCCGGGAATTCCTGCTGTCCTCCGCCGTCTACTGGTTGAAGGAATACCACATCGACGGGCTGCGGGTGGACGCGGTGGCGTCCATGCTGTATCTGGACTATGACCGGCAGGGCGGCGCGTGGCGTCCCAACAGGGACGGCGGCCGGGAGAACCTGGAGGCCATCGACTTCCTGCGTGAGCTGAACCGGGCAGCCTTTGCCGCCGACCCGGCGGCGCTGATGGTGGCGGAGGAGTCCACCGCGTGGCCGCTGGTCACCTATCCGCCGGAGCAGGGCGGTCTGGGCTTCAACCTGAAGTGGAACATGGGCTGGATGAACGACCTGTGCCACTATCTGAAGATGGACCCCTACTTCCGCCAGTTCCACCACCGGGACGTGACGTTCTCCATGGTCTACGCCTTCTCGGAAAACTACGTCCTGCCCCTGTCCCACGACGAGGTGGTCCACATGAAGGGCTCTCTCCGGGGCAAGATGCCCGGCGACGACTGGCGGCAGCTGGCCGGTGTAAGGAGTTTCTGGGCCTATATGCTGTGCCACCCCGGCAAAAAGCTGCTGTTCATGGGCAGCGAGCTGCCCCAGTGGCACGAGTGGGACTTCCGCGGCCAGCTGGACTGGTATCTGCTGGACGATCCCGCCTGCCGGGCCAGCCATGAGTGCCTGCGGCAGCTGAACCGGCTGTATAAGCGCAACCGGTGCCTGTGGGAAAACGACCGGGACTGGGACGGCTTTACATGGCTGGTGGCCGATGATAACCACAACAATGTGCTGGTGTTTCTGCGGCGGGACCGCAGGGGCCACGAGCTGATCTGCGCGGTGAACTTCGCGCCGGTGCCCTGGGACAACTACCGCTTCGGCGTGCCGGCAGCGGCGCGGTATGAGGTGCTGTTCAACACGGACGACGCCTGCTGGGGCGGCAGCGGCTGCGCCCTTCCGGCGGGCAGCCGGATCGACGTGGACGAGATCCCCTCCCACGGGCGGGAGACTTCCCTTTCCCTGACCATTCCGCCCTTGGGCGCGGTGCTGCTGCGCCGGGAGGGAAAACGCCCCCAGAAAAAACAGAACACAGGAGGTACGCAAGGATGAAAAAAGAGTGTGTGGCGATGCTGCTGGCCGGCGGCCAGGGCAGCCGCCTGTACGTGCTCACCGGTAGCATGGCCAAGCCCGCCGTGCCCTTCGGCGGCAAATTCCGCATCATTGACTTTCCCCTGTCCAACTGTACCAACTCCGGCATCGACACCGTGGGCGTACTGACCCAGTACCGGCCGCTGGAGCTGAACACCTACATCGGCAGCGGCCAGCCCTGGGAGCTGGACCGTGTCAACGGCGGCGTACATATCCTGCCGCCCTACCAGAGCGCCGGCGGCGCCGTCTGGTACAAGGGCACCGCCAACGCCATCTACCAGAACATCGGCTTCGTGGATCTGTACGACCCGGAGTACGTACTGGTGCTCTCCGGCGACCACATCTATAAGATGGACTACTCCCTGATGCTGCGCCGCCACAAGGCCACCGGCGCTGACTGCACCATCTCCGTCATGGAGGTCCCCTGGGAGGAGGCCAGCCGCTTCGGCATCATGGCCGTGGACGGCGAGGACAACATCACCGAGTTCGCCGAGAAGCCCAAGGAACCGAAAAGCAACCTGGCCTCTATGGGCATCTATATCTTCACCTGGAAAAAGCTGCGCCAGTACCTCATCGATGATGAGACTGACCCCCGCAGCGACAACGACTTCGGAAAAAACATCATCCCCGCTATGCTGCGAAACGGTGAGAAGATGTCCGCCTACCGCTTCGAGGGCTACTGGAAGGACGTGGGTACGCTGGACTCCCTGTGGGATGCCAACATGGATATGCTCTCCCCCGGCTCCGGGCTGAACCTGCTGGACAAGAAGTGGCGCATCTACGGCCGCACGCCCACCTGCCCGCCCACCTACATCGGTAAAACGGGCGATGTGGGCAACAGCGCCGTGGCCAAGGGCTGCACCGTGCTGGGCGAGGTAAAGAACGCCGTCCTCAGCACCGGCACCACCGTGGCCGAGGGCGCGTCCGTCTCCTATTCCGTGGTCATGCCCGGCGCCGTCATCGAGGCAGGCGCGAAGGTGTCCTACGCCATCGTGGGCGAGGGCTGCCGCGTAGGCAGAAATGCCGTGGTGGGCGGCGCCCCGGGCAGCGTCCCCTTTGAGGACTGGGGTATCGCCGTGCTGGGGCCCCGGACCTCCGTGGCGGACGGCGCGGTCATCGAACCGAAAATGATGCTGGGCGAAAACGGCAAGGAGGTGCGGCCATGAACGGAATGCACGGGATCATCTTCTCCTACGACAAGGAAAACGGTCTGCGGGAGCTCATCGAAAATCGCGTCCACGGCTCCATCCCCTTCGGCGGTGACTACCGCATCATCGACTTCATCCTCTCCAGCATGGTGAACGCCGGCGTCACGGACGTGGGCGTCATCATGCACGGCAAGTGCCAGTCGCTGCTGGACCACCTGGGCAGCGGCAAGAGCTGGGACCTGAGCCGCAACTTCGGCGGTCTGACGCTGCTGCCGGCCTTCGCCTATAATGAGCAGCACCGCGGCGACGGCCAGTTCCGCGGCCGCGTGGATGCCCTGGGCAGTGTGATGAACTACCTGAAGAGCATCCGCCAGGACTACGTGGTGCTGTCCGACAGCGACACGGTCATCAACGCGCCCCTGGAGGACGTGCTCCGCCGCCATATCGACACCGGCGCGGACATCACCGCCGTCTGCACCGCCGTCCCCGGCGACGGGCAGGACACCTACTTCCGGCTGGACGCCTGGGGCCGCATCACCGACACGGCCTACGGCCTGCACACGCCGGAGGGCTATCGCTGCCTGAACATCTTTGTCCTGCGGACCGAGCTGCTCATCCAGCTGGTGACGGAGTGCCTGAGCCACAACCGTTACAGCCTGCGGCGGGATGTCCTTCAGGGCATGAGCAGCCGCCTCCGCCTGCAAAGCTATGTCTACGACGGCTACGCCGCCCACATCAGCACCCTGCAGAACTACTACGACCGCAGCATGGAGCTGCTGGATACCGCCACCCGCAGCGCCCTGTTCTGCCCGGACCGTCCGGTATACGGCAAGGAAAACGACTCCCCCTCCAGCTACATCGACCCGGAGGGCGGCTGCGTCAACTCTCTGGCCGCCGACGGCTGCGACATCCAGGGCAGCGCAAAAAACTGCGTGCTGTTCCGCAACGTGCGTATTGAAAAGGGTGCCAGCGTGGAAAACTGTATCCTGTTCAAGGACACGGTGGTCAAGCGCGGTGCCATACTGCGGGGCGTGATCACCGACAAATACGTCACCATCAGCGAGAATGTGACCCTGATGGGCCACGAGCGCTATCCCATCGTCATCGCCAAGGGCGCGACGGTGTGAGAGAAAGGAGCCT
This sequence comes from Vescimonas sanitatis, assembly GCF_049060325.1. Taxonomy (NCBI): domain Bacteria; kingdom Bacillati; phylum Bacillota; class Clostridia; order Eubacteriales; family Oscillospiraceae; genus Vescimonas; species Vescimonas sanitatis. Next base: position 169,362 of record NZ_JBMGPW010000008.1, on the reverse strand, counting down.
GCCATGAAGCTGCTGTATGTGACCAGCGAAGCCTATCCCTTCTGCAAGACCGGCGGCCTGGCCGATGTGGCCGGCAGCCTCCCCCCCGCCCTGGCGGCGGAGGGTGTCGAGACCGCCGTCATCCTGCCCCTGTACGACAAGATCGGCCCCCAGTGGCGGGAGAAAATGACCTTCCGCCGGTATATCTACGTGGACCTGGGCTGGCGGCATGAGTACTGCGGCCTGTTCTCCCTCCATGACCGGGGCGTGACCTGGTACTTCGTGGACAACGAAAAATACTTCCGCCGCGGCCGCCTGTACGGTGAGTTTGACGACGGCGAGCGCTTCGCCTTTTTCAGCCACGCGGTCGTCGACCTGCTGCCCAGCCTGGACTGGATGCCGGACATCCTCCACTGCAACGACTGGCAGACGGCGCTGGTGCCCATCTATCTCAAGGACGCGGCCACCCGCTGGTGGGAGATACGCCATATCCGCACGGTGTTCACCATTCACAACATTGAGTATCAGGGCCGCTACGGCAGCGACAGCGTGGACCAGCTCTTCGGTCTGGATCGTGGCTGGTACGATGACGGCACCCTCCGCATGGACGGCGACGTGAACCTGATGAAGGGTGCCATGCTCATGGCGGACGCCGTCACCACCGTCAGTCCCACCTACGCCGCCCAACTCCATGACCCGGCCTATGCCGAGGGGCTGGAGAGCGTGGTGGACGCCATCGGCTGGAAAATGCACGGCGTGGTCAACGGCATCGACACCGTCACCTACGACCCGGCGTCCGACCCGGCGCTTCCGGCGCATTACACGGCGGCAGACCCGACCGGCAAGGCCGTGTGCAAGGCATCCCTGCAGGCTGCCCTCGGACTTGCCCAGGAGCCGGACACGCCGCTGATCGCCATGGTGACGCGGCTGGTGGGCCACAAGGGGCTTGATCTCGTGCAGCAGGCCATGGACGGCATTATGGCCACCGGCTGCCAGTTCGTGGTGCTGGGCACCGGCGACAGGCAGTATGAGGACTTCTTCCGCTGGAAGGCGGGGCAGTACCCCGGCCGCGTGTCAGCCCAGATCCTGTACGCCGAGGACCTGTCCCGGCGCGTCTACGCCGCCGCGGACCTGTTCCTGATGCCCTCCCGCAGCGAGCCCTGCGGCCTGAGCCAGATGATCGCCATGCGCTACGGCGCGGTGCCCATCGTGCGGAGCACCGGCGGTCTGGCGGACACCGTGCGCTCCTGCCAGGTGGGGCAGGAGGACGGCACCGGCTACCTGTTCGGCGACTATGACGCCGGGGCCATGCTCTCCGTCATCGGTCAGGCCACCGGCCTGTACCGGGGCGACCGGACAGGCTTCGACACCGTTCGATACCGTGGCATGACCGCGGACTTCAGCTGGGGCCGCAGCGCGGCGGCCTACCGGCACATTTATGAGAACCTTTGACCCAAGGAGGAGTTACCCGATATGACCTACAACAAAGAGACCCTGAAAGAGGCCATCGTGCAGAAGCTGCGCCTCAACTACGGCTGCACCGAGCAGCAGGCCACCGACGGCGAGATGATGAAGGCCTGCGCCATGGTCCTGCGGGACATCATGGCCGAGCACGGCGTACAGACCCGCGAGGAGACGGCTCACGAGGAAAAGCGCAAGGTCCACTACCTGTCGCTGGAGTTCCTGATGGGCCGCAGCCTGATGAAAAACGCCTTCAATCTGGAGCTGCTGGAGCCCCTGACCGCCGCCATCGGCGAGCTGGGCTTCAAGGCGGCGGACATCTTCGACATGGAGCCGGACGCCGGTCTGGGCAACGGCGGTCTGGGCCGTCTGGCCGCCTGCTATCTGGACAGCATGACCACCCTGGAGATCCCGGCGACGGGCTACTCCATCTGCTATGAGCTGGGCATTTTCAAGCAGAAGATCGTGGAGGGCCAGCAGGTGGAGCTGCCCGACGACTGGATGCAGCTGGGCGACGCGTGGCTGCTGCCCAAGCTGCAGGAGGCGGAGGAGGTCCGCTTCGGCGGCAAGGTCCGCACCCGCTGGGACAACAACCACCTGATGGTGGTCCATGAGGACTACACCCGTGTGCTGGCCATCCCCTGCGATATGGAGATCGCCGGCTACGACACCGACCATGTGAACACCCTGCGCCTGTGGCAGGCCCGCAGCCCCAAGCCCATCGACATGAAGCTCTTCAGCGAGGGCCAGTACCTCCACGCCGCCGAGGAGCGCGCCATGGCTGACGCCATCAGCCAGGTGCTCTACCCCGAGGACAACCACTACGAGGGCAAGTCCCTGCGGCTGAAGCAGCAGTATTTCTTCGTGTCCGCCACCATTCAGTCCATCACCCGCAAGCACATCCAGCAGTACGGCACCCTCAGGAACTTCCATGAGAAGAATGTCATCCAGATCAACGACACCCACCCCACGCTGGTGATCCCGGAGCTGATGCGTATCCTCATCGACGATGCCGGCATGGGCTGGGACGAGGCCTGGCACATCACCACCCACTGCGTGGCCTACACCAACCACACCGTGCTTTCCGAGGCCCTTGAGGTCTGGCCGCAGCAGCTGTTCGAAACGCTGCTGCCCCGCGTGTGGCAGATATTGCAGGAGATCTCCCGCCGCTGGCAGCAGCAGGTGGAGGACTTCTTCCACGATCCCGCCAAGACCGCCAAGCTGGCCATTATCTGGGACGGCGGCGTCCGCATGGCCAACCTGTGCATCGCCGGCAGCATGGCCGTCAACGGCGTCAGCGCCCTGCACTCCGAGATTTTGCGGAAGGACCTGTTCAAGGACGCCTGCCAGATGATGCCGGACAAGTTCAAGAACGTCACCAACGGCATCGACCACCGCCGCTGGGTGCCCCAGATCAACCCCGGTCTGGACGGACTGCTCCGTGACCTGATCGGCGAGGGCTACCTCACCCACCCGCAGGAGCTGAAAAAGCTGGAGGCCTACGCCGGTGACAAGGCGGTCCTTCAGCGTCTGGAGGACATCAAGCATCAGAACAAGCTTGCCTTTGCCGCCTTCGCCAGGAAACACCAGGGTGTGGTGCTGAACACCGACGCCATCTTCGATGTGCAGGTAAAGCGCCTTCACGAGTACAAGCGCCAGCTACTGAACGCCCTGCAGATCATCTACCTGTACCAGCGCCTGCAGGATGACCCCAGCCTGGACCTCCCGCCCCAGACGTTCCTGTTCGGCGCCAAGGCCGCCCCCGGCTACGCCGTGGCCAAGCGCATCATCCACCTCATCAATTCTCTGGCCGACCAGATCAACAGCGACCCGCTGTGCAAAGATCGGCTCCAGGTGGTGTTCCTGGAGAACTACCGCGTCTCCTTGGCCGAGGTCCTCATGCCCGCCAGCGAGGTCAGTCAGCAGATCTCCACCGCCGGCAAGGAGGCCAGCGGCACCGGCAACATGAAGTTTATGATGAACGGCGCGCTGACCGTCGGCACCCTGGACGGTGCCAACGTGGAAATGCACGACCTGCTGGGCGACGACAATATGTTCCTCTTCGGCCTTCATGCCGATGAGGTGGAGCACCTGCGCCACACCTACGACCCCAACCTGCTCTACCAGCGCGACCCGGTGCTGCGCCGCGTGCTGGACCAGCTGAAGGTAGGCTTCCGGGACGGCGTTACCTACGAGGACCTGTTCCAGCGGCTGGTCACCGGCATGGACGGTCAGGCGGACCAGTACATGGTCCTGGCCGACTTCGCCGCCTACTGCGAAGCCGAATCCCGGATGCGCCACACCTACCGCGACCGGGAGACGTGGAACCGCATGAGCCTCACCAACATCGCCCGCAGCGGCGTCTTCGCCGCCGACCGGGCCATCTCCCAGTACGCCGACACCATCTGGCACGTGCCCTACAAGCAGTAACGCACAAGGGAGCGCCCCGCGGGGCGCTCCCTTTCTTCGCCGCGCCTTCAAAGCCGCGCGGGAAACCTGCCCATATGCCGCCCCGGTAAAATCTCTATTGTAATCCCGGAGGAAGTAGTATATAATACTCCATGTTATCGTGTGTTATTATGCCATTTCCGCAGAAAGGAAGTCCGCTATGATAAAAGTCCCCACCGAAAACGGCGAGATCACCATCAGCGACGCCGTGTTCACCACCATCACCGGCGCGGCCGCCACCAACTGCTTCGGCGTCAAGGGCATGGCCCAGCGCAGCATGACTGACGGGCTGGTGCATCTCCTGCGGCCCGAGGCCATGAGCAAGGGCGTCAAGGTCACGTACAATGATGACGGCACCGTGTCCATCGAGCTGCACATCGTCGTGGAAAACGGCGTCAACATCGCCACAGTCTGCCGATCCATTATGGGCGAGGTCAAGTATGTGGTCAACCTCAACACCGGCGTCACCGTCAAAGCGGTGAATGTCTGCGTGGATTCCGTCACCGTGTGACGCGCCCGGAAGGAGAACAGACATGACAGATAAGATCAGCGGCGGCGCCTTCAAGCAGATGGTCGCCTTCGGCGCCGCCTGCATCACCGCGCAGAAACAGGCCATCAACGACCTGAACGTATTTCCGGTGCCCGACGGCGACACCGGCACCAATATGTCCCTGACCATCCAGACGGCGGTGAACGAGCTCCGCAAGGCCGAGCCCGCCACCGTGGACGAGGCCGCCAAGCTGACGGCCTCCGGCCTGCTCCGGGGTGCCCGGGGCAACTCCGGCGTCATTTTGTCCCTGCTGTTCCGCGGCATGAGCAAGGTCCTCAAGGGCCACGACACCGCCGACGGTGCCCTGCTGGCCGAGGCCATGCAGGAGGGCGTTTCCACTGCCTACGGCGCGGTGATGAAGCCCGCCGAGGGCACGGTCCTCACCGTCTCCCGCCTGGCCGCCCAACGTGCGCTGGAGGCCGCCGGCGAGAAGAACGACGCCGAGTTCGTACTGGACGAGGCCATCAAGACCGGCTATACCACCCTGGCGGAGACCATCGAGATGAACCCCGTGCTGAAAAAGGCCGGCGTGGTGGACGCCGGCGGCAAGGGCTACCTCATCATTCTGGAGGGTATGCTCCGCGCCCTGCGGGGCGAGCCCGTGCCTGAGGTGGCCGATACCGCCGAGGAGAAGGCGGACTTCGCCGCCATCGGCGACGAGGACATTACCTTCGCCTTCGACACCGTGTTCATCGTCCGCAAGACCTCCGACAAGCCCCTGGACGGCCTGCGTGCCTATCTGAACAGCATCGGCGACAGCCTGGTCATCGGCGAGGATGACGAGGCCTTCAAGGTCCATGTCCACACCGACACCCCCGGCGACGCCCTGAACGAGGCCCAGAAATACGGCACGCTGGAGCTGGCCAAGATCGAGAATATGCGTACCCAGGCCGCCGACCTGGCCGCCGGCAAGAAGGCCCAGTCCACCGACGATCTGGACGCCGTCGAGGCTGAGTTGGAGCGCGGCGAGACCGCTGTGGCCGCGCCGGAAAAGCGCTACGGCTTCCTGGCCGTCTGCGCCGGCGAGGGGCTCGAGGCCGTGTTCCGCGACCTGACCGTGGACCGCATCGTCTCCGGCGGGCAGACCATGAACCCCTCCACCGAGGCCATCCTGCAGGAGGTCAACCGCACCCCCAGCGAGATCGTGTTCATCCTGCCCAACAATAAGAACATCATCATGGCCGCCCAGCAGTGCGTGGGCCTGACGGAAAAGCAGGTCATCGTGGTGCCCACCGCCACTGTGCCCCAGGGCATCTCCGCCATGATGGCCGTGGACCCGGACAACGACGATCCCCAGGCTATCCTGGCCGCCATGACCGAGGCCGCCGCCAACGTCACCACCGCCCAGATCACCTACGCCGCCCGCAACTCCGACTTCGACGGCTTCGCCATCAACGAGGGCGACTATCTGGCCCTGTGCGACGGCAAGCTCCTGGGCACCGACCGCAGCCTGGACGTGCTGCTGGATAAGCTGGCTCATGTAGCCGCCGATAAGAACGCCGAGTTCGTCACCGTCTACTCCGGCCAGGGCGTCACCGAGGACGATGCCGCCCGCGCCGCCGAGGTGTTCGAGACGATCTGCCCCGACGCCGAGGTCGCCGCCCTCCCCGGCGGCCAGCCGGTGTACTACTACATCATCGCCATCGAATAACATACAGGGAAGCACCCGCCCGGGTGCTTCCTTTTTTCTCCCCCTGCACCCCGTCAGCCTTCCCCCCGAGGGCGCACCCCCATAAGCCTTCCCCTTGAGGGGTCCGCAGTGTTGAATGACAGGCCGGTGGCCTGTCAGATCCGCGGACCGACCGACCCGCAGGGAGACAGGTGCCTCCGCAGGGGGCGGATAAGGTGTAGCCGCGCAGCGGCGTAAACCCCCTCCGCCCCTCCACGATATTCCACAACTCTCCGTATAATTCGCAAAAAAGAACACCCTGTGTATTCGCACAGGGTGTTCTTTTTCCATGTACTGCCGTGTTTAGGCCAGCGTCTCCATCTCCTTGTTGACGCTCTCCTCGCAGCTGCGCATAGCCAGGATAGTCTTTTCCATCAGCTCCTCGATGGTCCAGCCCAGGCGCTCCGCGCCGGTGTTGATCACGTCCCGGGAGCAGCCGGCGGCGAACTTCTTGTCCTTATACTTCTTCTTCAGGCTGCTGACCTCCATGTCCATCACGCTCTTGCTGGGGCGCATACGGGCGGCCGCGCCGACCAAGCCCGTCAGCTCGTCGGCGGCGAACAGCACCTTCTCCATCTCGTGGGTGGGCTCCACATCGCAGCACAGGCCGTAGCCATGGGAACAGACCGCGTGGATGAACGCCTCGGAGCACCCCGCCTTCTTCAGCAGCTCCGGTGCCTTCCGGCAGTGCTGCTCCGGCCACATCTCAAAGTCGATGTCGTGCAGCAGGCCCACCGTGGCCCAGAAATCCGCGTCCTCGCCATAGCCCAGCTCATTGGCGTACCAGCGCATAACGCCCTCCACCGTCAAACCGTGGAGAATGTGGAACGGCTCCTTGTTGTACGTTTTCAGCGCCGCCAGCGCCGCCTCGCGGGAGATACATTCTTTCATGGGTAAAGCCTCCTTTGTATACCAGAGACGGGCGCCGCCCGCCCCCTTGATGCTCTTCCGGAATTTGGCGCGCCCGGTGCGGCACGCCCCTTTTCCTATTTGCCTACCATTTTAGCAGGTTATTCTCCGTTGTCAAGGCTTTTTCCAACAAGTTTGCCAGCCGTTTTCCCCGTTCCGCCGCGCGATCCGCCTCCGCCGCCAGCAGCTGCCGCAGGCAGCCGTCCTCCATGCGCGCCGCCAGATCGGCACAGCCCCGCTGCACCACCGCCTCACCCACATACACCCGCCGCAGGGCCGCCAGCCACGTCTCCCGTACCCCCGCCGCCGGCGCGGGCGGCTGCCGCCACCGGCCCGTATGCAGAAAATATGCCGCCAGCAGGGCCCGCACCGTCCGCTGCTCCTCCCGGGCCAGCTGTTCCAGCGCCTGCCGGCTCTGCCGGGGCGCACGGACGGCACACCGGCGGCAGGCGGCATACAGCGCCGCGCCCTCGGCGATCAGCCCGCCCAGCATCGCCTCGCTGTCCGTCTCCCGCCGCGGCAGCGGGCAGCAGGCCCCCGCGGGACACGGTGCCGCATCATAGGCCGGCAGCGCCGGCCCCACCCTCTGCCACACCGCCGCCGCGGCGGCGGTATCGTATACCAACGGTGATGGCTCCATACTGAACGCCTCCTTTTCTGTCTATACTATGTGGTGCCGCGGCCCGATGTGCGCCATGGGCGGAAACATATTGCATTTCCTGCCGAAATCTGTTACACTGACATGGTTACGGAACCTGCCCACCACTTTGCTGGTGTGGACAGCCACAATACAAAACAAACGTTCAGAGAAGGGAGAACCATCCCATGCTGGAATTGCAGAATATCTGCTACCGGGTGTCCACCCCCGAGGGGGAGCAGGACATCCTGAAAAATGTATCCATCACCATCCCCGACCATAAGCTGGTCGTCTTCACCGGCCCCAACGGCGGCGGCAAGACCACCCTGGCCAAGGTCATCATGGGCCTGGTGCAGCCCACCTCCGGCCGCGTGCTGTACAACGGCGAGGACGTGACGGACCTGTCCATCACCGAGCGCGCCAAGCGCGGCATCAGCTACGGTTTCCAGCAGCCGCCCCGCTTCAAGGGCATCACCGTCCACGACCTGCTGCTTCTGGCGGCGGGCGAGGACAAGCTCAGCAAGGACAAGTGCTGCGCCTATCTTACCAAGGTTGGCCTCTGCGCCAACGACTACCTGGACCGCGAGGTGGACGTGTCTCTGTCCGGCGGCGAGGTCAAGCGCATCGAGATCGCCACCATCCTGGCCCGCCGCGGCCAGCTGATGATCTTCGATGAGCCGGAGGCCGGCATCGACCTGTGGTCCTTCGCCCGGCTGACCGAGACCTTCGAGCAGATCCACCGGGAGGGCGCGGCCACCATGGTCATCATCTCCCATCAGGAGCGCATTATCAAGCTGGCCGACGAGATCGTCGTCATCGCCGGCGGCCAGATCGCCCACCGCGGCACCACGGAGGAGATCTTCCCCCTGATCCTGGCCGACACGCTGGGCAGCTGTCCCGTACTGGATAGAAAGGAGGGCGCGCAATGATCACCGATATCGACGCCGCTTTGCTGGAAAAGATCGCCGATCTGACCGGCAAGCCCGTGGGCGCCTTCAATATCCGCAAGGACTCCGGCTGCGAGGCCCGTCAGTCCACCGAGCATATTGCTATCGATCCCCGCAGCGACGGAAAGTCCGGCATTGACATCCGCATCAAGCCCGGCACCAAGGGTGAGAAATGCTACATCCCCGTCATCATCAGCCACAGCGGCCTCAGTGAGCTGGTCTATAACGACTTCTACGTGGGCGACGACTGCGACGTGGACATTATCGCCGGCTGCGGCATCCACAACTCCGGCTGTGACGAAAGCCGCCACGACGGCATCCACACCTTCCACATCGGCAAAAATTCCAAGGTCCGCTATGTGGAAAAGCACTTCGGCGAGAAAGACCCCGGCCAGACCGGCGGCAACATCATGAACCCCAAGACCGTGGTCTACCTGGGTGAGAACGCCACCATGCAGATGGAGACGATCCAGATCCGCGGCATCGACTCCACCAAGCGCGAGACGGACTTCTTCTGCGAAGCCGGCAGCGAGGTGGTGGTCACCGAGCGCCTGCTGACCCACGGCGCGCAGGAGGCCGAGAGCGATATGCGTATCGAGCTCAACGGCCACGACGCCCGCGGCCGCGTTATCTCACGCTCCGTGGCGCAGGACGACTCCCACCAGATCTTCCACCCGGTGATGGTGGGCAACGCCCAGTGCTTCGGCCACGTTCAGTGCGACAGCATCATCATGGGTGACGCCCGCATCGAGTCCGTCCCGGCCATCACCGCCAACTGTCCCGACGCCCAACTGATCCACGAGGCCGCCATCGGCAAGATCGCCGGCGACCAGCTGCTGAAGCTGGAGACGCTGGGCCTGACGCCGGAGGAGGCGGAGGAGACGATCCTCAAGGGCTTCCTGGCATAACACATATGGCTGCGCCGCCTTTCGTGCGAAAGGCGGCGCACTTTTTTGCGCCCGCCCTTGCGTTTCCACGCAAAAAATGGTATTATATCAAGTTGAAAAACAACTTCCCCGGCCCCCTGCGCCGGACAGAAATACAAAGGAGGCTCACCTTATGAAGCTGGGTATCGTGGGCATTTCCACCTGCCAAGTATCTTTATAAATGTCCATATATCTCCATATTTTGAGAAATTCAAAACTTTTTGGCTCACATAAGTCCATGTAAATCAATGTATCTCCCCGGCAAAAGGGTGAGTAAAAGGTGAGTGCCAAGGACGAGCCATGTAACACATATAAAAAGCAGGAAGCCCTCAGCAAAAGCTGAGAGCTTCCTTTTTGCGTTAACCAGCATAGTAGGCGTACATTTCGTGATAACCACCAGCCGCATTCCACCGAATAACACAGTTGATGGCGGTCGCCTCACCGTCTCTTCCTTCCACATGGGGAATCCAACGACCGTTTTTTTCAAAACGCGCCTTTACGTAATCAACCATTTCCTTCATAGCCGCATTCATCTGCTCCTGAGTCCACTGAGAAGAGGGATAGTCTTCCTCAAAATAAGTGGGAGGAAAGAAACCAGAACATCCATCCCAAACTTCAAATCCGAGGCTTTCTGCATACTCGTTACCTACGCGCATAGCTTCATCACAGTCCACATCGGCCTTGGTGGGTTTTGCTGGTTCGGTAGTCTGCGTGGGAGGCGTAGTCGTGCCGCCTGTGGAGCTGTCGTCGGGCTTGTCCACAGGTTTTGTTGTCTCCTCCGGCGTGGTGTCTTTCTTGTTCTGCTGGTAGTACGCCCATGCTTCATCGGCGGTGCGCCCACCGGCAGCCTTAGCAGAGCCTGCACCCCACTGACCATCTGCGCTGACACCATACCACCGCTGCATTTCCTTGACTTGGCTGGTGGTCAGACTGCCATTGCCATAGCTGGGCGTTTCGGTTTTGCTCTCAGGCGTGGTGTCCTTGGCGGGGGTGGCGGGCTTTTGCTCATCCTGCTTTACATCGTCCTTTTCGGATGTGTCGGGGTTCTGCTCGTCCTTCTTGGTATCATCGGTCTTGGTTTCTTCCTGCTTGTCACCGTTTGCAGCAGCGTCCGGCGTAATCGTTTTGTCCTCTGGCTTTTGCAGATCAGCGGCGGGTTGGCTTTCGTTCGCTGCCGTACCTGAGGCAGTCTGTTCCGTGCCCTGTTTCTCCTCGGCGTTGGTGGTCTGCGTATCTTTCACCCCACAGGCAGCGAGGGAAAGCAGCATCGCCAGTGTCAGCAAGAGTATACCGATTCTTTTCATGGAAGGTCCTCCCTTTCTGTTGCATTGATGTGCTTAGTGTATCACCATTCTATGCGCTATGCAAGTCACAACTATGCTATTTTTATACCACCATGCTTGAGGATATAATATATCCAACAAGTGAGGTGCTGTATGGACGTTTTGCAGAAATTAAGGCAGCTTCAGCAGGAGCGCGGTTGGTCGGACTATCGAATCGCAAAAGAGGCGAAGCTGTCGCCCAATACGGTTTCTAATATTTTCCGCCGTGGTACACTTCCGAGTGTGTCCACATTGGAGGCCTTATGCGGCGCGTTCGGTATCACCGTGGCGCAGTTCTTCGCGCAAGACGAAATGGTGGAGGTATCGCCGGAGGTGCGGGAACTGCTGAAGGAATGGAAGGTGCTGACCGACACACAAAAGGCCGCCGTTCTGCAAGTCATGCGGTCGTATAGGGAATGAATTGCAATATATTGAGTTTATTGCTTGACATTCAGACGATATATGGTATTATAGAACTATCATTACGAAGATTTTTTAATGAGGTGCAGCAGCACCCTTTTCTCAGTCACCATATTATTTAGACAGTTATCCCTTTTGGGATAGCTGTCTTTTTTTGCGTTTTTATCTTGAAAGGAGAGTTATAAGATTGTTTTATGCACAAAACTTTGACTTTTTGACTGTTTTGCGGGATACTTTGCCTATTTTTGCACCAAGCAGCAGCGTTAACAAAATTCCGTTGCTCGACATTCCCTCTAAGCAAAAATCCATAACTGCTAAAAACACCACGGAGGAGGCGATTGTATGGTTGTTGGAGAAAAGACCATCGTATCTGCTGTTGGTGTTGGTGAAGCGATTTAGTTACCATGGTCAACTTCATCCACGTGGATGGAGTCGGTGACGTGCCAAAAGAATTCTTTAATCCCCCTATCCCTATTAAAGAAAAAATTTTCTATAGGAAAGAAGAACTGAATATGTCAAACGCGGCGCTTGCTCGGACGACCGGTATGAGCAACTCCACCATCTCTCGTATTATAAACGAGGGAATTTGTTTGACACCTAAGGGGCTGGCGGCAATTATAGCTGCCTTGAAAGTTCCTTGTACAGAAGAAGATGCGTGGTGGGATTCGTATGAACCGTGGCGCCCTATTTACAGATATGGGCGTACACAGGGATGGAGTTTAGAGAAAATCAATTTGCTCCTTGACGCATGTGGAAAACCCTTGCTCTCAAGTTTTGAATAAATCTTAATTATAGCTCCGTTATTTTGAAAAACGTTGCGTGCGACGCAACGTTTTCGCGGGAAGTGTGAGATATACTGAAGGCACGATCGATCGACAAGCCAAAAGATAGAAAAGAGGAACAAAAAACATGATTAAGCTTAAAGATATCAAGGTAGACGTGGCTTCAACGTTGGGAGATCGGTTCCTTTTGACGGGGATCACGCCGAAGTACGTTTATGCGGAGGGAGAGAAAACTGACAAGGCAGACGGCACCTACTACAATGTTCTCTGCACCGACCGGGGCTATATGTCCGTTAGGGTATCGGTTCCTGGGGAATCTAAGATTTCAGTGGAAGATGCGGCAAAAAATCCAAACATTAGATTTGATGGGATGGTTATTCATCTTTACTACATTGACAAAAAGGTGGTTATTACCGTGACTGCTGAAAACATTCATGTTTTGAAAACTTGACTCGACCGCCCCCGTCAGAGCCTGCGGGGCTTCACAAAAAGTCTCCGCGGGCTCCCCTATTTGGGGCGGTCAAGATAGAAACTTACACATTTTGAAAAAACGGCAGGGATGGACTATAGCTGCCCTGCTGGGAAAGGAGAAGAACAGTGAAAGAAACCGTCACCAAATCATGGTTTGCAGTTCTGAATAATCCGGCTGAACACGGATATGCGGGCACACCTGAGGAAGTGTGTTCCCGCCTACGCGATGAGTGGCTGATAGGTGGCGCAGATCGAACAGGAGCATGGGCTTACTGCGTTTCGGCGGATGGTCTGCCTCATATTCACATGGTACTGGAAGACGCCAAAGCCATGAGGTTCTCTACGGTTAAATCCAGTTATGCTGCAGGGGCGCATTTTGAGGTCACCAAGGGCACCAAAAAGCAGGCAGAATCCTATATTGAAAAACAACCACCTTTTGATGAAAAGGGTGAGCAGGTCATTTGCATCGTCCGTCACGGCGAAATCAAGGCGGCGCAGGGCAAGCGCAGTGACTTGGACGAAATCGCGGCTTTGCTGGATGCTGGGCTGACACCTGAGGAAATTTTCCGACAGGAGTTTCGCTTTCGTCGGTATGAGCGTATGGTAACCGCTGAATATATGGAACGCAAACGCCGAGGAACGCCTGTACTGCGAGAGATAAAGGCGCATTATTTTGTAGGAAACTCTGGAACAGGGAAATCTCATAAATATGTGGAACTTTGCGAAGAGTACGGCGAAGACAAAATCTACCACGTCACTGACTATCTGAACGGTGGATTTGACCTTTATCGTGGCCAGCCCATTCTGTTCTTGGATGAGTTCAAAGGCGGTATACCATATGGCGTATTGCTGTCAATCCTCGATAAATATAAATCTCAAATCCATGCCCGCTACGCCAATATTTTTGCTCTTTGGAATGAGGTTTACATTGCTTCAATCTTCCCACCGGAAGCACTATATGCGTTAATGGTTCCACCAAGTTTGCAAAAATCTGACCCGATTGAGCAGTTCTTTCGCCGCCTGACGGACATAACATATTGTTTCCGCGATGGTGACCATTTCTGTAGGTATACGCAATCTATGGTGGGATACGCAGGCTACAATGAACTTCGGGAAGAGGCGTTGGAGAGACTGCCATTATCGGGATAACCAAAGTTCGGGCTGTATAGAGGGTGAGGTTAGTATTACCCTCACCCTCTTCGTTACCGTTACAACCGCAAATATAAACAGGAGACTTTTATGACAACGGATTTCAAAATCAAGGTGCTGTGCCACTTCATCAAAAGCGGAATGAGAAATATTCGCTCAGACCGTCAGACGCGGACGCGGGCAATCATTGCCGTGGTTGCTTTCGTGCTGTTGCTCCTGCTGGCGATGCTGACTGTGCCAGATGGCGCATTGGCCACGTTTGAGCGTGGCTTGTACGGGATGGCATTCGCCATCTTCGGCGTAATGCTGGCGGCTTTTGGAACGGCTGCGGCGGGACTGCCGCGTGGTTTTCTTTCCATCGCGCAGGACATTCAACGCATTGGGCTGAAAAACGCAGCGGGAGAATATCCCGTCCTCATCGACCGACACAAGGAAGATGAAACAGTGGAGGTGCTGACTTTTCTCAGTCACGGCGTACACCTCACGCAATTTGAGGATCACCGCGAAAAACTGGAAAGCGCATTGGATATTAACATTATTTCCATCGAACAGGGCAAAAATAACCGTACCGTGCAGCTGAGAGTTGTCCCTGCCAGCGGTGCGCTGCCTGCTATACTTCCATGGACAAATCGCTATCTAAGCCGCGAGGATTTTGTGCTGGTACTGGGACGCGGCCTTGCTGGGCTTGTGACTGTAAACTTGGCAACAACACCGCACATTCTCCTCGGAGGTTCTACCGGGAGTGGGAAAAGCGTCCTGCTCAAGCTGCTCGTGATGGAGTCCATCAAAAAGGGCGCGGTGGTCTGCGTGGCGGACTTTAAGGGCGGCGTGGATTACCCCGCCGTTTGGCACGAACATTGCCGCTTTTGCTTTACCTTGGAGGAGTTGGTGCCGCTGCTGGACGAACTTCTTGCTATCTTGGAGGAACGCAAGCGGCTTTTCAAGAATGCTGGCTGCGCCAATTTGGGCGAATATAATGCGACCACAGATGAAAATCTGCCCCGCTATATCTTCGCTTGCGATGAGGTGGCAGAGGTGCTGGATAAGACCGGCTTGAGCAAAGAACAGAAAGAACAGGTCGCGCAGGTGGAGAGCAGGCTGGCAACCATCGCACGGCAGGGGCGCGCTTTTGGTATCCATTTGATTTTGGCAACACAACGGCCTGATGCCAACATCCTTGCGGGTCAAATCAAAAACAACATCGATTGTCGCATTTGCGGGCGGGCAGATAACGTTCTTTCTCAAATCATCCTTGACAGTACGGATGCCGCTGACCGCATTCCCAAAACGTCGCGTGGGCGTTTTTTGCTCCATGACGGGACGGTATTTCAGGCGTTTCTTTTTGACGATAAAACGCTCTAAAGGTGAACGCCATGGACTCAGAGTCACGTGTCCCTATTGACAAAAAGCTGTTGCTTACTATCAAGGAAGCCGCTGCATACTCCAATATCGGCATCAATCGTATTGACGCCATGTTGCGGGAGGAAGGTTGTCCCTTCGTACTGTATGTGGGCAGTCGGAAACTGGTCAAGCGAAAAGAGTTTGAGGAATACATTTCCAGCCGCTTCGTCGTTTGATGGGCGCGGGATGCCCTGTCGCCGCTGTGTGGCAGGGCATTTCTGCACCTTGCAGTTAAGAAAAATACCGTTTATCTATTGAGAAAGTGAAGCTACCGTGGTACAATTATCGCGTTACATGGCTCATTTCTCTGTGGCAGAGAGGAGCTAAATATGGGAAAAAGTTTGAAAGGAAAAGAGCTTGGAAAAGGTATAGGTCAAAGAAAAGATGGCCTGTACTACGCACGATGCACAGACAAAGCGGGAAGGCGTTTGGAAAAGTGCTTTCAGAATTTGAGGGATGCCCAAAATTGGCAGAAAGAGCAGCTGTATCATCAACTGTACCCGTCGGTAAAGCCGAAGCCTGTCCCTATGACGGTAAACGCGTGGGAAACATTTTGGCGAGAAAATCTGCTCACCGGCTTGGCTGCGAACACCATACGGAACTATCGGGAACGTTATGAAAAGAATATAAAGCCCGTATTAGGCGATATGCTGCTGACGGACGTGAAGCCCATGCACTGCAAAACTGTACTTAACAGCATGACCGCCTCCTATGCCGGTTCTACTATCCGACAGACGTATATCACGATGGGGACGATGTTCAAGGCTGCCAAGGAAAACGGGCTGATTGACACACACCCGTTGGATGGGGTACGGTTTGAAGCCTCTGTAAAAGCCCCGGACGAAATTCACTTTCTGACGGTCGCGGAGCAGGCGAAGTTCATGGAGGCGGCAAAGCGTTCCCACAACTACGCGCAGTACGCCTTGATTTTGGAGACAGGCTTGCGTACCGGCGAAATGATTGGTCTGACATGGGACGCTATTGACTGGGAACGGCACACGCTGACGGTTAACAAGACGCTGGAGTTCCGCTATAAGCAACAGGAGTGGCGGGCAGGGCCTCCGAAAACCAAGAAAAGCTACCGCACGATACCGTTAACGGATACTGCCTATCAAATCCTGTGGGACTTGTATCAAGTACGGGAGTACCGAAAAGAGGCCACCGAACTGGACAAAGTGCTGACCTATGTTGACCGGCGGACAGCGGAAAAGGCAAAGATGAATATGCGCGACCTTGTCTTTATCAACTTCCGTACCGGAATGCCCGCAAAGAACAGCAGCTATGATACGCACCTGTATAAGCTGTGTGACCGGGCAGGTATAGAGCATTTCTGTATGCACGCCCTGCGCCACACCTATGCTACGCGGGCAATCGAGCGCGGGATGCCGCCCAAGGTATTGCAAAAGCTGTTGGGTCACGCCAGCATCAAGACTACAATGGACAAATACGTCCATGTGACCGATGACTCCCTGTTTCAAGCTGTGCGTCAATTTGAAGAAGCCAAAAGCGCGTAAAAAGGTGAGTAAAAGGTGAGTAAATCACCCGTCAAAAAGTTTATAATTGAAGAAAGTTCCGAAAATCGCAAGATTAAACTGTTATTCTGCAACTTTCTTCCTCGAAAATAAAGGAGAAGATGAAGATATGAAATTAGGTATCGTCGGATTACCAAATGTTGGCAAAAGCACCCTGTTCAACGCCATCACCAACGCCGGGGCAGAGAGCGCCAACTACCCCTTCTGCACCATCGAGCCCAACGTGGGCGTGGTGGCCGTGCCGGACGCGCGGCTGGACAAGCTGGCGGAGATGTACCAGCCGGACAAAAAGACCCCCGCCGTCATCGAGTTCGTGGACATCGCGGGTCTGGTGAAGGGCGCCAGCCAGGGCGCCGGCCTGGGCAACAAGTTCCTGGAGAATATCCGCCGCACGGACGCCATCGTCCATGTGGTCCGCTGCTTTGACGACGAGAACATCATGCATGTGGTGGCCGATGCCAGCCAGAACGTCCCCGTGGACCCCCTGGGCGACATCGAAACCATCGACCTGGAGCTGATCATGGCGGACCTGGAGATGGTCAACCGCCGGGTGGAGAAGGCCACGAAGGCCGCCAAGGGCGACAAGAAGTTCCTCCATGAGGCCGAGGTATTCAAGGCCCTGGCGGCGCATCTGGACAGCGGCAAGTCCGCCCGCACCTTCGCGTGCGATAAGGACGACCGCGCCATCGTCGAGACGGCGGACCTGCTGAGCCTCAAGCCCATCATCTACGCCGCCAACATGGACGAGGACGGCTTCGCCCACTATGAGGACAACAAGTACTTCCAGTCCGTCCGCGATCTGGCCGCCAGGGAGGGGGCCCAGGTGCTGCCCATCTGCGCCAAGCTGGAGCAGGACATCGCCGAGCTGGATGACCCGGAGGAACGCGCCATGTTCCTGGCGGACCTGGGCATCGAAAAGTCCGGTCTGGACCGTCTCATCCAGTGCAGCTATGACCTGCTGGGTCTCATCTCCTTCCTGACCTACGGTAAGGACGAGTGCCGCGCCTGGACCATCAAAAAGGGCACCAAGGCCCCCCAGGCCGCCGGCAAGATCCACTCCGACATCGAGCGCGGCTTCATCCGGGCCGAGACCATCAACTTCGACGAGATGATGGCCTGCGGCGGCAGCGTGGCCGCCGCCAAGGAAAAGGGCCTGCTGCGCTCCGAGGGCAAGGAGTATGTGGTCAAGGACGGCGACATGATCTACTTCCGCTTCAACGTATAACGACCTCTGCCTGCCATGCAGGACCGGCCCCGCCGGTCCTGCTTTTTTCGCGGTTTTTCAAGCAGCTGTATGCCTGCCGCGGTGCGCCGCGGTTTTCTTCTGCGGAAACCCGCTAAAAACCTTAATGGTGTAAAGCGCGAATTGGCGAATTACCTAAAAATATTGTGAATTTTTCTACAAAACACAGACAAAAAAGGCTTGTGAATAAATCGTGAACGCGCTATAATGATGCTGTGATTGTGAAAAGTCTCACGATCCAATTATGAGGAGAGATCAGAAAGGAAAACGGAATTATGGAAAAACGGTATACGCTGCCCGTAGCCATCGCATTGGTGGTGGGCACTGTCATCGGCTCCGGCGTGTTCTTCAAGGCCGAAGCTGTCCTGACAAAGACCGGCGGTAATCTGTCTGTCGGTATTCTGGCATTCATCATCATGGGCGTTGTCATGATCATCAGCGCCTGCACCTTCGGCGTCGTGGCGCAGAGCCACGAGGGTGTGGAGGGTCTGGTGGGCTACGCCAGCGCCTCCTGCGGCAAGAGCTACGGCTACTATGTGGGCTGGTTCATGGCCATTATCTACTATCCCTCTCTGGTGTCCGTGCTGAGCTGGCTGCCCGCCCGCTATTTCGGTGTGCTCATGGGATGGGATGACGCCGTTGTCGGCGGCCGCACCATGATGCTGGCCGGTGTTTTCATGGTTGTCACCTACACCATGAACGCTCTGGCTCCCAAGCTGGCTGGTAAGTTCGCCATCGCCACCACCATCATCAAGCTGATCCCTCTGCTGCTGATGGCCGTTGTCGGCACCATCGTGGGTCTGACCAGCGGCATGACCGCGTTCAACTTCTCCAATGTCGTTACCGAGATGCCCTTCACCGAGGGTCTGTTCGGCGCTATCGTCTCCCTGGCCTTCGCCTTTGAGGGCTGGATCTGTGCCACCTCCATCGGCACCGAGCTGAAGGATTCCAAGAAGAACATGCCCCGCGCGCTGCTGATCGGTACGGTGATCGTTGCCATCGTGTACGTGATCTACTATGTCGGTCTGGCCGGCGCGGTGGAGTCCGAGGTCATGATGGCCGGCGGCGAAGCCGGCGCCAAGATCGCCTTCCAGAACATCTTTGGCCAGGTGGGCGGCGCTGCCATCTTCGTGTTCGTTGTGATCTCCTGCTGGGGCACCTGCAACGGCCTGACCATGGCTGTTACCCGCGGCATGTTCGATCTGGCCGTTGAGAGCGGCAGCCCCAAGCTGGCCATGTTCAAGAACGTGGACGCCAACACCAACATGGCCAACAACTCCGCCGTGTTCGGTCTGCTGGTCAGCTCCCTGTGGCTGCTGTACTTCTACGGCGGCACTATCATGGGGGGCTTCGGTCCCTTCAAGTTCGACTCCTCCGAGCTGCCCATCATCACCCTGTACGCCATTTACATCCCCATCTACATCGCTCTGCTCAAGCGCAGGGATCTGTCCGGCTTCCGCGGCAAGGTCATGCCCGTGCTGGCCATCCTGTGCTCCCTGTTCATGGTGTTCGCCGCTATCTACTCTCACAAGATAAACGTGGTGTATTACCTGATCGTCTTTGTGGTCATTGAGGTCATCGGCGCGTTCTTCAAGAGCGGCAGGAAGGCGTAACAAGCGTATAACGCACGTCCATGTGTGTTCCCCTTTTGCATTGGGACGGGCGTCGGCTCTGCCGGCGTCCGTCCCGCCTTTTCCGCAGACGGCAGCGCGCCCTTCGGCCGCCTCAGCCGCCGCACCGTGGGCCGCGGCGCGGCGCTCCCGAAGGCGCAGATCACCCTTCCGGGCGGTATCGGCATCCTGCTGATCCCGGGCAGTATCCTCCTTCCCCACCTGCTGACCCATCTGTCCGGCCAAAAATGTGCCGCACCGCAAAAAAACGACAACTGCATATAGCAATGTGCCTCACAGTTTGCTATAATACTTCATTAAGAGCAAGATAAAGTGACCATTAGCGCAACATAAAATAACCTGAATGTAAAGGAACCTGCCACATGAATTTCCCTCTTTGCCCCCGCTTTCAGGCCGTTCTTTTCGACATGGACGGCACACTTTTAGACACCCTATCGGATATGCAGGACGCTGTAAACCATATCCTGCTTGAAAATGGTTGGCCGCAGCGCACCCTCGAGGAAATACGCGCCTTCGTCGGCAACGGCGCCGCGAAGCTCATGGAGCGCGCCATCCCCGAACCCATTGCGCCCCAACGGTTTCACGAGATTTTAGCCTCCTACAAGGACTGGTACCAGGCCCATAATTGCGTAAAGACCGCGCCGTACCCCGGCATTCCGGAGGTCCTGGCGGAGCTGGAAAAAATGGGTGTGAAGACCGCCGTTGTCTCCAACAAGCCGGACGCCACCACCAAGGCGCTGGCGGAAAAGTTTTTCCCCGGTATGCCGGCCCTCGGCCAGCGGGACGGCGTGGACCCGAAACCATCGCCAGCCCTTGTGGCACAAGCGCTTTCGGATCTCGACGTCCGCCCGGAAAATGCCGTGTATGTGGGCGACAGCGAGGTAGATGTGTCCACGGCCCGCAACGCCGGTCTGCCGCTGATCGCCGTCAGCTGGGGCTTCCGCGGCCGTGAAAAACTGGAAATTGCCGGTGCGGAACGCATCGCGGACACCGCCCCGCAGCTGCTGAAGATGCTGTGCAGATAGCGCCGTCCGATAAAATTTTTGCTTGACATCCGCAAAAAAGGTGATACAATAACCCCATACTTCAAAAACCGTTGAGTAAGAGGAGTAATCGCACAGGAAACTTTCAGAGAGCCGCGTATCGGTGAAAGCGTGGCAGCGGAACGTGCGGTGAATGGACTTACGAGGGCGGGGAGAAAGCCAAATGGCGAGTAATACCCGACGGCAGCCGCGGCCGTTATCCCGGCGGAACGCATGACAGTGCGCGCAAAGTGGGCGTTTTTACGCCAATGTGGGTGGTACCGCAGATTTGTATTTACAGTCTGTCCCATGGATTTTCCATGGGACAGACTTTTTTGTTGTCTCGAAAAAACATTTCTCATACAGAAAGGAATCACGATTATGGGTAAGATCATCCTCACCGGCGACCGCCCCACCGGCCGCCTGCACGTGGGCCATTATGTGGGCTCCCTCCGCAACCGCGTCATCCTGCAGAACAGCGGCAAATTTGAAAAGCTGTTCTTTATGATCGCCGACGCCCAGGCCCTGACCGACAATTTCGACAACCCCGGTAAGGTGCGGGAGAACATCCTACAGGTGGCGCTGGACTACATGGCCTGCGGTCTGGACCCCGCCAAGTGCCATATGTTCATCCAGTCCGTGGTGTGTGAGCTGACGGAGCTGACCTTCTACTACATGAACCTGGTGACGCTGGCCCGGCTGGAACGCAACCCCACCGTGAAGGCGGAGATCCAGCTGCGGGGCTTCAACCACAGCATCCCCATGGGCTTCCTGACCTATCCCGTCAGCCAGACGGCGGACATCACCGCCTTCATGGCCGACACCGTGCCCGTAGGCGAGGACCAGCTGCCCATGCTGGAGCAGGCCCGCGAGATCGTCCGCCGCTTCAATGAGCTGTACGGCGAGACGCTGGTGGAGCCCACGGCCCTGCTGCCGGACAACGAGGCCTGCCTGCGTCTGCCCGGCACCGACGGCAAGGCAAAGATGAGCAAATCCCTGGGCAACTGCATCTATCTGGCCGACAAGCCGGAGGACATCCGCACCAAGGTCATGGGTATGTTCACCGACCCCAACCACCTGCAGGTCAGCGACCCCGGCCAGACCGAGGGCAACCCGGTGTTCATGTATCTGGATGCTTTCTGCAATGATGAGCACTTTGCCAAATACCTGCCGGACTACGCCAATCTGGACGAGCTGAAGGCCCACTATCAGCGGGGCGGCCTGGGTGATGTGAAGGTCAAGAAGTTCCTGAACAACGTCCTGCAGGAGACGCTGGAGCCTATCCGTAATCGCCGCGAGGAGCTGGAAAAGGACCCCGGCTATGTGATGGACGTGCTGCGGCAGGGCACCCAGGCGGCGCAGGCCGCTGCGGCCGATACCCTGGCCAAGGTCAAGCACGCCATGCAGATCGACTATTTTGCGTAACACAGTGTACCGCGCTGACCAATACTGAAAGGAGACAAACACCATGAAAGAACTGAAAAACCGCAGCATTCCCTATAAGATCTATCTCTCCGAGGACGAGATGCCCCGGTATTGGTACAATGTTCGCGCGGATATGAAGAACAAGCCGGCGCCCCTGCTGAACCCCGGCACCCTGAAGCTCATGACGGCGGAGGAGATGGGCCACGTGTTCTGCGCCGAGCTGGTAAAGCAGGAGATGGACGACCATACCCCTTATATCCCCATCCCCGAGGACGTGCGGAATTTCTATCGGATGTACCGTCCCTCTCCCCTGGTGCGTGCCTACTGCCTGGAGGATAAGCTGGGTACCCCGGCGCACATCTACTACAAGTTCGAGGGCAACAACACCTCCGGCAGTCACAAGCTGAACTCCGCCATCGCTCAGGCCTACTACGCCAAGGAGCAGGGGCTCACCGGCGTGACCACGGAGACCGGTGCCGGCCAGTGGGGCACGGCGCTGAGCATGGCCTGCGCCTATCTGGGGTTGGACTGCCATGTGTTCATGGTGAAGTGCTCCTATGAGCAAAAGCCCTTCCGCCGCGAGGTCATGCGGACCTACGGCGCGGAGGTAACGCCCTCTCCCTCCCTGACCACCGAGGTAGGCCGCAAGATCCTGGCGGAGTTCCCCGACACCACCGGCTCTCTGGGCTGCGCCATCAGTGAGGCCGTGGAGTGCGCCGCTTCCACGCCCAACACCCGCTATGTGCTGGGCAGTGTGCTGAATCAGGTGCTGCTGCACCAGTCCGTCATCGGTCTGGAGACGAAGGCGGCGCTGGATAAATACGGCATCAAGCCGGACATCATTATCGGCTGCGCCGGCGGCGGCTCCAATCTGGGCGGCCTGATCTCCCCCTTCGTGGGCGAGATGCTCCGCGGTGAGGCAGACTATAAGATCATCGCGGTGGAGCCGGCCTCCTGCCCCAGCCTGACCCGTGGCGTGTTCAAATACGACTTCTGCGACACCGGCAAGATCTGCCCCATGGCCAAGATGTACACCCTGGGCAACGGCTTTATCCCCTCCGCCAACCACGCCGGCGGCCTGCGGTATCACGGCATGAGCAGCATCGTCTCTCAGCTGTACCACGACGGCTATCTGGAGGCCCGCAGCGTGGAGCAGACCTCCGTGTTCGAGGCGGCGGAGCTGTTCGCCCGCTGCGAGGGCATCCTGCCCGCGCCGGAAAGCAGCCACGCTATCCGGGTGGCCATTGACGAGGCGGTGAAGTGCAAGGAGAACAACGAGGCCAGGAACATCGTCATCGGCCTGACCGGTACCGGCTACTTCGACATGGTGGCCTACGGCAAGTACAACGATGGCGAGATGAGCGATGTCATCCCCACCGACGAGGACCTGCAGCGGGGCTTCGCCACCATCCCCAGTTTCCCGGGGAACGAATAAAAAGGTATAAGAAAGACCGCCCTTCGGCGGTCTTTTTTATCTGCAGCAGGCGAATTTTCCTCCGGTACTTGACAAACTGCCCGGTTTTGCTATAATAATCAGGTATCTTGTCCGCGAGCGTGCTGGAATCGGCAGACAGGCAAGCTTGAGGTGCTTGTGTCCGTAAGGTCGTGTGGGTTCAAGTCCCATCGCTCGCACCAAAAAAGAAGAGACACACGTTCGTGTGCCTCTTCTTTTTTGGTGCGGCACTTTTGCTGTGCAAAAGTGGTCGCCTGCGGGCGGATGACTGAACGCGAGTGGGGAAACCCGCAAAGGTTTCCCCCTCACACTCCCCCTCCCCTGCGGTATGTGGAAGTACGGACAACAAAACCTGTGGGCAGTCACGGAAAAGCCACCCTAAAGGGTGGCTTTTCTTTTTGGCGCGGGCGATAGGGACAGCGTATTTGACAATGGCGGCAGTTCCCTGTACAATGGCAGAAAATACCGCGAGGGAGGGCTATCATGGAATTCTGGAAGATGAACGGGGCAGGCAATGATTTTATCGTGGTGGACGACCGTCGGAACGCCATCCCCGAGAACAGGTGGCCGGAGATCGTCCGCGTCCTGTGTGAGAGGCATATGTCCATCGGCGCAGACGGCTTCATGGTGGTGAAGCCGCCCACCTGTGGCGGCGACTACAAAATGCTGTTCTTCAATTCCGATGGCTCCACGGGTGAGATGTGCGGCAACGGCGCGCGGTGCATCTGCCGCTTCGGGTTCGAGAACGGCCTGGCCGGCGAAACACAGCGGGTAGAGACCACTGCCGGTCTTGTGACGGGCTGGCGAATGGGCAAACGGCTCTACCGCATACGGCTCAACGATCCCTGCCATATGCGGCTGGACGGTACGGCGGAGGTGGACGGCATCACCTACGACTGCGCCTATGTGGAGCTGGGCGACCCCGGCATCCCCCACGCGGCGGTACCTATCGCCGGCTTGAGAGACTATGACACGGCGGCACTGCTCCGGCTGGGCCGGACGCTGCGGCATTATCCGGATTTCCCCAAGGGCGCCAACGTGAACTTTTATGAGATCATCGGTCCGGACCATGTGTACGAGCGCACCTATGAGCGCGGGGTGGAGGATTTTACCTACGCCTGCGGCACGGGCACCGGCTCCGTGGTGACGGTGCTGACGCTGCTGGGCAAGGTCTCCGGCAAACACGTCCGGGTGGATATGACCGGCGGCACGCTGTATGTGGACGCGGAACGTGACGCGGCCGGCCGCGTCACCGACCTGTATCTGACCGGCCCCACCAACGTGGTCTGCAAGGGTGAGATCACCGACGAAAACCTGGTCCTGTAAAAAAGAGCCGTCCCCCATGGGGACGGCTCTTTTCTTGCATCAGTCCGCCGCAGACAGGTGCAGATGCTCACCGCGCTGGTCCATGGGGATATACGCCTCGTGGGTGGTGACGGCACGGTAGGCCGGGCGCATGATCCGGTGGCAGGTGACCACCTCCTCGATGCGGTTGGCGCACCAGCCGGCAATACGGGCGGAGGCGAACAGCGGCGTGAACACCTCCTCAGGGATGCCCAGCATGGCATACACCAGGCCGGAGTACATATCCACATTGGCACACATGGGCGTGTCGCTGTGCTTGCGTTCCATGACCATGGGCAGGCCCAGCTCCTCCACCTTCTGCAGCAGGGCGAAGTCGTCGGCGTAGCCCTTCAGCTCCGCCATGCGCTGGGCGTACTTCTTCAGCAGCACGGCGCGGGGATCAGACATGGTGTACACCGCGTGGCCCAGGCCGTAGATCTTGCCGGACCGATCGCCCGCCTGGCCGTCCAGCAGCTTGTTCAGGTAGTCCTTGATGGAGCCGTCGTCGTGGGGATCCACATTCTCCTTGATATAGCGGAACATCTCCATGACCTTGGCGTTGGCGCCGCCGTGGAGGGGCCCCTTCAGGGAGCCGACAGCCCCGGCAATGGCGCTGTAGGTGTCCGTGCCGCTGGAGGACATGGCACGGCAGACGAAGGTAGAGTTGTTGCCGCCGCCGTGCTCCGCGTGGACCATGAGCATCATGTCCAGCAGATGGGCCTCCTCATCGGTGTAGCTCTTGTCCGGGCGCATCATACGGAGGAAGTTCTCCGCCGTGGACAGCTCCGGCACCGGGAAATGGATATGCAGGGAGTCGCCGTGGAAGTAGTGGCGCTGCACCGCGTAGGCATTGGCCACAATGGACGGGAAATAGCCAACGAGCTTGACGGACTGCAGCAGCATATTGTCGATGGAGGTGTTGTCCGGGTCCGGATCGTAGGAATACAGGCTCAGCACGCTGCGGGCCAGTTCGTTCATGATATTGTGGCTGGGGTGCCGCATGATCATGCCCTCGGTAAAGCCCTCGGGCAGCTTGCGGGCCTGGTTCATGATCTTGTCGAAGTAGGCCAACTCGCTCTTGGAGGGCAGATAACCCATCAGCAGCAGGTAGGCTACCTCCTCGAAGCCGAAGGTGCCGGCCTTGCGGTGGGCCTCCACGATGTCGGTGAGCTCGATGCCGCGGTAGTACAGCTTGCCGGGGGCGGGAACACGCTGACCGTCCTGCATCAGATAGCCCTGAACACTGCCCACCTTGGACACACCCACCAAAACGCCCGTGCCATCATTATTCCGCAGGCCCAGCTTTATATCGCCCCGGTAGTGATCCGGGCTGATGGCGTACTGCTCCTGGATGCTGCGGCTCAGAGGATTGGTATACTGTTTTAAAATCGTGGTGTCTTTCTCGGTCATATCGGTTTCTCCTTTCGCCGCAGGGCGGTACGTTGTTTCATGGGTGATTATACGTCCGCCGCCTCCATTTTGCAAGAGCAAAATTTTAAAATTTCAAAATTTTTTACTCTAACGCAAATTTATCCGTTTATATTCAAGTTTTTTGCAAAATGAAAATTTGCAACTTGCAATTTTCTTGATTTTCCTCTTGCATTTTCCCAGCATCGTGCTATACTGACTACATTATTGCACGGGCCGCCTGTGCCCGACACTCTGATTTCCCGAAAGGGGTGCTATCCTATGATCAAGCTGCACGACTCCCCCGTCCTCTGGACCGGCGGCGCCGTCCGTGAGGCCACACCCGCCATGGCGGCAGCCCGGGAGAAGACCATGGCCTGCCGCATCCTCCGCGCCCACAACACCGGCAGCGGCGACGGCCTGCTGCACCTGACGTTCGACAGTCTCATCTCCCATGATATCACCTATGTGGGCGTGATCCAGACCGCCAAGGCCAGCGGACTGACGGAATTCCCGGTGCCCTATGTGCTCACCAACTGTCACAACAGCCTGTGTGCCGTGGGCGGCACCATCAACGCCGACGACCATGCCTTCGGCCTGTCGGCGGCGGTAAAATACGGCGGCGACTATGTTCCCGCCAACCAGGCGGTCATCCACCAGTATGCCCGGGAAATGCTGGCCGGCTGCGGCAAAATGGTTCTCGGTTCCGACAGCCACACCCGCTACGGCGCGCTGGGCACCCTGGGCGTAGGCGAGGGCGGCGGCGAGATCGTCAAGCAGCTGCTGCGTAACACCTACGACCTGGCAGCGCCCCAGGTGATCCTGGTGCACGTCACCGGCAGGCCCCGCCACGGCGTGGGCCCCCACGATGTGGCCATCGCCCTGTGCGGTGCGGTGTATAAAAACGGCTTTGTGAAAAACAAGGTGCTGGAGTTCGTGGGTGACGGCATCGGCCGTCTCAGCATGGACTACCGCATCGGCATCGACGTCATGACCACCGAAACAGCCTGCCTGACCTCCATCTGGGAGACGGACGGCGCCGTGCAGGACTATCTGGCGCTGCACGGCCGGGCGGAGGACTATGCACCCCTGCATCCCGAGGACGGCGCGTACTATGACGGCCTTATCGAGCTGGACCTGTCCGCCATTGAGCCCATGGCCGCCCTGCCCTTCCATCCCTCCGAGGCGGTGACGCTGCGGGAACTGATCGCCGACCCCGGCGACATCCTGCGTGAAGTAGAGAAGCGGGCCGCCGACCAGTTCGGCGGCAAGGTGCAGCTGCATCTCACCGACAAAGTAAAGGACGGCAAGCTCCATGTAGAGCAGGGCGTCATCGCCGGATGTGCCGGCGGCCTGTATGACAACATCGCCGAGGCGGCTGCCATCCTGGACGGCTGCGATGTGGGCAGCGGGAATTTTGACTTCTCCGTGTATCCCCCCTCCGTCCCCGTGGAGCTGGAGCTGGTGGAAAACGGCGTGTCCGCCCGGCTGCTGCGCGCCGGCGCGGTGTGCAAGCCCTGCTTCTGCGGCCCCTGCTTCGGCGCGGGCGATGTGCCCGCCAACGATGCCCTATCCATCCGTCACACCACCCGAAACTTCCCCAACCGCGAGGGCTCCAAGCCCGGCGACGGCCAGCTGTCCGGCGTGATCCTCATGGACGCCCGTTCCATTGCCGCCACCGCGCGGAACCACGGTGTGCTCACCTCCGCGGCGGATGTGGACTACGACGCTCCCTCTCCCGCGGAGCGCCGGTTCGACGCCTCCGTGTACGACAAGCGGGTCTACCGCGGCTTCGGCCACCCCCAGCCGGACGCCCCGCTGCAATACGGTCCCAACATCGCCGAATGGCCCGCCATCCCCGCCCTATCCGATGATCTGCTCCTACAGGTGGCCTCCGTTCTGCGGGATGAGGTCACCACCACAGACGAGCTCATCCCCTCCGGCGAGACGTCCTCCTACCGTTCCAACCCTATGAAGCTGGCGCAGTTCACCCTGTCCCGCCGCGACCCGGACTACGTGCCCCGGGCCAAGGCCGCGGCGGCGCTGGAAAGCGCCCGGGCCGCAGGCGGGATACCGGCGGTGCTGGCGGATACGCTGCACGCATTGGGTCTGGATACGCGCAGTCTGTCCCGACTGCACATCGGCTCCGTTATCTTTGCCAACAAACCCGGCGACGGCTCCGCCCGGGAGCAGGCGGCCTCCTGTCAGCGGGTACTGGGCGGCAGCGCCAATATCTGCTACGAGTTCGCCACCAAGCGCTATCGCTCCAACTGCGTCAACTGGGGCCTGCTGCCTTTTACACTGGCGGCGGACGACAGCTTTGACGGCGCACCCGGCGACTTTATCTACGTCCCGGAGGTGCGGGAGAAGGTGGCCCGGGGCGACGAGGAATTCCCCGCGGTACTGCTGCATGACGGCAGGAAAACGGACCTCCTCCTCTATCTGAAAAACACCAACGCGGAGGAGCGCGAGCTGCTGCTGCGCGGGTGCCTCATCAACTATTACGCAGCAAAGGCGGTGAACTGAATGGAAAAGATCAAAATGCCTGTCCCCATCGCCGAACTGGACGGCGATGAGATGACCCATGTGCTGTGGGGTATAATAAAGGACACACTTATTAAGCCCTTCGTGGACCTGAACACCGAATACTACGACCTGTCCCTGCCCCACCGGGAGGAGACGGCAGATGCCGTCACCGCACAGGCAGCGGAGGCCATCAAGCGCCTGAAGATCGGCGTGAAGTGCGCCACCATCACCCCCAACCTGCAGCGGCAGGAGGAGTACGGCCTGACCCAGCTGTGGAAGTCCCCCAACGCCACCATCCGGGCGGCGCTGGACGGCACCGTGTTCCGCGCACCCATCCTGCTGAAGCGGGTCAAGCCTGTGGTGACCTGCTGGGAGAAGCCTGTTACCATCGCCCGCCACGCCTACGGCGACCTGTACAAGGCGGTGGAATACCGTGTCCCCGGTGCCGGAAAGGCGGAGCTGGTGTTTACCGATGAAAGCGGCCGGGAGCTGAGCCGCCAGACGGTGTTCGACTTCAAGGGCCCCGGCGTGGTGCAGGCCATGCACAACCGGGACGCCTCCATCCTCTCCTTCGCCCGCTGCTGCTTCACCTACGCCCTGTCCGTAGGGCAGGATGTGTGGTTCGGCGCCAAGGACACCATCTCCAAGGACTATGACCAGACCTTCAAGCTGCTGTTTCAGAAGGTGTACGACGAGGAGTACCGGGCTTCCTTTGAACAGGCAGGTCTTCACTACCGCTATGCGCTCATCGACGATATCGCGGCCAAGGTCCTCCGCAGCAAGGGCGGCATCGTCTGGGCCTGCAAGAACTATGACGGCGACGTGATGAGCGACCTGATCGCCGCGGCCTCCGGCTCCCTGCCCATGATGACCAGCGTGCTGGTGTCCCCGGACGGCTGCTTCGAGTATGAGGCCGCCCACGGCACCGTCACCGACCACTTCTACCGCTGGCGGAAGGGAGAAAAGGTATCCACCAACCCCCTGGCCACCATGTTCGCCTGGGCCGGCGCCTTGCGAAAGCGGGGCGAGCTGGACAGCAACGGCGCGCTGACGCGGTTTGCCGACTGCTTGCAGCAGGCGGGGCTGGACGTGTTCGAGGCGGGGCACTTCACCGAGGATCTGACCATGCTGTGCGACCCGTCGGAATACACCGACAAGCCGGACAACGACACGCTGCTGGGCCTGATCCGTGCGCGGCTGGAAGCGCTGCTGACAGCGTAACATGACTGTGCCGCGGACATGACGTCCGCGGCACTTTTCCCTCCGGTCATATTGACATATCCCCTACACATCTGTATAATAAAACATAACCAAAAATACAGGGAGGTTCTATCACAGGATGGACACAGCCGGCAGCGACTCTTGCCCTGAACGAGATCAGAACAACAGAGAATGACGTGAGACATGACCTGTGCGCGAGGCACACAGGCCGTGTCTTTTGCGCTTTTTACATCGCGCAAAAAGCGAGAGGAGGCGCTCCGCGAAAACAGCGGAGCCCGGGAAAGGAGACAAAATTTGGATACCTCAATAGGTTGGTTATTGCTTTTACAGGTGGTGCTTATCGCCCTGAACGCCGTGTTCGCCTGCGCGGAGATCGCCGTGCTGTCGGTAAACGAGGTAAAGCTGAGCAAAATGACGTCGGAGGGCAACCGGAAGGCCAAGCGGCTCAGCCGGCTGACGGCCCAGCCGGCCAAGTTCCTGGCCACTATTCAAGTGGCCATCACCCTGGCGGGCTTTCTGGGCAGTGCCTTCGCGGCGGAGAATTTCTCCGACCCGCTGGTGGACTGGCTGGTGGGGTTGGGCGTAACGATCCCCCCCGCCACGCTGAACACCCTCGCCGTGATCCTGATCACGCTGATCCTGTCCTTCTTCACGCTGGTGTTCGGCGAGCTGGTGCCCAAGCGGATCGCCATGAAGCAGTCGGAGAAGGTAGCGCTGAACATCTCCGGGCTCATCACTGTCATCTCCAAGCTGTTCGCGCCCATCGTGTGGCTGCTGAGCGCGTCTACCAACGGCATACTGCGGCTGCTGGGCATTGATCCCAACGAGGCCGAGGAGCAGGTGGGCGAGGAGGACATCCGCATGATGGTGGACGCCAGCAGCGAGCACGGCGGCATCGACCATGAGGAAAAGGAGTTCATCCAGAACGTCTTTGAGTTTGACGACCTGACCGCCGAGGAGATCGCCACCCACCGCACGGACGTGGATCTGCTGTGGCTGGACGACACCATGGACGATTGGGCCGAGACGATCCACAACACGCGGCACACCCGCTACCCCGTGTGCGAGGACAGTGCGGACAATGTGGTGGGCATTCTGAACGCCAAGGAGTACTTCCGCCTGGCGGATAAGAGCCGGGAGAGCGTAATGGCCGGCGCCGTCCGCACGCCGTACTTCGTGCCGGAGACCATTAAGGCCGACGCCCTGTTCCGCAACATGAAGCGTACCGGCAATCCCCTGGCCGTGGTGCTGGATGAGTACGGCGGCATGGTGGGCATCGTGACGCTGAACGACCTGGTTGAGGAGCTGGTGGGCGACCTGGGCAGCGACGACAGCAACATCCCGGACGATGATGAGCCCCGCATCGAAAAGCGGGAGGATGGCTCCCTGGTCATCGCCGGCAACGTAGAGCTGGACGATCTGGAGGACGCACTTGGCATCGAGCTGGACCAGGAGGAGCATGACACCCTGACCGGCCTGGTGTTCGACGCGCTGGGCATGATACCCGACGACGGCCCGCAGGACATTACGCTGGAGGCTGAGGGGATGCGGATCCATGTGACCTCCATTCTGGACCATCAGGTGAATGCGGCGGAGGTAACGCTGCTGCCTCAAACAGAGGACGCGGACGAGGCGAAAGAATAAAAAAGCAAAAAGGAGCACCCGGCCGGGTGCTCCTTTTTTATCACAGCTTACTCGCCCATATACAGGTGGAAATACAGGGTATTCATACCGGTGCCGTCCAGCATGGCGATCATAACCAGGCCGTCCTCCTGCTCAATGAAACCGCCGGCATACTGGATATTGTTGCTGAACAGGCCCATAATATATACCTCCTGTACCAGCGTCCGCTGCACGGCCGCCGATCACATGATCGCAGTCAGTTGGCCTTGTGCTCCTGCTTGGGCTCCTGCTTAGGCTCCTGCTTAGCCGGGCCGGAGAACGCCTTGATCTCCACGCCGCCGCGGATGACCGCGCCCTTGACCACCGCCAGAGTGCCTGTCACCAGGCCGCCGCTGATCTGAGCCTTCTCCTCCAGGGTAGTGCCGCCGGTGATCTCCAGATCGCCGTTGACCTTACCGGCGCACAGCAGCTCCTTGGCGTTGATGTTACCCGTCACCTGAGAATCCTCGCTGACGGTAACGGTGCCCGTGACCTTTACATCACCGGTCAGCGTACAGCCGATGAGGTTCAGGCTGCCGGCGGTGATATTGCTCTGGATGACCGAGCGCAGCGTCACCGTGCCGGTGGTAATGACCTCGCCCTTGAATGCTCCGGCGATCTCCACATCGCCGTCGGAGCGCAGTGTGCCCTCCAGTGAAGTACCCGCAGCCAGATAGCTGGCGGCCTTGGCCTTCACCACAGGCTGTACCGGTGCCTGCACCGGCGCGGTCTTTACCGGCTCCGGCTTTGCGACAGGCTTTTTTCCGCCGGCGGCCAGCACCTTGTCATCCTCGCTGCCCACGCCGAACAGTTCAAACATCGTCCGTTTCATTTCATCGCGCATAACAATACCCTCCCAATGGTTTTTGTTGCTTCTCTTTCCTGTTCATCTATATATGTACCCGGCCGGGGACCTTCGCGGCCTCCTCATAGTGGAAGCCCATCAGCCGCCCGGGAATATAGATCCATGGCCGATGCAGTGTCTCGTTATAGTTGCCGGCGGCCTGCCGGTAAATACTCTCGCTGCGCCGCAGGACCTCCGCCACATCAGCATTGCCCGCAGCCTCTGCCGCCCGCTTTTCAAAAGCGGCCAGCTGGCACCGGGCGCTCTCTACCATGCTCCGGTGCTGACGCAGCAGACGGCGGACCTCCCAGAACCACAGGGCGACAAGCGCTGAAGTGCTGGCGATCGCCACGAGCCAGATGACCCATTTCATACGCAAACGCCCCCTTCCGCAGGGCACAGTGGTCCCTGCGAAGGACATCGTACCAGATGTGGGGGAGTTTGGGGATGTATATGCCGCGAAATGCGTACACACGCCCGTGAAATGCAAAATTTGCGGTGACAATTCCCTTTTCTTATGATAAAATAAAGCCGCGTGAAGCACAAGAAAAGCACAAGGAGGCGGCGCCATGTATATCGCAGTATGTGATGATCAGATCGAGGAACTGGAAAAGCTCACGGCGCTTTTGCAGGCCTGGCAGTCTGACCGGCGCTCCGATGTCCGCTTTCAGACCTTCCGCAGCGGCGGCCAGCTGCTGGACGCTGCCCGCGCCGAGCGCTTCACCCTGTACCTGCTGGACGTTCTGATGCCCGGCATGACCGGCATGGACGCCGCACGGGAGATCCGTTCCTTCGACGCGGCGGCGGACATTATCTTTCTCACCACCTCTCCCGGCTTCGCCTACGAAAGCTACGGCGTCCGGGCGGCGGAGTATCTGCTCAAGCCCATCAATGCCAAGCTGCTCTATCCGGTGCTGGACAAGCTGTATCTGCGGGATCAGAAGCCGCAGGACGGCCTGACCGTCAAGTCCAACGGTATGCTGGTGCGTCTGCCCTTTTCCCATCTGAGCTATGTGGAGGTCAACGGCAAACACCTGTTCTTCAACATGGCCGACGGCACTGTCTATGAGGTGGCGGCCTCCATGCGCGAGTATGAAGGGGCGCTGCTGGCCCGCCCGGAGTTCATGCGGGTCCACCGGTCCTACATCGTCAATATGCTCCAGGCCGAAAAGCTCTCCCCCGCCGGGGTCATCACCTTCAGCGGCCATAACGTGCCCGTGTCCCGCCTGCTGTACGGCCAGCTGCAAAAGGACTATCTGGCCCTGCTGTTTTCCGGGAGGGACGCATAATATGTTTGATTTATCTATGCAGTCCGCGCTGGATATATTCTGCTATGTGCTGGTGCTGGTCTATGGACTGGCGCTCAGCGCGGATCTCTCCACCGGCGGCTATGTCTCCCGGCAGCAGAAGTACCTGCTGACGCTGCTGTGCCTGCTGTTCCTGCTGATGCAGGGACTGGGGCTGGTGCTTTTGGGCGAACGAACGGTAAAGCAGCTCTACCCGCTGGTCATCCATGTGCCGTTGGTGCTGATCCTGATTTTGTTTATGAAAAAATCGGTGGGCGTAGCCATTGTCAGCACCTGCACCGCGTATCTGTGCTGCCAGCCGCCCCGCTGGGGACGCATCGCCGTGGAGGCGCTGACGCAGAGCACGCTGGCCGCCGAGCTGGTCTATATCCTGCTGATGCCGGTGATGTATTATCTCCTGCGCCGCTTTTTCGTGGCCGCGGCCTATAACACCATGACCTCCTCAACGGCGGCGCTGCTGCTGTTCGGCAGCCTGCCCGTCACCTATTATATTTTCGACTATGCCACCACGATCTACTCCGATGCACTCTATTCCGGCATTCAGGCGCTGAATGAGTTTCTGCCCACGGTGCTGGTGACGTTCTATGTGCTGTTTCTGCCCGCCTTTCACCTGCAGTCGCAGCGGCGCACCGACGCGGAGATGCAGCGCTCCATGCTGGAGGCGGAGCTGGAGCAATCCCAGTCTGAGATGGACTCCCTCCACCGGCTGGAGACCCAGACCGCCGTCTATCAGCACGATATGCGCCACCACCTGAATATGCTGGACGGTCTGCTGTCCGCGGAACGGCCGGACGAGGCGGCAGCGTATATCAAAAAGGTCCAGGCGGATATCGAGGCCATCACGCCCCGCCGCTTCTGCGAAAACCATCTGGTGAACCTGCTGTGCTCCTCCTTCACCGACAAAGCCCAGCGGCAGGGCGCCGTGCTGACCGTGGATGCCTCACTGCCCAACGATGTAGCCATTTCGGACACGGAGCTGTGCTCCCTGCTGAGCAACGGTCTGGAAAACGCCCTGCACGCTGTGGCGGACCTGCCCGCCGACCGGAAGCAGATCTCCCTGTACTGCGGTGTGCGGCAGAACAAGCTTCTCATCGAGATACGCAATCCCTGCGCCGGACCGATAGCCATGCGGGACGGCCTGCCTGTCAGTGACCGGGAAGGGCACGGCTACGGATGCCGCAGCATCCAGGCCATCGCCCAGCGCAACGGCGGGCTGTGCGTGTTTTCCGCCCAGCAGGGCCAGTTTCTGCTGCAGATCATGCTTCCGGTGCTGGAGACGTAAGAAAGCTTTTGTTTGAAGGAGCCGCCTTGGGCGGCTTCTTTCTTTTTATCCGATATTCTCGATATACTATCACGCCTTGGACAAAATGCGGCGGTTCTCACCTTGTTTTTCCGTCGTTCCCGTGCTATAATTTCTGCAAATACCAGAGATAAGCCCGGCCGGGCGCAAAGGAGAGATACACTATGGCGACATTTACCGTGAACGGCAAGTCCGTCACTGTGGAAAAAAACCAGAAGCTCATCCGCTTTCTGCGTGACGAGCTGCACCTGACCTCCGTAAAGGACGGATGCAGCGAGGGTGCCTGCGGCACCTGCCACGTCCTCATCGACGGCAAGCCCACCAAGGCCTGCATCCCCCAGACGGACAAGCTGGAGGGCAAGACCATCCTCACGGTAGAGGGGCTCAGCGACTGGGAAAAGCAGGTCTACACCTTCGCCTTCGGCGAGGCCGGCGCGGTGCAGTGCGGCTTCTGCATTCCCGGTATGGTCATCTCTGCCAAGGGGCTGCTGGACGTGAACCCCGATCCCACCCGCGAGGAGGCCGCCTTCGCCATCCGCAACAATATCTGCCGCTGCACCGGCTACGTGAAGATCATCGACGGCATCCTGCTGGCGGCTAAGATATTCCGCGAGGGCAAGCTGCCCGCCCCGTCCACCGATGACTGGCAGATGGGCAGCCGCGTCCACCGACTGGACGTGGCCGAGAAGGTGCAGGGCTATGGGCAGTACCCTGACGATATCTATGTGGACGGTATGTGCTACGGCGGCGCGGTCCGCAGCCAGTACGCCCGCGCCCGTGTGCTGTCCATCGACACCAGCGAAGCTGAAGCGCTGCCCGGCGTGCTCTGCGTGGCCACGCAGAAGGATATTCCCGGCAAGGTCAACGTAGGCCACCTGAAGAAGGACCAGCCCACCCTGATCGGCGTGGGCGAGCTGGTACACTACCTGGGCGACAGTGTGGCACTGGTCTGCGCCGTGGATCAGGAGACGGTGGAGGCCGCCAAGAAGCTGGTGAAGGTGGAGTACGAAGTCCTGCCCGCCGTCCACAACCCCGCCGAGGCCGCCGCCCCCGGCGCGCCGCTGGTGTTCGACGAGGAGGAGAGCAACGTCCAGGCCTACAAGCACGTCTCCCGCGGCGACGCGGAGGGCGCTATCAAAAATTCCAAATATGTGCTGACCGAGCACTTCTCCACCCCGTGGACGGAGCACGCCTTCCTGGAGCCGGAGTGCTGTGTGGCGCTGCCGCTGGACAACGGCGGCGTAAAGCTGCTGACCACTGACCAGAGTGCCCACACCACCATGCATGAGTGCGCGTCCATGCTGGGCGTGGACTACGACCACTGCCAGGTGCAGAACTGCCTGGTGGGCGGCGGCTTCGGCGGCAAGGAGGATATGTCCGTCCAACACCACGCCGCGCTGCTGTGCTATCTGACAAAGCGCCCCGTCAAGTTCAAGCTCAGCCGCCAGGAGTCCATCCTCGTCCATCCCAAGCGCCACAGCATGGACATGGACTTCACCATGGGCTGCGACGAAAACGGCATCATTCAGGGTGTCAAGGCCAGCGTGGTATCCGACACCGGCGCGTTTGCCTCTCTGGGCGGCCCCGTGCTGGAACGCGCCTGCACCCACGCCGCCGGTCCCTACGCCTACGAGAACTTCGAGATCGAGGGCCGCGCCTACTACACCAACAACCCCCCCGCCGGCGCCTTCCGGGGCTTCGGCGTCACCCAGACCTGCTTCTGCACCGAGACGCTGCTGAACCAGATGGCCGACCTGGTGGGCATCTCCCCCTGGGAGATCCGCTACCGCAACGCCATTCGCCCCGGCGGTGTGCTGCCCAACGGCCAGATCGTGGATGACTCCACCGGTCTGGTAGAGACACTGGAGGCCATCAAGCCCGCCTATGACGAGGCGGTGAAAAACGGCGATCCGGTGGGTATCGCCTGCGCCATGAAGAACGCCGGCGTAGGCGTAGGCATTCCCGACTGGGGCCGCTGCAAGCTCATCGTGGAGGGCGACGGCAAGGTGCACATCTACTCCGGCGCCAGCTGCATCGGCCAGGGACTGGGCACCGTGCTGGTGCAGGTGGTGGTCACCAACACCGGGCTGCATCGGGACGATATCGTCTACGAGCGCAGCAATACCTGGATCGCCCCCGACTCCGGCGACACCTCCGGCTCCCGCCAGACCCTTGTCACCGGCGAGGCTACACGCCGCGCCTGCGAAAAGCTGAAGGCGGAGCTGGACGCCGGCAAATCCCTTGCCGACCTGAAGGGCACGGAGTTCTACGGCGAGTATCTGGCCAAGACCGACCCGCTGGGCGCCGACGTACCCAACCCCGTCAGCCACGTGGCCTACGGCTACGCCACCCAGATGTGTATTCTGGACAGGGACACCGGCCGCATCAAGAAGATGGTGGCCGCCCACGATGTGGGCAAGGCCGTGAACCCCCTGAGCGTGGAGGGTCAGATCGAGGGCGGCGTGGTCATGTCCATGGGCTACGCGCTGACAGAGAAATACCCCATCGACGAGAACTGCAAGCCCACCGCCAAATACGGTATGCTGGGCCTGTTCCGCGCCAACCAGATCCCGCCGGAGATCCAGGCCATCGTGGTGGAGAAGCCCGGCCTGAATGTGGCCGGCGGCGCCATCGGCATCGGCGAGATCACCTCCATCCCCACCGCCCCTGCCATTGCCGACGCCTATTACCGCCTTACCGGCGAACGGGAATTCAGTCTGCCGCTGAAGAACACCCCCTACGCACCCAAGAAATAAACGTAAAAGAGCACCCCAAAGGGGTGCTCTTTCATATCTGTCTATCCTCTTGTACCGCGGCCAGCGCCTCCACCGTGTCCACGTCCCGCAGCTCCGCCGCGGACGTCTCATACAGCAGCAGCGCGTCCGGGTGTGCGCGGATGACCACGTTTCCACCCACATCACCCTCCAGCGCCATCAGCTCCGGGAAAAACTTCCGGGGAAAGATACACGGGTTGCCCCGCACGCCGTTATGGGCCAGGCCCACGATATGGTCCGGATGCGTCCGGAAGTATTCGATCTCCCGCCGCACCGTCTCCTGCTCCAGAAGCGGCTGATCCGCCACCTGATATAGAATAGCGCCGCAGCCCGCCATGGCCTCGGTGCCCAGACGCACCGTGCGGCTCAGGCCGTCCTCCGGACGGTCGTTCCGCACCACTGTGAAGCCGAATTCCTCTGCCAGCGCCGCGGCGGCATCGTACTGCGTCACCACCGTCACCTGCGCGAATTCCTCCGCCGGCACCGCCTCCAGCGAACGGCGCAGCAGACTTTTTCCGTCCACCACAGCCTCCAGCTTATTGCGCCCGAAGCGGCTGCCGCTGCCCGCCGCCATGACCAGGCAGCCGATCCGCAGCTCCGCCATGCAAACCACCCTCTTTCGTGTGTTCCAGTGTATCAGCTTCAGTATGCCCCGTCAAGCTTCGCCGTATCGTTATTCCGAAAATAAAATCACGCTTTCGCTGTACATTTCCCCTGTCCCGTGCTATAATTTTCGTGAATATGTATCATTAGCAAAAAATATAGACGACATTTCCAAGTTTTGCAACAGGAGGCTGCCTACTATGAGTAAGGTGGGAAAGAGCGAGATCCGTGTGGACGCCTTTGACAAGGCCACCGGGCGGACAAAATACTACGAGGACCGTATGCCTGCGGGCGCGCTGTATGCCCGCATCAAGCACGCCACTATCGCCCACGGCTACGTCAAGTCCATTGACAAGTCCGCGGCGGAGGCCATCGAGGGCGTGGTGAAGGTGCTGACCTGCTTCGACGTGCCGGAGCACTGCTTCCCCACGGCGGGTCATCCCTGGTCCATGGATCCCGGCCATCAGGATGTGGCGGACCGCAACCTGCTGAACCGCCATGTGCGCTACTACGGCGATGATATCGCCGTGGTCATCGCCGAGGATGAGGTGTCCGCTATGCAGGGCGTCCGCGCGCTGGTGGTAGAGTACGAGGAGCTTCCCTTCGTGCTGGACGTGCAGAAGGCCATGGAGCCCGGCGCACCCCAGCTCCATGAGGGCTATCCCAACAACGTCCTCAAGCACTCCGACATCCGCAAGGGCGACTATCAGGCCGCCATTCAGGAGCCGGGGCTCATCAAGGTGGAGGGCTGGTACGACACGCCTACCGTGCAGCACAGCCACATCGAGAACCACGGCTGCTTTGCCTATGAGGAAAACGGCCGTATCGTCGTGGTGGCGTCCACCCAGATCCCCCATATCATCCGCCGCATCGTGGGCCAGGCCCTGGGCCGTCCCTGGGCGGACATTCAGATCATCAAGCCCTACATCGGCGGCGGCTTCGGCAATAAGCAGGACGCCCTGTATGAGCCCCTGTGCGCCTGGTGCACCACGCAGGTGGGCGGCCGCTGCGTCCGTATCGACTGCACCCGGGAGGAGACGTTTGTCTCTAACCGCGTGCGCCACGCCATCCGCTTCCACATCGTCACCTGGTTGCACAAGGACGGCTCCATTGCCGCGCGAAAGGTAGAGTGCTTCTCCAACCAGGGCGCTTACGCCTCCCACGGCCACTCCATCGTGGCCAAGGCCATGGGTTCCTTCCCCCAGATCTACCCCTGCGACAATTTCGAGGGCGACGCGTGGACGGTGTACACCAACCGCCCGGTGGCCGGCGCCATGCGCGGTTACGGCATGCCTCAGGCCTCCTTTGCCGACGATGCCAACATTGACGAGTGCGCCAAGGCTGTTGGCATGGATCCGCTGGAGTACCGCATGAAGTACATCATGCCCAAGGGCTTCCACGACGGCT
The DNA here is from genome assembly GCF_049060325.1 of Vescimonas sanitatis. Classification (NCBI taxonomy): domain Bacteria; kingdom Bacillati; phylum Bacillota; class Clostridia; order Eubacteriales; family Oscillospiraceae; genus Vescimonas; species Vescimonas sanitatis. The sequence continues at coordinate 129,590 of NZ_JBMGPW010000008.1, read as the reverse complement.
TCTCCGGCAACACCAACTACTACGACTCCTTCCGTGAGTGCCTGGAAAAGGGTAAGGAATACATAGAGTACGACAAAAAGAAGGCCGAGTATGCCAAGGATACCGGCAACATCCGCCGGGGTATCGGCGTGGCGGCGTTCTGGTACAACACCGCCGTCTATCCCATCTCGCTGGAGACCTCCAGCAACCGTATGCTGCTGAATTTAGACGGCACCGTCACCATGCAGTGCGGCGAGACGGAGATCGGCCAGGGCGCTGATACCGCTTACGCCCAGATGACCGCCGAGGCCGTAGGCCTGAAGAGCTACCGGGACGTCCGCGTGGTCTCCTGCCAGGATACGGACATCACCCCCACCGGCCTGGGCGCCTACGCCAGCCGCCAGACCTATGTAGCCGGCTTCTCCATCCGGCAGACCGCCACCCTGCTGCGGCAGAAGATCCTGGCCTACGCCACCAAGCTGACCCGTCAGGCCGTGGATAATATGGATATCGTGGACGGCAATATCGTCCGCAAGCAGGACGGCGCGGTGCTCATGAGCCTGAGTGAGCTGGCCATGACCGCCCAGTACAACGCGGCGGACAGCGAGCATATCACCGCCGAATCCACCTACACCATCCGCAACAACGCCTACTCCTTCGGCTGTACCTTCGCCGATGTGGAGGTAGACATCGCCCTGTGCAAGGTCAAGCTGAACAAGATCATCAACGTTCACGACTGCGGCAGTCTTATCAATCCCGCCCTGGCGGAGGCCCAGGTCCACGGCGGTATGTCCATGGCCATCGGCTACGGTATGAGCGAGCAGCTGCTGTTTGATGAAAAGACCGGCAAGCCCCTGAACAACAATCTGCTGGACTACAAGCTGTCCACCTTTATGGATCACCCCCATCTGGAAGCGCAGTTCGTGGAGAATCCCGAGCCCACCTCCCCCTTCGGCACCAAGGCTCTGGGTGAGCCGCCGGCCTGCTCCGGCGCGCCGGCCATCCGCAACGCCATTCTCAACGCCACCGGCGTGGCCATCGACTGCACACCCATCACGCCCCACGTGCTGTTCGCCGAGTTCAGCAAGGCGGGCCTGATCCACGACAGCTGGAATGAAAAGGAGGGCAACTAAGCCATGTATGATATGAAAGCCTTATACGAGGCCTCCAGCGTGGAAAACGCGGTGGCCCTCCGTCTGGAGCATCCGGAAGCCCAGATCATCGCCGGCGGCAGCGACGTACTGGTGCAGATGCGCGAGGGCAAGCGCGCCGGTGCGGAGCTGATCTCCATCTACGGGCTGGACGAGCTGCGCGGCATCACCATTGACGCCGACGAGAACATCCGCATCGGCAGTCTGACCAGCTTCTCCCACATTACCCGCGACCCCATCATCCAGCAGTACATCAACGTGCTGGGTGAGGCCGTGGATATGGTGGGCGGCCCTCAGATCCGCAACATCGGCACCATCGGCGGCAACACCTGCAACGGCGTGACCTCCGCCGACTCCTCCTCCACCCTCCACGCATGGGATGCCATCGTGGAGCTGACCGGTAAAAACGGCGTCCGCCGCCTGCCCATCCATGAGTTCTATATCAAGGCCGGCAAGGTGGACATCCGCGCAGAGGACGGCGAAATTCAGACCGCCATCCTTATCCCCAAGGAGAGCTATGACCGCTGCTATGGCCACTACATCAAGTACGCCATGCGGAACGCCATGGACATCGCCACCCTGGGGTGCAGCGTCAACGTCCGGCTCAGTGAGGACAAGAAGACCATTGAGCGTGCCCGCATCGCCTACGGCGTAGCCGGCCCCGTGCCCCTGCGGTGTGCCAGCGCTGAAGCGGCAGCCCAGGGCAAGCCCCTGACCGAGGAGACGGTGGAGACTTTTGCCCACGCCATCCTGGACGATATCAACCCCCGTGACAGCTGGCGCGCCAGCAAGGCCTTCCGCCAGCACATCGCCGTGGAGATCGCCAAGCGCTGTCTCGTAAAATCCATTGAGCTGGCAGGAGGTGAGCTGGCATGAGCAAGCAGTATAAGCTGATCCGCTGCAATATCAACGGCAAGGACGTAGAGAAGATGGTGGACGTTCGCGCCAGCCTGACCGATATGCTCCGCAATGACTATCACCTGACCTCCGTGAAAAAGGGCTGCGAGGTAGGCGAGTGCGGTGCCTGCACCGTCCTCATCGACGGCGAGACGTTCAACTCCTGCATCTATCTGGCCGTGTGGGCCGACGGCAAGCACATCCGCACACTGGAGGGCTTGCTCAGCCCCGACGGTGAGCCCAGCGACATCCAGCAGGCCTTTATGGAGGAGTCCGCCATCCAGTGCGGTTTCTGCACCCCCGGCTTTCTGATGACTGCCGTGGAGATCCTGGACAGCGGCAAGCTCTACTCCGATGCGGAGCTCCGCAAGCTGCTCTCCGGTCACCTGTGCCGCTGCACCGGATATGAGAACATTCTCAAAGCGGTGAAAAAGACCATGTACCGCCGCCTGGGTATGGAGATGCCCACCATTTGATGCCCGCAAAAAGGCCGCCCGGATGGGCGGCCTTTTTTATTTCTCTGTGCAGAAGCCGAACAATTCCCGAAATAGCTCCTGTCCGTAGGCATCCAGCTTTCGGCAGTACGCGTCATAGGCCTCCATGATCTGTCGGGCCTCGTCGGTAAGCTGCGCGCCGCCGCCGCCGGAGCCACCGATGGTGGACCGGAGCAGTTTGCAGCCGAAGCCCTGCTCCGCCGCCCGGACGATGCTCCACGCCTTGGAATACGCCATGTTCATGGAGGCCGCGGCCGCGCGCAGGGAATGGTTCTGCGCCACCGCGCCCAACAGCCGGTGAACCCCGGGACCGTAGCACTTTTCCTCCGCGAACAGGCGGGCGGTGATATGGACGATGATGTTGTCGTTCACTGAAGCACCTTCTTTCCTTTCGTGGGTCCATTTTACCAGACCTGCGTCCCCCCGTCAACGGGGCTTTGTTGACAACCCTCTCTCGTTGTGTTATTGTACGGATAACGAAAGGATGGTTAGCTATGCTTGTTTTGATACGCGGCGCAGGCGACATTGCCACCGGCATCGCTTTGCGGCTGTACCGCACCGGGATACAGGTGGTCATGACCGACCTGCCCCGCCCCACCGCCATACGGCGGACGGTGTGCTTCTCCCCCGCCATCACCGACGGTGAGACAACAGTGGAGGATGTGCGGGCCGTCCGCGCCGACAGCCCGGCGCAGGCGCTGTCCCTGCTGGCACAGGGTGCGGTACCCGTCCTCCCCGACCCGGAGTGCCTGTGCCGTGAGCAGCTGCACCCGGATGCCCTGGTGGACGCCATACTGGCCAAGCGCAATCTGGGCACCCGCATCACCGACGCCCCCGTGGTGGTAGGCATCGGGCCCGGCTTCACCGCCGGAGAGGACTGCCACGCGGTAGTGGAGACCATGCGCGGCCACACCCTGGGCCGCGCCATCTATCAGGGCAGCGCCCTGCCCAACACCAACATCCCCGGCCTCATCGGCGGCTACGCCGGCGAGCGCGTGCTCCGCGCCCCGGCAGACGGTGTCTTCACCCGGATACTGGACATCGGCGACGAGGTCCAGCCCGGTGACATCGCCGGGACCGTGAACGGCCAGCCCATGAAATGCACCATCGGCGGCGTGGTGCGGGGTATCCTGCCCAGCGGCACGCCGGTACACCTAGGAATGAAATCCGGCGACGTGGACCCACGGTGCAAACCGGAATACTGCACCACCGCCTCGGACAAGGCGCTGGCCGTTGGCGGCGGCGCGCTGGAGGCCATACTGCACCTGACCGGTGCACTGCGATAGGAGACAAGTCATGGAAGAACAGAACATCAAACTGACAAAACTGACCAAGTGCGCCGGCTGCGGCGCCAAGGTGGGCGCGGGCGTACTGGCGCAACTGCTGGAGGGCATCCGCGTACACCACGACCCCAATTTGCTGGTGGGCTTCGACAAGAGCGACGACGCCTCCGTGTATAAGATCAGCGACGAGCTGGCCCTGGTGCAGACGGTGGACTTCTTCCCCCCCATCGCCGACGACCCCTACCTGTTCGGCCAGATCGCCGCCACCAACGCCCTCAGCGACGTGTATGCCATGGGCGGCGAGCCGAAGCTGTGTCTGAACATCATGGCCGTGCCGGAGGATATGCCGAAGGAGGCCGTGCATGACATCCTTCGGGGCGGCTATGACAAGGTCTATGAGGCCGGGGCCCTGATCACCGGCGGTCACAGCATCCTGGATGATGAGCCGAAATACGGCCTGGCCGTGACCGGCTTTGTTCACCCGGACAAAATGCTCACCAATTCCGCCGCGCGGCCCGGCGACGTGCTGGTACTGACCAAGCCTATCGGCATCGGCGTGCTGACCAGCGCCGGGAAAGCCGACCTGCTGACGAAAGAGACAGTGGACTTCATGAACCGGATGATGACCACCCTGAACAAGGCCGCCCGGGACGTGATGGTCCGCTATCGGGTCCACGCCTGCACCGACGTGACCGGCTTCGGTCTGATGGGCCACGGCTTCGAGATGGCCCAGGGCAGCGACGTGGCACTGCATATCGACGTGTCCGCCATCGACCTGATCCCGGAGGCACTGGAATTCGCCCGGATGGGCGTGCTGCCCGCCGGTATGTACCGCAACCGCAGCTTCGCCGAAGCCGGCGTGGACGTGGGCACCACCGAGCTGGCCGTACAGGACCTGCTGTTCGACCCCCAGACCTCCGGCGGCCTGCTGATGGCCGTAGACCCTGCGGACGCAGACGCACTGCTGGCGGAGCTGACACCGGTAGTGCCCAGCGCCCAGCGCATCGGCACCGTGGGCGAATATCACGGCGGCAAGCGTATTCTTCTGCGATAACCAAAAACCGGGCGGCAGTGCCGCCCGGTTTAATTCATGCCAAGGCCCGTATGGCCGCCAGTGCCGCGTCCACGTCCGCTTCCGTGCTGGCCCAGCCCAGCGAAAACCGCACAGTGCCCTGAGGAAACGTCCCCAGTGTTTTGTGGGCCGAGGGCGCACAGTGCAGGCCGCAGCGGGTCAGGATGCCGTACTGCGCTTCCAGCGCATAGGCCATCTCGGCGTTGTCGCGGCGCAGGAAGTCCACGGAGATGACGCCCACCCGACGGTCCATATTCCGGGGACCCACCAGTCGGACCCCGGGAATATCCGCAAGACCGTCCAGAAACCGAGCGCACAGCGCCCTCTCGTGCTGCCGCAGAACGTCCACGCCCGTCTCCTCAATAAAGCGCAGGGCCGCCTCCCAGCCGTAGCAGCCGGGGAGATTGGCCGTACCGGACTCAAACCGGTCCGGCAGATAGGGCGGCAGGTACTCGCTGTCCGAGGCACTGCCGGTGCCGCCGGCGATCAGGGGCGTCAGCTTTTTGGCGAAATCGTCCCGCAGCAGCAGCGCGCCCACGCCGCCGGGGCCCAGCAGCCCCTTGTGGCCCGGTACCGCCATGGCACTGAGGCCGAACGCCCGAAAGTCCACGGAGAGGTGTCCCGCCGTCTGGGCGGCGTCCAGTGCAAAGGGCACACCCTTTTCCGCGCAGATGCGGCCGATAGCCGCCGCGTCCTGTACCGCGCCGCAGACATTGGAGCCGTGGGCCATGATGACCAGTCTCGTATTCTCCCGGAACAGCCCCGGCAGGGCGTCCAGATCTGCAAAACCCTCGGCGTCACAGGGAACGCGGCTGACCGCCACCCCCGGCAGGCGCAGCAGCGGCCGCATGACCGCGTTGTGCTCCATGCTGCTGACGATGCAGTGGTCGCCGGGACGCAGAAGGCCGGAGATGATCATATTCAGCCCCGCCGTAGCACCCGGCGTCAGAATAACGTGGGTAGGCGGCTCCGGGAAACCGAACAGCCGGGCCAGCCGCTGCCGCAGTGTCAGCGTCACCAGCCCCGCCTCCTGGGCGGCGGTATACACGGAACGGTTCACGTTGGCCCCCACGCAGTCCAGATAGTATTTCATTCGATCGCTGACCCCCGCCGGCTTGGGGAACGACGTGGCGGCGTTGTCAAGATAAATGGCCTCCATGCAGGCACCTCCTCACAGCTCGTGACCCATCATACCACAGAAAGTGAAGTTTGTCACGGTCTTGACTTTTCCGGTACAGTGTCGTATAATGGCATCGCTATTCTTTAAAAGAAATAACGCAAAGGAGAGACATATCACATGAAAAAAGTAAGTTGGATCGTGGTCATCGCCGGCGCGGTGGTCGGTCTGGCCGCCGTGGTGCTGACCCATCTGGGCAACCCGGCCAACATGGGCTTCTGCATCGCCTGCTTCCTGCGGGACATCACCGGCGCGGTGGGTATGCACGGCGCAGCCAAGGTGCAGTACGTCCGGCCGGAGATCATCGGTCTGGTGCTGGGCGCGTTCATCATGTCCGTGGCCACCAAGGAGTTCCGGGCCAAGGCAGGCTCCTCCCCCGCCACACGCTTCGTGCTGGGCGCCTTCGTCATGATCGGCGCGCTGGCCTTCCTGGGCTGCCCCCTGCGGATGGTCCTGCGTATCGGCGGCGGCGACCTGAACGCCGTGGTGGGCCTGGTGGGCTTCACCCTGGGCATCTTCATCGGCATCCAGTTCCTCAAGCGCGGCTTCTCCCTGAAGCGGGCCTATCCCGTTGGGAAGGGCGAGGGCGGCGTGCTGCCCATCGTGATGACCGGCCTGCTGATTTTGGTCATCGCCGTGCCCAGCCTGTTCAAGTTCAGTGAGGAGGGCCCCGGCTCCAAGCACGCGCCCATGCTGGCTGCACTGCTGATCGCCGTGGTGGTGGGCGCTCTGGCCCAGCGCGCCCGCCTGTGCATGGTGGGCGGCATCCGCGACGCCATGCTGTTCAAGGATTTCAAGCTGCTGTACGGCTTCGTGGCCATCTTCGTGGTCGTCCTGGCGGGCAGCCTCATCACCGGCAGCTTCAAGCTGGGCTTTGAACTGCAGCCCATCGCCCACAGCAGCCAGCTGTGGAACCTGCTGGGCATGGTCCTGGTGGGCTGGGGCAGCGTACTGCTGGGCGGCTGCCCCCTGCGTCAGCTGATCCTGGCCGGCGAGGGCAACGGTGACAGCGCCGTGACCGTGTTCGGCATGATCGTGGGCGCGGCCTTTGCCCACAACTTCGGTCTGGCCGGCAACGCCGACGCCATGAACGAGGCCAAGGAGATCGTGGTGGGCGGTCTGTCCAACAACGGCAAGGTAGCCGTGTGCCTGGGTATCCTCATCATGCTGGGTGTGTCCCTGTGGAATATGCCCAAGGCTGTCAGCGCGCCTGTTGAGGCCGCCAAGTAAAGGAGGAACATCACAATGACTGTTGACGCAAGAGGTTATTCCTGCCCCATGCCCGTGGTGATGGTGCAGAAGGCCGTAAAGGCCGATGCCCCCGCCACCCTGGAGGTGCTGGTGGACAACCAGTGCTCTGTGGAGAATGTCACCCGCTTCGCCGAAAACAGCGGCTACAAGGTCGCCGTGGCGCCGGAGGGTCAGGACTTCCGTCTGTCCCTGTCCAAATGAGCCGCTACATCGCCACGTTCCACACCCATCTGTCCGCTCTGCTGACCTGCCAGCGCCTGACGGCCGCGGGGGTCCGGGCCCGGATGATGCCGGTGCCCCGCAAGCTCAGCGCCTCCTGCGGCACCTGCGTGGACTACGAGGCATCGGGGCCGCTGCTGGAGCAGATGGACACCGATGTGGAGCGCGTGTTCGCCGTGGCTGGCGAGACATACACCCTGCTGTTGCAAAACGAATGAAAAGAAGTGACCGCTTCCGCGGTCACTTCTTTTCATTCCCGGCCCTCGGGCCGTAGCGCCTATTTCTTGTTTTTACGGGCCAGACGGGCGATGTCGCCCACACCGTCCAGAATGACGTTGGGCTGATAGGCATACGTCTCCACCGTTTGACGGGTGGACACACCGGAGAGCACCAGCACCGTGGACATACCGCTTTCCAGACCGGAGATAACGTCGGTGTCCATGCGGTCGCCCACCATCACCGCGTCGGCGGAGTGGCAGTGCAGCAGCCGCAGGCCGGTCCGCATCATCAGGGGGTTGGGCTTGCCGCAGAAATAGGCCTGCTTGCCGGTGGCCATCTCGATGGGGGCCACCAGAGCGCGGCAGGCCGGAGCAATGCCGCTTTCGATGGGGCCGGACACGTCTGAGTTGGCGCCGATGAGCTTGGCGCCGGCCATGACCAGGTTCACCGCCTTGGTCAGCGTATCCAGAGAGTAGGTGCGGCCCTCGCCCACCACCACGTAGTCCGGGTTCACGTCGTTCATGGTAAGGCCCGCGTCGTACAGGGCGTTCAGCAGCCCCGCCTCGCCGATGGCGAACACAGAGCAGCCGGGAGCCTGGTCCTTCAGGAAGGCCGCCGTGGCCAGGGCACTGGTATAGAAATGCTCCTCCGGCACATCCAGTCCCATCCGGGCCAGCTTCTGCTGCAGCTCACGGGGCGTGTAGCCGCTGTTGTTGGTCAGGAACAGATACTCCTTGTTCTCCTCATGCAGCCACTGGATGAAGTCCGCCACGCCGGGCAGGATCCGGTTCCCGTGGTAGATGACGCCGTCCATGTCGCAGATAAAGCCTGTTTTCTGGTTGAAGTCGATAAAGTCTTTCGGCATAATGGCCCCTCCCGTCTGTTGCTGCTCTCAGTATACCACAGCGCAGCGGCGCTTTCCATAAGGAGAACGTAAAATTTTACCGCTTTCCGGCATAAAAAGGCCCGCTTTGCAGCGGGCCTTTTCGATGTACTTACTTGCTCAGGTACTCGTCGATGGACTTTGCGCCCAGCTTGCCGGCACCCATGGCCAGAATGACGGTGGCCGCGCCGGTCACGGCGTCGCCGCCGGCATACACCGCCTGACGGGAGGTCAGGCCCTCCTCGTTGACGATGATGCCGCCCTTCTTGTTGACCTCCAGACCCTTGGTGGTGGACTTGATCAGCGGGTTGGGGCTGGTGCCCAGGGACATGATGACCGCGTCCACGCTCAGGTCGAACTCGCTGCCCTTCTTCTCCACGGGACGGCGGCGGCCGGAGGCATCCGGCTCACCCAGCTCCATCTCGATGCAGGTCATGGACTTGACGCAGTCCTGCTCGTCGCCGTTGATCTGGACGGGGTTGTTCAGCGTCTTGAAGATGACGCCCTCCTCGATGGCGTGCTCCACCTCCTCGTGACGGGCGGGCAGCTCCTCCATGCCGCGGCGGTACACCACGTACACCTCGGCGCCCAGGCGCTTGGAGCAGCGGGCGGCGTCCATGGCCACGTTGCCGCCGCCGACCACGGCCACGGTCTTGCCCTTCAGGTCCATGATGGGGGTGTCGCTGTCCTCGCGGTAGGCCTTCATCAGGTTGATACGGGTCAGGAACTCGTTGGCGGAATAGACGCCCTTCAGGTTCTCGCCGGGGATGTTCATGAACATGGGCAGGCCCGCGCCGGAACCGATGAACACGGCCTCAAAGCCGTACTCCTCCATCAGCTCGTCAATGGTGATGGTGCGGCCCACCACGGTGTTGGTCTCCACCTTGACGCCCATGGCCTTCAGGCCGTCCACTTCCTTCTGGACGATGGCCTTGGGCAGACGGAACTCGGGAATGCCGTACACCAGCACGCCGCCGGCCAGATGCAGCGCCTCGAACACCGTGACCTCATAGCCCTTCTTGGCCAGGTCGCCGGCGCAGGTCAGACCTGCGGGGCCGGAGCCGATCACAGCCACCTTATGGCCGTTGGGGGCGGGGACCGCCGCGGCCTCGGTGCTGTGGGCGTTGTGCCAGTCAGCCACAAAGCGCTCCAGCCGGCCGATACCCACGGGGTCGCCCTTCTTGCCGCGGACGCAGTGCATCTCGCACTGGCTCTCCTGGGGACACACGCGGCCGCACACGGCGGGCAGGGAGCTGGTCTGATGGATGACCTGATAGGCGCCCTCGTAGTCCTTCTCCACGATCTTCTGGATGAATTCGGGGATACGCACGTTGACGGGACAGCCGTCCACGCAGGGGTGGTTCTTGCAGTTCAGGCAGCGGGCCGCCTCGTCCAGCGCCTGCTCCTCGGTGTAGCCCAGGGCCACCTCCAGGAAGTTTTTGTTGCGGACATTGGGGTCCTGGGAGGGCATTTCGTTCTTGTCCAAACGCATATTGATCTTAGCAGCCATCTTACTTTACCTCCTGCTTGAACAGATTGCAGACTTCCTCGTGCTTACGCACCTCGAAGTCGTGGTACATCTGGTTGCGCTTCACCGCCAGATCCCAGTCCACCTTCTGGCCGTCGAAATCGGGGCCGTCCACGCAGGCGAACTTCGTCTCGCCGCCCACGGTCAGGCGGCAGCCGCCGCACATACCGGTGCCGTCGATCATGATGGGGCTCATGGAGACGGTGGTGGGCATATTGTAGGGCGCGGTGGTCTTGCAGACGAACTTCATCATGACCATGGGGCCGATGGCGAAGATCTCATCGTACACATTGCCCTCGTCCAGCAGCTCCTTCAGCGCCTCGGTGACCAGACCCTTGCGGCCGTAGGAGCCATCGTCGGTGCAGACCTTCAGCACGGAGGAGACCGCCTTGAACTTATCCTCCAGAATGACCACGTCCTTGCTCTTGAAGCCGACCACCGCGTGGACCTCGGCGCCGCAGTCGTGAAATTTCTTCAGCACAGGATACGCGATGGCGCAGCCCACGCCACCGCCGACCACGCAGACCTTCTTCTTGCCCTCGGTCTCGGTGGGCTTGCCCAGGGGACCCACAAAGTCGTGCAGACACTCGCCCTGCTGCTTGTGGCTCAGCTTTTCGGTGGTGGCGCCCACGGTCTGGACGATGATGGTCACGGTACCCTTCTCGCGGTCATAATCATGGATAGTGATGGGGATACGCTCGCCGTTCTCATCCACGCGCAGGATGATGAACTGGCCCGGCTCTGCCTTTTTGGCCACCATGGGTGCCTCGATCTCATAGAGGATCACAGTGGGCTTGAGCGCTTCTTTCTTGACGATACGGTACATACATCACGGCTCCTTCACTTTGTATTTTGCGGCGGAACAGCCGCCGTCGGTTTCCGTTCTTTCTATTGTATCATTCCACAGAGAAACCGTCAATTATCAGATATTCTAAATCCCGGAAACAAATGGAAAAAACCGCCGCTCTTTCGGGCGGCGGTTTCGTGTATCATTTGGTCACGCGCAGCAAACACTTGACTTCCGTGCTGCCGATCTTAATGGTCAGTGTAGTCTCACCGCGGCTGACGGTCTTTACCGTGCCGTCGGCGGAAACGGTGGCGATGGAGCTGTCGGCGCTGCTCCACGCGGCGGTCATGTCGGTGCCCTTCACCGTGAAGGAGCAGCTCAGGCCCACCGGCAGGGATATGTCGAACGTGCCGTCGTTGGGCTTGATGATCGTGCCGTATTCGCTCTCCAGCGTCAGCTTGCTGACGTCCACGCTGCCGGTGCTGGGCTTGTTGCTGTTATTGGGCTTGGTGGTCGTGCTGTTGTTGTCGGGCGTATCGGTGCCGTTATCCGGCGCGTCGCTCTCTTCCTTGACGGTGACGGTGCAGGTGACGGACTCGCCGTTCACCTCGGCGGTAATGACCGCGTTGCCCTTGGTCAAAGCCGTCACCTCACCGGCGGAGTTGACGCTGGCCACGGTGGGCGCGCTGCTGCTCCAGGCCGCGGCATCCTCCGTACCGTTGACCTTCAGCTCGTCCTTGTCGCCCACATTCAGCACCAGAACGGTGCGGTTCAGGGAGATCGTGGGCGTGACGGGCGTGTTGTCAGGCTTGTCGATGGTGTCGTCGGGCTTGTCCACATCGGTAATGGGGGGCTTCTCGCCGGTGATGGCCTCCTTGATCTGGTCGCCGAAGATCAGCCACACCACCAGCGCCGCCAGTAGGATCAGTACAACGATGGCCACCGGCCCCAGTACGCTGGGTGTTTTGCGGCGGCGGCTCTCGGCGGCGCGGCGGCCACGGCTCTTCCGCAGCTTACCACTGTAATAGGCCTCGTCCTCCTCGCAGAAGGGGCAGGTCTTATAGCTATCGGAGAACATCTCTCCGCACTTGGGGCATTTGATCAGACTCATTATAGAAAACCTCCATACCGGGCATTGGATTTACATAATACATATCATACTCATTTTTGTGCCGCCCGTCAACTGCATTTCGAGGAAATTCATCCTTTTTTTACAACACTTCACGCCGGCACTTGCTTTTCCCGGCCGCGCTTCTTATAATAGAGCCAGAGAAATGCGGGGAGGCGCAACTATGAACACCATTTTCATCGGCATCGCCGGCGGCACCGGCAGCGGCAAGACCACGCTCACCGAGCACCTGGCTGCACGCTTCGGCAGCGACATCAGTGTGGTACACCACGACAACTACTACAAGCGGCAGGACAGGCCCTTCGCCGAGCGCTGCCTGCAAAACTACGACCATCCCGACGCCTTCGACACCGACCTGATGATCGAGGACCTGAAGGCGCTGAAGCGGGGCGAGACCATCCACTGCCCCGTGTACGACTACGCCATCCTCAACCGTACCGACGAGACGGTGGAGATCAAGCCCACCAAGGTGGTCATCGTGGAGGGCATCCTGATCTTCCAGAACAAGGCGCTGCGTGACCTGTTGGACATCAAGATCTTTGTGGAAACAGACGCCGACGTGCGTATCCTGCGCCGCGCCCTGCGGGACGTGGAGGAACGCGGACGGTCGCTGGAGTCCGTGGTAAATCAGTACCTGACCACCGTGAAGCCCATGCACGAGCAGTTCGTAGAGCCCACGCGGAAGTTTGCGGACATCATCGTGCTGGAGGGCGGACACAACCTGGTGGCGCTGGATATGATCATGCAGCGCATCGCCGGACATATCAAGGAGAACTGACATGGCAAAGGTCCTACGGCATATATTGGCTGTCCTCTGCCTGCTGGCGGCAGTGTTCTTCCTGCTGCCGCTGGGCATAGGTATCCTGCACTTCGGCATGGTCTGGCCGGCGGCGCTGCTATTGCTGTGCGCCGCGTGGCTCACATGGCCGGGCTTCTTCCGCCGCTTGCTGCGGCCAAAATGGCTTCGCGCGCTGGCGGGCTGTGTGATCGCCGTGTGTATGACGGCCATTCTGGTAACGCTGGGTAAAATGGCCATGGCCGCCGCGGACCGGCCCGCCGACGGGCAGGACTGCACCGTGGTGGTGCTGGGCTGCCAGGTGTTCCCGGACGGGCACCCCAGCCTGATGCTGCGGGGCCGCATCAACGCGGCCTATGACTATCTGACCGCACACCCGGACGCCCTGTGCGTCGCCTCCGGCGGGCAGAACGGCAGCGAACCCATCAGCGAGGCCCAATGTATCCGTGACACGCTGGTGTCCATGGGTATCGCGCCGGAGCGTATCCTGCTGGAAGACCAGTCCGCCTCCACCGAAGAGAACCTGGCCTTCTCCGCCGCGCTGCTGCGGGAGAAGGGCCTGTCCACGGATGTGGCCATCGCCTCGGACAACTTCCACCAGCTCCGCGCAGCCATCTGGGCGCAGCGCAGCGGACTGACACCGTATTCCGCCGGCTGCGCCAGCCCCTGGTTCCTGACCGCCGGCTACTGGGCGCGGGAGACAGCGGCACTGCTGTACATGGTGGTCACCGGCGGATGAACGGGCGTTTCCCGGGATTTCGCGAGTTAGTGTATGCTAACTAAAAACCTTGAATTTCCACGGAAAATGGGGTTGATTTTTTCATTTTTCATGGTACAATGTGTTTACAATCTTAATGGAGGTACTTACTATGGCTTATCAGATCGGTTCTGCTTGCGTGAGCTGCGGCGCTTGCGCTGATGCTTGCCCCGTGGGCGCTATCTCTCAGGGTGATGATCGCTACGTCATCGATGCCGGCGCTTGCCTGGACTGCGGTTCCTGCGCTGACACCTGTCCCAACGGCGCTATCAGCCCCGCTGAGTAATTGAACCAAGCACAACGATGAGGAAAAGTGACCGGCACCGCCGGTCACTTTTTTGTTGTATCCCCCCGGGTTTTGTATTACAATGGTGTCATCATGGTATCAACATGGTATCAACGCAGTGTCACCATGATATCATCCGCCGATAAGGGCAGACACCCCTTTGTCAACGGATAGTACAGCTATGTGCAGAGGAGGAAGCGGCATGGAGCACTGGGATGAGCTGTGGCCGGGCGGTTTTCGCTTCCGCTTTGACGACAACGTGTTCAAGCCCTCCACCGACACGTTCCTGCTGGGGGACTTCGCCGAAGTGCGGCGTGGTGAGCGCGTCTGTGACCTGGGCGCCGGGATCGGCCTGCTGGGCCTCCTGCTGCTGGCGCGGCAGCAGGAACTGCACATCACCAACATTGATATCGACAGTGCTGCCTGTGCGCTGGCGGAAGAAAACGCCGCCGTCAATGGTCTGGAGGACCGCGTTGCCGTGCTGCGGGCCGACCTGCGGGATCGGACAGCTCTGCCAAAAGCCGGGAGTTTCGACCTGTGCGTGGCCAATCCGCCCTATTTCCCGCCCCACACAGGACGGGTGGCGGAGGGAAGCCGGGGCACGGCCCGGTCCGAAACCGCCTGCACCTTTGACCAGTTGTGTGCTGCGGCAGCGTATCTGCTCCGCAGCGGTGGACGGTTCTGCCTGGTCCACCGGGCGGAACGGACGGCGGAGCTGATGGACGTCCTGCGCCGCCACCGGCTGGAGCCGAAGGTGCTGCGCTTCGTGCAGAAGGACGCACAGACGCCGCCGCGGCTGGTGCTGCTGTCCTGCCGCCGCCACGGCGGGGCCGGACTGGCGGTGCACACGCCGCTGCTGCTACAAGCAGACGGCGGCGAAAGCGGCGAGCTGCGCCGCATCTATTTCAAGGACAGGGGGTAATTCCCAATGGCAGGTATCCTGTATCTGGTGGCCACGCCCATCGGCAACCTGGGCGACTTCTCGCCCCGCGCCGCAGAAACGCTGGCCCGGGCAGACTTCATCGCAGCGGAGGACACCCGCGTCAGCGTGAAGCTGCTGAACCATTTTGACATCAAAAAACCGCTTGTCAGCTACCATGAGCACAACCGCGCTGCGGCGGGTCAGGCCATTTTGGAACGTCTGCTCTCCGGCGAAACGTGCGCGCTGGTCACCGATGCCGGCACCCCGGCCATCAGCGATCCGGGGCAGGATCTGGTGGCCCTGTGCGCCGAAAACGGCGTGACGGTACAGGCCATTCCCGGCTGCTGCGCCGCCATCGCCGCCCTGGCCGTGTCCGGGCTGGACACCCGGCGCTTCACCTTCGAGGGCTTTCTGCCCTCCGGTAAAAAAGAGCGCCGCGCTGCCCTGGAGGAGCTGACCGGTGAGGCGCGCACCATGGTGTTTCACGAGGCGCCCCACCGCCTGCGTCAAACCCTCGCCGACATGGTGGAGCTGCTGGGAGACAGGCCCGCCGCCCTGTGCCGTGAGCTGACAAAGCTCCATGAAGACACTGTCCGCACCACACTGGCCCAGGCCGCGGATTTCTACCGGGACAACGAGCCACGGGGGGAGTACGTTCTGGTGATAGCGGGCCGGGAGAAGCAGAACCTGCCGGCCCTGACGCTGGAAGAGGGCGCAGCACGGGTGCTGGCCCTGCGGGACGGCGGTATGAAGCTGAAAGAGGCCGTGCGTCGGGTAGCGGACGACACCGGCCTGCCCCGCAACGCCCTGTACGATACCGCGCTGAAAGCATAAGACGAAAAAAACAGTGCCGCCCCAGTGGGCGGCACTGTTTTTTCTTGTTTTCAGGTCTTTTGCAGCTCGCGCCTGCACTTGGCGCAGATATTCTTGCCGCGGAACGCGGATATATCCTTGTTGCCGTCGCAGAACACGCAGCCCACATGGACGCGGCGCAGCACGATGCCGTCGCCCTCCACGCTGATCTCCATTGTCTCACGCTCGCCGATATCCAGCGCGCGGCGCATTTCGATCGGGACCACGATCCGGCCAAGCTCGTCGATGCGGCGGACAATACCGGTAGATTTCATGTCCTCTCCCCCCTCTATGCAGTAATAACAAAATCCCCGCAAATTTTATACCTGTACTTTAACATATTCAACGAAGCATGTCAACAACAATTCGAAACGTGTCGAGAATTTTTGCAAATAACCGCACAGACCGCCGCGTAGACTTCTCCCGTAAGGAGGTGCGCGGTGTGGTGATGGGGATATTCTGGACGCTGATGGTAACGGTGTCCCTGGTGTACGGTGCAGTCAGCGGCCGTCTGTCGGCGGTGACAGCGGCGGCACTGGAGGGTGCCGCTGCTGCGGTGGAGCTGGTACTGGTCATGGCTGGGGCACTGTGCCTGTGGTCCGGCGTGCTGGAGCTGATGCGGCGCAGCGGCATGGCGGCGGGACTGAGCCGCCTGCTGCGCCCGGTCCTGCGGCGTCTGCTGCCCCAGGCAGGGCGGGACGAGGAGACGCTGGCTGCCCTCAGTGCTAACGTCAGCGCCAATCTGCTGGGGCTGGGCAACGCCGCCACGCCGGCGGGTATACAGGCCGCCAAACGTATGGCGGTGGGCTGCGGCGGCACCGCAAGCGACGAACTGTGCCGGCTGGTGGTGCTGAACACCGCCTCGGTGCAGCTGCTGCCCTCCACCGTGGCCGCCCTGCGGGGCGGCCTGGGCAGCGCCGCGCCGCTGGATATCCTGCCGGCGGTGTGGCTGTCCTCGGCGCTGTCGGTGACAGCGGGCCTGGCCTGCGCCCGGGTGCTGGGCCGGGTGTGGAGGACATGAGATGGAGCCATTTTCCGCCTGGATACTGCCGCTGCTGCTGTCCGGCGCCGCTCTGTGGGGCACCCGGCGGCGCGTGGATGTCTACGACGCCCTTGTCACTGGAGGAAAAAGTGGCCTGCAGGTAGCGGTATCCATTCTGCCGGCGCTGGCCGCCCTGCTGACGGCGGTGTATATGCTGCGGGCCTCCGGCGCATTGGATGCCCTGACGGCTCTGCTCGCCCCGGCGCTCACCGTTCTGGGCGTACCGCCGGAGACGGCCCCGCTGCTGGTGATACGCCCGCTGTCCGGCTCCGGGGCGTTGGCCGCCGGCGGCGACATCATGCGCCAATACGGACCGGACAGCTACATCGGGCGCTGCGCCGCCGTGATGCTGGGCTGCACCGAGACGACGTTCTACACCGTCGCCGTCTATTTCGGCGCGGCGGGGATCAAGCGGACACGCTACACCATTCCCGCCGCCCTGACGGCGGACCTGGCTGCCTACCTGGCCGCGGCCTGGTCCGTCCGGCTGTTCTTTGAGACGTGAAAAAGCCACCCCTCACGGGGTGGCTTTTTCATAGTTTACATCTTCTCCGGTGCAGAGCAGCCAATGAGCGTCATGCCGTTTTTCAGCACGGCGCGGGCGGTGTCCGCCAGCTTCAGCCGTGCCAGCAGCACGTTCTCCGCTTCGCCCTTGATGCGGCAGGCGTTGTAGAATTTGTGGAACGCGGCAGCCAGCTCCACCAGATAGCGGTTGATGAAGCTGGGATCGTAGTCCCGGGCGGCCAACTGCACCACGGCAGGGTACTGGGCCAGCTGCTTGATGAGGGCCTTCTCCTCGTCGGCGGTCAGGACGGACAGATCAGCCTCCGCCGCGGCGGGAACGGTATATCCCTCCGCCGCCAGCGCCTTCACCAGCGTGCAGATACGGGCGTAGGCATACTGAACATAGTAGACCGGGTTCTCGCTGTCCTCCCGGACGGCCAGGCCCAGGTCGAACTCCATCTGCGTCTCCGGCTTGGCGTTGAAAAACCAGCGGCAGGCATCCACAGGGATCTCGTCCAGCAGGTCGGTGAGACTGATGGCCTTGCCGGTGCGCTTGGACATACGGACGGTCTCGCCGTCGCGGACCAGCTTCACCAGCTGCATCAGCACGATGTCCAACCGGTGCTGGCCATCCAGGCCCAGAGCGTCCATAGCACCCTTCAGCCGGGCCACATGGCCATGGTGGTCGGCGCCCCAGATGTTGATAACCTTGTCAAAGCCGCGGACGGCGAATTTGTTGCGGTGATAGGCAATATCGGCAGCGAAGTAGGTATAGAACCCGTTGGCGCGGCGCAGCACGTCGTCCTTCAGGCCAAGCTTTTCGATAGCCTCGTCGCTCTTGCCCTCCTGCCGCAGCTGGGCGGCCAGGATATCGGAGGTCTTCAGCCACAGCGCGCCGTCCTTCTCATAGGTATAGCCCCTGTCCGTCAGCGCCTGCACTGTGTCAGCCACATAGCCGCTGTCGTGAAGGGAAGACTCGAAGAACCACTGGTCGTACTGAATGCCGTACCGGGCCAGATCGGCCTTCATCTTGGGGATATTGACGCTGAGACCGAACTGGGCCAGGGCGTCATGGCGGGTCTTTTCGTCGCAGTCCAGATACTTATCGCCCTCATTCTCGTAGAAAGCCTGGGCCAACTCCCGGATATCGTCGCCGTGGTAGCCGTCCTCGGGGAATTCCACCGCGTCCTCGCCCTTGATGATCTGGAAGTACCGGGCCTCCAGACTCTTGGCGAACTTTTCGATCTGGTTGCCCGCGTCGTTGACGTAGAACTCACGCCACACGTCCGCACCGGACTTTTGCAGCACGCTGGCCAAAGTGTCTCCCAGCACGCCGCCCCGGGCGTTGCCCATGTGCATGGGGCCGGTGGGATTGGCGGAGACAAACTCCACCATGTACTTCCTGCCAGCCAGCGTGTCGTTCTCGCCGTACTTCTCCCCTGCCGTCTCAATGCCGGAGACGGTGTCGGCGAACCACTTTTCGCCCAGACGGAAGTTCATGAAGCCGGGGCCGGCGATCTCCACGGAGGTGAAGTAGCTGCCCTCCAGCGTCATGTTGTCGATAAGGGTCTGTGCCACCTGACGGGGGTTCATCTTCATGGCCTTGGCCGCCGCCAGGCAGAAGGTGGTGGTATAGTCGCCGTTGGCGGTGTCCTTGGGGATCTCCACCGCCGGCTCGGCGGTGATACCGGCAGGCAGCAGCCCTGCGGCCGCAGCCTTTCCATATGCAGCCACTGTCAGCTGCCGTACCTGCGCCTTGGCGCTTTCGATCATATTCATGCGTCCTTCTCCTCTTTTGTCAAAGTCAGTGCCAGGTGCAGGGCGGACAGCGCCTGCGTGCCCAGCAGCAGTGTATACGTCAATGTGATATGGCCATCGCCCTTTCGGGGCAGGTGCCAGGACACCTCCTTCGTGTCCACGTGCAGCGTCAGCGCACCGCCGTCGCCGCCGGCGATCTGCGTGACCGTTTGCCGTTGAGGGTCCAGCAGCAGACCGTAGCCGCCGTCCTTGGACTCGGTGATGACAACGGCCCGGCGCTGCTGCGTCTCCAGCCGCATCTCCGAGGCCACGGCGCTTCCGTCCAGTTCGTTCTGCGCCGTATAGCGCAGGCGATAGCCATAGTCGGTCTTTTCCAGCGTCCCTGTGCCCCGGAAGGTCAATTCGTCCACGCCGCCGGCGAAATCACTGCGGCTGCGGACCAGTACCTGTACCTTGTCCATGTCAGTACCTCTCAATGTCCACGTGCTGTACCGCGCTCTCCAGCGGCCGCCGCAGAAACTGCCCTGCCAGCGCACCGAAGTCCTCCGGCTGATCGCTGGCATACAGTGTCAGTGTGCCGTGGTCACGTTGGGCCAGCGCACCCCGGTCTGACAACGTCTGCCGCAGGACCCGCGCCGCCGCAGCGCCGGAGTCGATGAGCGTCACGCCAGGGCCCATAATGTCCGCGATGATCTCCGTCAGCAGCGGATAGTGGGTGCAGCCCAGGATGAGGGTGTCGATCCCCGTGGCACGCAGCGGCTCCAGATACTCCCGGGCCACCGTCTCGATGACCGGATCACCGGGGCGGAAGCGCCCGTTCTCCACCAGCGGCACAAACAGAGGGCAGGCCTTGACATACACCTGAATGGCGCCGTCCAGCGCCGCCAGACAGCGCTCATAGGCCCCGGAGCGCACGGATGCCGCCGTGGCGATCAGGCCCACCCGCTTATTTCGGGTCGCCGCGGCGGCCGCCGCGCAGGAGGGCTTCACCACACCGAGAACGGGGATATCGTTCTCGGCCGCCAGCACCGGCAGAGCGTTGGTAGATACGGTGCCGCAGGCCACCAGCAGCGCTTTCACATCAAAGCTCCGCAGGAAATGTACATCCTGCCGGGCGTAGCGCAGCAATATTTCCGCCGAGCGCCCGCCGTAGGGCACACGGGACGTGTCGCCGAAGTATATAATGTTCTCAGAGGGGAGGATGCTACGTATCTCCCGCACGGCGGTCAATCCGCCGGAGCCGGAGTCGAACACCCCGATAGGCCGCTGATCCATATGCGCCCTCCTTTTTCCTGCCGCCGCGGCGGCAGTGCATAGTTTAACTCATATATTGTACTATGTTTCCCCTATCGTTACAAGCTAAAAATTGGCGCACCTGTTCATTTTTTTCTGTGGCAATCCCTGCGGGAACGTGCTATAATCGTGGAAATGAATTTCTGCCCGTGATGGAGGTGGTATGATGGAACTGAACATGACGGAAAAGCAATTCCGGCGTCTGCTGGATCTGGTGTATATCGGCAACTGGGTGCTGAACTCCACCCGTGGCGACGACCGCATCAAGGAGTACGACCAGGTGGAGAGCCTGGTGTTTGCCCACTGCCTGGACCACGGCATGGCGCCCCTGACGGAGTTGTACCAGGGAGAGCTGATCCCCTCCCGCGCCTTTGCCGACGGCGGTATCCATGAGGCCATCATGGCCTATGAGGACGCCACGTTCTTTGAGATACTGGCCCAGGAGCTGGCCCTGCGGGACATGGACGATCCCCCCATCACGCCGGAGAACTACGATGAGATCATGGCCCGGATGGAGACGTACTTAGGTGAGTTTGAACAGCACGGCACCGACAACATCACCGTGGACATGGAAGAATAAAATGACCCCCCGACGGTATCGGGGGGTCATTTTATTCACCTTTTACCGGAACATACTCCTCATAACGAAACCGCAGGCCGTTTTCCTCCATATCCGCCGAGCGCTTGTCCAGTCTCCACCCGGGATCGTGCTCCAGATCAGGGAAGAAGGCGTCCGCGCTGCCATCGGCGGCAATTCGTGTCATATAGACCCGATCGCACAGCGGCAGGAACATCCGATAGACGCTCTCGCCGCCAATGACCCAGCTGTCCTCATCGGCAGTCAGCAGTGCCTCCGCCGGAGAGTGGACGATCTCGGCCCGTTCTGCCGTGAAGCCCCGCTGCCCGGTCAGGACAATATTGCGCCGGTTCGGCAGGCCCCTCCCGCCGGGTAGGGACTCCAGCGTTTTGCGGCCCATGAGGACCGTATGCCCGGAGGTCAACTCCTTGAACCGCTTGAGGTCGGCGGGCAGGTTGAACAGCAGGGCGTTGTCCCTGCCGATTCCCCACTTCTCATCCACGGCGACGATGGCATACATGGCGTTCCCTCCTTAAATGGCCACAGGGATCTTGTCCTCGAAGGGCTGGGGGTCGTACCCCTCCAACGAGAAGCTGTCGCGGGTGAACTGATAGAAATCCGTCACGGACGTATCGATGCTGAACTTAGGCGCGGGACGCTCGTCCTTCTCCAGCAGCTTTTCGATGATGGGCACATGGCGGTCGTAGATATGAGCGTCGGCGATAACATGGACAAGCTCGCCCGCTTGCAGCCCAGACACCTGCGCCATCATGTGCACCAGCACAGCGTACTGCACCACGTTCCAGTTGTTTGCCGCCAGCATATCCTGGCTGCGCTGGTTCAGGATAGCGTTCAGCGTATGGCCGGAGACGTTGAAGGTCATGGAGTAGGCGCAGGGGTACAGTGCCATCTCGTGCAGATCCTGAAAATTGTAGATATTCGTCAGGATGCGGCGGCTGGCCGGGTTGTGCTTCAGGTCGTACAGCACCCGGTCCACCTGGTCCATCTCCCCCTCGGGATACTGATGCTTCACCGCCAGCTGATAGCCGTAGGCCTTGCCGATGGAGCCGTTCTCATCGGCCCAGCTGTCCCAGATATGCCCGCGGAGATCATGGATGTTGTTGGACTTCTGCTGCCATATCCACAGCAGCTCGTCGATACAGGTCTTGAAGTACGTTCGGCGGATGGTGAGGATGGGGAACTCCTGGCGCAGGTTGTAACGATTTACGATGCCGAATT
Source organism: Vescimonas sanitatis (assembly GCF_049060325.1). Taxonomy (NCBI): domain Bacteria; kingdom Bacillati; phylum Bacillota; class Clostridia; order Eubacteriales; family Oscillospiraceae; genus Vescimonas; species Vescimonas sanitatis. The sequence continues at coordinate 107,495 of NZ_JBMGPW010000008.1, read as the reverse complement.
TTTTGACGGTGTGGGCGGGCGTGCCGTCCTCCCAGTGGGGACGCACGTTCTGGTCGGTATCCCATACGCCGTGGGTAAGGATCTCCCGGCAGTTTTCCTTGAATATGCGGTCTGCGTAGCTCATGGCGGCGTCCTCCTGTGTGATTTTTTCTATTGTAGCACAGGATAAACCGAAACACCAGCGCTTTACGATAAGAAAAGTGAAATTACATTTTGATATGCCTGCCATAAGAAATTGCGGGTTGCAAGTTTCCGTTTCCTTGTTATAATATTCTGCGGATAAAACATAAGGAGGTATCTCCATGACTTATGATGTGATCATTATCGGCGCCGGCCCCGGCGGTATTTTTTCCGCCTATGAATTGATGCAGCGCAGGCCGGAGTGGAAGGTAGCCGTACTGGAGGCTGGCAACCCGCTGGAAAAGCGGCACTGTCCCATCGACGGCGACAAGGTGAAGTCCTGCATCCACTGCAAGACCTGCGCCATTATGAACGGCTTCGGCGGCGCCGGCGCATTTTCCGACGGCAAATATAACCTGACCAACGAGTTCGGAGGCACACTGTACGAATACATCGGCAAGCAGAAGGCCATGGAGCTGATGCACTACGTGGACGATATCAACGTGGCCTGCGGCGGCGCGGGGACGAAGCTCTACTCCACCGCCGACAGCGGCTTCAAGCGCTTGTGCCTGCAAAACAATCTGCACCTGCTGGACGCCTCCGTGCGGCACCTGGGCACGGACATCAACTATAAGGTCCTCGAGAACCTGTACGCCAAGCTGAAGGACCATGTGGACTTCCACTTCCTCACCCCGGTAAAGGCGCTGTCCATCACCGAAGATGGCGCCTACGAGGCCGAAACGGACAAGGGCGTGTTCACGGGACACAAGTGCATCATCTCTGTGGGACGCAGCGGCAGCAAGTGGATGGAGTCCGTCTGCCAATCGCTGGATATCCCCACCAAGTCCAACCGTGTGGATATCGGCGTGCGGGTGGAGCTGCCCGCCGAGGTGTTTGCCCCCATCACCGATGAGCTCTATGAGAGCAAGATCGTCTATAAGACCGAGAAATACCAGGATAAGGTACGCACGTTCTGCATGAACCCCAGAGGCGCGGTGGTCAACGAGAACACCAACGGCATCGTCACCGTCAACGGCCACAGCTATGAGGACCCCGCCATGCACACGGAGAACACCAACTTCGCCCTGCTGGTATCCAAACACTTCACCGAGCCGTTCCGGGACAGCAACGGCTACGGCGAGAGCATCGCGCGCCTGAGCAATATGCTGGGCGGCGGCGTGATGGTCCAGCGGTTCGGCGACCTGATCCGCGGCCAGCGCAGCACCCCCAAGCGCATCGAAAAGGGCTTCATGACCCCCACGCTGGCCGCCACACCCGGCGATTTGAGCCTGGTGATGCCCAAGCGTATCCTGGACGGCATCATCGAAATGCTCTACGCCCTGGACAAGATCGCCCCCGGCACCGCCAGCGACGACACGCTGCTCTACGGCGTGGAGGTGAAGTTCTACAACATGGAGGTGGCACTGGATAGAAATCTGGAAACGCCGCACAAGGGCCTGTTCGTCATCGGCGATGGCAGCGGCGTCACCCACTCCCTGTCCCACGCCAGCGCCAGCGGCGTGTATGTGGCCCGCTATCTGGCCGAGCACGAATGAGATACGAAACCGGGACGGCGCTGTCGCCCCGGTTTTTCGTTTGTCTTTGCCGTGCGGCTGTGGTACAATGTACAAAACCGCAAAGGAGGGGCACCCATGGCCGATCTCAATACCGATATCCGCTATATCAAAGGCGTGGGCGAGGCCCGGGCCAAGGCTTTTGAAAAGCTGGGCGTTTTCACCCTGGGCGACCTGATCGCCTACTATCCCCGCCGATGGGAAGACCGTTCGCAGCTCTACCCTATCCGGGACCTACCGGAGGGGGAGTACGCCTGCTGCAAGGCCATGATCGCCCAGCCCCCCACTACCGCCCGTATCCGCGGTGGTCAGACGCTGGTGCAGGTACGGGCTGTGGACGAGGGCGGCGTGCTGGATGTATCCTTCTTCCACCAGGAATACCGCAAAAATGTCCTGCATCCGGGAGAGACCTACATCTTCTACGGCAAGGTCGAGGGCGGCGGTGTGCGCCGCCGCATGGTCAATCCCCTGCTGGAGACGGAGGGGAAGCAGCTGCTCACCGGCCGCATCATGCCCATTTATCCCCTGACGGCGGGGCTGACACAGACTATGGTGGCCAAGGCCGTACGCCAGGGGCTGGACCAGTGCCGCGACCTGCCGGAAGATGTGCTGCCGGACGGAATCCGGCAGGCACACCATCTGTGCTATGCCGGGTTTGCCTACGAGAATATCCACTTCCCCGCCTCGGAGGAGGCGCTGGATACCGCGCGGCGGCGTCTGGTATTTGAGGAGCTGTTCCTTCTGAGCTGCGGTCTGTCTCTGCTGCGGCAGCGGCGGGAGACGGTGGCCGGCCTGCCCTGTCAAGCGGCGGACATGGCGCCCTTCTATGCCGCCCTGCCCTTTGCCCTCACCGCCGCCCAGCGGCGGGCTATTGCGGACGCCGTAGGCGATATGACCTCCGGCCGGCCCATGAACCGCCTGTGCCAGGGCGATGTGGGCAGCGGCAAGACCATGGTGGCCGCCGCCTGCGTGTGGTTCGCCGCCCAAAGCGGCTGGCAGTCGGCCCTGATGGCCCCCACGGAAATACTGGCACGCCAGCATTACGAAAATCTGGCCCCGCTGTTCGCCCGCTTCGGCCTGCCGTGCGCTCTGCTCACCGGCTCCACCCCCGTCAGGGAACGCCGCGCCATTCTGGCCGGCCTGCAAAGCGGGGATATCACACTGTGCATCGGTACACACGCCCTGCTGACGGCGGACGTGCAGTATACGCGCCTGGGTCTGGTGATCACCGATGAACAGCATCGCTTCGGCGTAGAACAGCGCTCTGCCCTGTCCCACAAGAGCGCCGCCCCGCACACGTTGGTGCTGTCCGCCACCCCGATTCCCCGGACGTTGGCCCTTATCATCTACGGCGATCTGGATGTGTCTGTGATCGACGAGCTGCCGCCGGGACGGCAGACAGTGGAGACCTTCGCTCTGGGCGAGAAATACCGGGCGCGGCTCAACGGCTTTATCCGCAAGCAGGTGCAGGAGGGCCATCAGGTGTTCATCGTCTGCCCGCTGGTGGGCGAGGATGACGCTCTGCCCGACGAGCGCAAGGCCGTGACGGCCTACGCCAAGGCACTGCAGGAGGATACCTTCCCCGAGCTGCGGATAGCCGTGCTCCACGGCCGTATGAAGCCAAAGGAGAAGGAAAAGGTCATGGCCGCCTTCGCCGCCGGGGAGAGCGATATCTTGGTCTCCACCACCGTGGTGGAGGTGGGCGTGGATGTGCCCAACGCCACACTGATGGTGGTGGAGAACGCCGACCGCTTCGGCCTGAGCCAGCTGCACCAGCTGCGCGGCCGGGTGGGCCGCGGCCAGGCCAAGAGCTACTGTGTTCTGCTCAGCGACGTGCAGAATGACGACACGAAACGGCGGCTGAAAGCCCTGACCCAGACGAACGACGGCTTCCGCATCGCCGAGGAGGACCTGAAGCTCCGGGGCCCCGGCGACTTCTTCGGCAGCCGCCAGCACGGCCTGCCCACGCTGAAGGCTGCCGACCTCAGCTGCGATATGCCCCTGCTGGCCGAGGCCCGGGATGCCGCGCAGCAGCTGCTGGCCGGCGACCCGCTGCTGACCCGGCCGGAGCATGCCGTGCTCCGCCGCCGGGTACAGGCCCTGTTCCGGCAAAAGGACGGCACTCTGAACTGAAGCAGGGCACTCTCTCCGCGCTTGAAATGCCGGCAATAAGCAGCGGGGGGGGGGGGGGGGGGGGGGGGGGGGGGGGGGGGGGGGGGGGGGGGGGGGGGGGGGGGGGGGGGGGGGGGGGGGGGGGGGGGGGGGGGGGGGGGGGGGGGGGGGGGGGGGGGGGGGGGGGGGGGGGGGGGGGGGGGGGGGGGGGGGGGGGGGGGGGGGNCCGCCCCCCCCCCCCCCCCCCCCCCCCCCCCCCGCTGCTCTCTGCTGTCTCCGCGCCGTTTGCCCGGCGGCATGGGGCAGATATTCCCCCGGAAATGAAGAAAGAGCAGCCTTTCGGCTGCTCTTTCTCCCTCCCCAAGACGGCCACAAGGAGCGCCGTAGCGCTCCCTGTGGTGGTGTGTTGTCGGGTAAAAGGGGGAATACCCGACAGGGGGGTGGCACGGACAGAGGGGGGTGACTCTATTCGTGCTCAACTGTATTGTACACCTGCCTGTCCGGTTTGTCAAACGTTTTTTCTGATTTTTTGCAGTGGGTAACATTGGGGTAAAGTTAATGTGTTCTTAATGTCACTATCCTTGCTTTTTGTGAAATAATGTCGTACACTATATGTGTGTTTGCATGATACAGGAGGTATACTAAATGGTCTCCATTATAGAAGTAACTGACAAAGCCCAGCTGCGCCGGTTCGTGGACTACCCAAACGAGCTGTATAAGGATGTGCCTCAGTTCGTCCCCGCCACCTATGGCGACGATCTCTCCGATTGGGACCGCAGCAAGAACCCCGCCTTTGAATACTGCGACGCCCGTTGCTGGCTGGCCATGCGCGACGGGGAGATCGTGGGCCGCATCGGTGCCATCCACTCCCGCAAGGCCAACGACAAGTGGGGTGCCAACCGCCTGCGCTTTACCCAGGTGGATTTCATTGACGACCCGGAGGTCTCCTCCGCCCTGTTCCGCACGGTGGAGGCCTGGGCGAAGGAGCTGGACTGCACCGCCGTTCACGGTCCCCTCGGCTTCACCGACATGGACCGCGAGGGTATGCTGGTGGAGGGCTTTGACCGCCGCAGCTGCTTTTTCACATACTATAACCATCCCTACTACATCGACCACATGGCCGCCCTGGGCTATGTGAAGGACGTGGACTGGATCGAGGAGCTTATCACCGTCCCGGAGGACGAGGCCACCATACAGCGCTGGGAGAAGATCTCCGACTTCGTTCTCAAGCGCCACCGCCTGCACATTCACGAGGCCAGGAGCCGCCTGTCCTATCTGCCCCTGCTCAAGCCGTTTTTCGAGCTGGTCAACCTGGCCTACGCGCCGCTGTACGGCACTGTGGAGCTCTCTGACCGCCAGATCAAAAAGTACTCCGCCAAGTTCGCGCCCCTCATCAATCCCAACACCACCTGCTTCGTCATGGATGAAAACGACCGCATGGTGGCCTTCGGCGTAGGTGCGCCAAGCCTGGCCTCTGCCCTGCAGAAGCACCGGGGCCGCCTCATGCCCACCGGCTGGATCGACGTTCTCAAGGCCTTCCACAGGAACGACACCGTGGACCTGCTGCTCATCGCCGTCCACCCGGACTACCAGAAAAAGGGTGTCAACGCCATTATCCTCAGCAAGGCCATGAAAGGCTGCCACAAGCTGGGCATCAAGCAGGCCGAGACCGGCCCCATGCTGGAGCTGAACGACAAGGTCCAGTCCCAGTGGAAGGATTTTCAGACCGAACAGCATAAGCGCCGCCGCTGCTTCATCAAGCAGCTGTGATACATAAAAGGGACCGGCTCGGCCGGCCCTTTTTATCTCCCGCTGAAAAAGCAGCACCCTCCTGCCGGCGCAGGAGGGTGTTGTTCATTTCAGCTCTACCACGGTCACGCCGGCCTCGCCCTCGCCGTATCGGCCCAGGCGGAAGGACTTGACCTGTTTGTTTTTCTTCAGCAGCTGGTGCACGGCGGCGCGCAGCGCGCCGGTGCCCTTGCCGTGGATGATGGTCACGGTGCCCAGCTTGGACCGGGATGCCGCGTCCAGGTAGTTCTCCACCACGCTTTCGGCCTCCAGCGTCTCCAGGCCCCGGATGTCCAGCTCGGCGGACGCCCGCGCCCCGGTGTTGATGGACACCGCCGGTCCGCTGCGCTGCTGCGCGGCGGCGGACTGCTTTTTCTTCTTCTCGATCTCCTCCGCCGTTTCCAGCAGGCGCACCTGCGCGGCCTTCACGGTCATCTTCATCTTGCCCGCCTGCAGGAGCAGCGTGCCGTCGCCGTTGACCGCCAGCACCGCGGCGCCGGTACGCACACCGGCCAGCTCCACCGTGTCGCCCACGGCGATGGGCCGGCTGGGCGCGGGCACCGGCTCTGTGTCCTCGTCCCGTTGGTGCAGCGCCGTCTCCGCCTCGTTCAGGCGGCGGCGTATATCGCTTTTCCGGTCATTCACGGCCTGATAGTCCGACCGCTGCTGCTGTTTCCGCAGCTCGTCCAGCTCGGCGAACACCTGGTCCGCCTGCCGCTGGGCCTGCTGCACGATGCGCCGCGCCTCGGCCTCGCCCTTGGTCCGGGCGTTGTCCTTGGCCTTCTCCATCTGCTCACGGAAGGTCCGCGCCTTCCGCGCGTCCTCCTCACGCTGGCGCCACAGCCGATCCGCCTCGCCCTGGGCCTTCTCCAGCCGCTGGCGCTTCTCCTCCAGTTGGGTCAGCACATCCTCGAACCGCACGGATTCACTGTCCATCTGGGCCTTGGCGTCCTCGATGACGCTCTCGTCCAGCCCCAGCCGCCGGGAGATGGCAAAGGCGTTGGACTTGCCCGGTATGCCGATGAGCAGCCGGTAGGTAGGCCGCAGCGTCTGCACATCGAACTCACAGCTGGCGTTCTCCACCCCCGCCGTGGTCATGGCAAAGGTCTTCAGCTCCGCGTAATGGGTGGTGGCCGCCGTCAGCGCGCCCTTGCGCCGCACGTCCTGGATGATGGCGATGGCCAGCGCCGCGCCCTCCACCGGGTCGGTGCCCGCCCCCAGCTCGTCGAACAGGATCAGGCTCTTCTCATCCGCCAGCTTCAGTATCTCCACCGTGTTGGCCATGTGCGCCGAAAACGTGGACAGGCTCTGCTCGATGCTCTGCTCGTCGCCCACGTCCGCCAGTACCCGGTCGAACACCTGCACGGCGCTCTGGTCTCCGGCGGGGATGTGCAGGCCGCACTGGGCCATCAGGCACAGCAGCCCCAGGGTTTTCAGCGTGACGGTCTTGCCGCCGGTGTTGGGGCCGGTGATGACCAGCGTGTCATACGCTCCGCCCAGCGCCACCGTCACCGGCACCGCCTTGGCCGGATCCAGCAGGGGATGCCGTGCCCGCTTCAGGTCGATGCCGCCCCGCTTCCGCACCAGCGGACGCCCCGCGTCCATGGCATAGCTCAGCTGTGCCCGGGCGAAAATGGTATCCAGCTGCACCAGCAGGTCGTAGTCGTACAGGATGTTCTCCCGCTGCGCCGCGCACTCGCCGGACAGTATACGCAGCACCCGGTCGATCTCCTTTTCCTCACGGGCCTGCAATTCCTTCAATTCATTATTGGCCTGCACCACGCCCATGGGCTCCACGAACAGCGTGGCCCCGGAGGATGAGATGTCGTGTACCAGACCCGGCAGACTGCCCTTGCACTCCGCCTTTACCGGCACCACGAACCGCCCGTCCCGCTGGGTGATCAGCGCCTCCTGCAGCACCTTGGCGTAGGAGGGCGACGAGATGATCCGCTGCAGGATCTGCCGTCCCTTGCTGGCCGCAGCGCGCATATTCCGCCGTATGTCCGCCAGCTCCGGGCTGGCGGTGTCGGCAATGGTCTCTTCGTCCAGTATGGCGCCGCGTATTTTATCCTCCAGATAGCGGTTCACATGGAGGGCAGAGAATAGCCGGTCGATGGCCGTGGCCTCCCCCTGACGCTCCGCGTCATAGTCGCTGACCCGCCGCGCAGCGGTCAGCACACCGGCCACATCCAGCAGCTCCCGGGTGTTCAGCACGCCGCCGTGGTCCGCCCGGTCCAGTGCCTGGGATACGTCCTTCACGCCCGCAAAGGACGGACTGCCGTGCAGGCCCAGCCGCGTCTTGGCCGCGTCCGTCTCATCCAGCAGGTGCTCCACCGCCGCCGCGTCTGTGGCAGGACGCAGCCGCAGGCACCGGGCCTTGGCCTCGTCGCTGACCGCATGGCGCGCCAGCAGCTCCAGCACCGCCGGCAGCTCCAGTGTGCGGATAGATTTCTCAAATAACTCGCTCATGTATGTATGTCCTCCTGTTATCCCAACAGGGCCTTGTAATAGTCCAGCGTCCGGAACCCGCGCTCCAGCTGGGCGGCGATAAACGCCTCACCCGCCTGATCCAGCGCCTGCAGGGCGCCCGGCTCCAGCGTAAAGCTGTACAGCCGCCTGGGGTCCGCGTACAGCACGTGCCGCAGCGCCGCCAGACCAGCCTCGGTCAGCGGCAGCCGGAAGCTGCGCTCCGGGCCCCTGCACGTTCCGCACGCCACAAATCCGCCGGAGATGTCCAGCACCGGTCCCTCCGGCTGTGCCGTTCCGCACACGGCGCATTCCTCCGCCAGCGGCTCAAAGCCCGAGAGCGCCATCAGCCGGAACTGGAACGCCGCCTTCACCAGCCGCGGGTCCTTCCCCGTGCGGCACAGGGCGTACAGGGCGTTCAGCAGCAGCGACAGTATCTCAGGGCAGGGCGTCTCCTCGGCGCACACCGCCTCCGTCAGCTCACAGAACCACGCCGCCAGCGCCAGCAGCTCGATGTCCCGGCCCAGCCCGTCGAACAGCTCGATGGGCGACGCCTCATCCAGCATATACCAGCTGCCCCGCTTGAAAATGGTCAGCTCGGAATAGGCCGGCATCTGGCAGGCCGCCGCCAGGCGGCTGTTCTTTCGCCGCGCACCCCGGGCGATCAGGGGTATCTTCCCCCGGTCCGCCGTCAGCACCGTCAATATCCGATCTGTCTCCTTTGTGTCTGTGACCCGCAGCACCACGCCGCCGGTCACGGTCTTTCCACTTTGCATACAGCCTCCTGGGCCCCGCGGTACAGCAGATACGCCTCCGGCGCGCCGGTGTCCAAAAATAATTCCCAGTAGTCCACGCGAACACCTCCATGTCGTTAGCATGGGAGCTTTCGCCGGTTTTATGGCTGGAAATTTGTTGATGTTATTCCTCGTTGTAGCCCTGACTTCTGATGAAATTCGGATTATCTCTCCAATTTTCCTTGACCTTCACCCACGTCTCCATGTACACCTTCGTGCCCATGAATTTCTCGATATCCCGACGGGCCGCGGAGCTGATGCGCTTGAGCATTTCGCCGCCTCTGCCGATGATGATGCCCTTGTGGCTGGCCTTTTCGCAATAGATGGTCACATCCAGATCGATGATGCCCGTGTCCTCCCGTTCGGAGAACTTCGTCACCTCCACCGCCGTGCCGTGGGGGATCTCCTTGTCAAGGCAGCGCAGCATCTTCTCCCGGACGATCTCCGCGCACACCTGGCTGTCCGCCTGGTCGGTGGTCATGCCGTCGGGGAACAGCTGGGGACCCTCCTGGGCGTATTGGGACAGCTGCCGCATCAGCTCATCCAAGCCGTCGCCGGTCCGGGCGGAGATGGGAATGATGGCATCAAAGCCGTCATAGGCCGCGCTGTACGCCGCGATGACCTCCAGCAGGGCCTCCTTTTTCTCTACCGTGTCGATCTTGTTGATGCACAGCACGCAGGGCAGGTGCTCCTCCCGGATACGCTGCAAAAGGACCTTCTCCGGCTCGCCCACATGGGGGATGGGCTCCACCAGCAGCAGCGCGCACTCCACGTCGCTGAGGCTCTCCCGCACCACCTTGACCATATAGTCCCCCAGCCGGGAACGGGGCTTGTGCAGGCCCGGCGTATCCAGCAGCACATACTGGGTATCGCCCCGGTTCACCACGCCGTAAATGCGGTTGCGGGTGGTCTGGGGCTTGTCCGAAACAATGGCGATCTTCTCGCCCACCAGGGCGTTGGTCAGGCTGGACTTGCCCACATTGGGCTGTCCGCACACGGTGATCATTGCGGTTTTTGTGATGTTCATAGGTGATCCTCAACTTTCTTTCGTTTGAGCAATTTTCGTGCAGCGTTATTTTCGTTCCAGGCCCAGCACGGACATGATGGCCTCTTCTCTTTCGCGCATCTGGGCCTTCATGGGGCCCTCGTCCAGGTGGTCGTAGCCCAGCAGGTGCAGCACGGAGTGTACCGCCAGATAGGCCAACTCCCGGCGGTTGGCGTGGCCGTATTCCTTCGCCTGCGCCTTCACGCGCTCCAGAGAAATGACCATGTCCCCCAGAGGCACATAGCCGGTGCCGGGGTCGGCGTCCTCCGCGCCGGGCAGCTCGCCGGGAGTCAGTTCAAACTCCGGAAAACTCAGCACGTCCGTAGGGCGGTCCACCCCACGCATCTCCAGGTTGATGGCGTGGATGCCCGCGTCGCCGGTCACCAGCACATCCACCTCGCAGGGGAAGTCCACCCCTTGCTCGGCCAGCGCTGTGCGGATGACCCTGCGGAGAAAGCTGCGTGTGCCCTCGCTGACACCGGGGACATCGGCGGTCACCGGGATATAGTGTCGTTTCATTTCTTTTTCTCCTCAAATTTGGCGTAGGCCTCGATGATACGCTGCACCATCACATGGCGCACCACGTCCTCCTTGGTGAGCCTGCATATGGCCACGCCCTCCACGTCCCGCAGCACCTTCATGGCCTCCTTCAGGCCGCTGACCTTGTCGGCGGGCAGGTCGATCTGGGTCACGTCGCCGGTGATGACCACCTTGGAGCCGAAGCCCATGCGGGTGAGAAACATCTTCATCTGCTCGCGGCTGGTGTTCTGGGCCTCGTCCAGAATGATAAAGCTGTCGTCCAGCGTCCGCCCGCGCATATAGGCTAGGGGCGCCACCTCGATGTTGCCGCGCTCCAGATACTTCTGGTATGTCTCCGCCCCCAGCATATCGAACAGGGCGTCGTACAGCGGGCGCAGATAGGGATCCACCTTCGACTGCAGGTCGCCGGGCAGGAAGCCCAGCCGTTCGCCGGCCTCCACCGCCGGACGGGTGAGGATGATGCGGTTCACCTGCTTGTCCCGGAAGGCGGCCACCGCCGCCGCCACTGCCAGGTACGTCTTGCCGGTGCCGGCAGGGCCCACGCCGATGGTGACGGTCTGCTTCAGGATGGCGTTGACGTACTCCTTCTGGCCGATGGTCTTGGGCTTGACGGGCCGGCCCTTGCTGGTGATGCAGATCACATCCTGGGTCAGCTCGCTGATGCGCTCGGCCTGACCGGAGCGCACCAGCCCGATGACGTAGCGCACGTGCTGGTCGGTGATCGTCTCGCCCTTATTGGACAGGGTCAGCAGCGCCTGCACCGCCTTCACCGCCAGCATCACGTTTTCCGGCTCGCCGGACACGACGATCTCGCCGCCCCGGTTCACCGCCTGCACCTGAAATTCCGCCTCCAGAAGCCGGATATTCTCGTCGAAGGAGCCGAAAAGATTGACGGCCTCCTCCATGCGTTCAATACCGATACGTTGTTCCATGTTTTGGGTTTACCTCCCTGTATCGCTTGTTATAGTCAGCGGCGCGTCCACGCCGATCTGTTCCTCGCACTCCGCCCGCAGCGTCACCATAAGGTACGCGCCCTGCCGCCGGGCGGATACATCCGCTTTCAGAACACGGCCATCGTCTCCGATGGTCTGCGCCAACTGGGCCTCCAGCTGCTTCTGTCCCTCGGCGTAGGCCTCATCCTCCGGACGTTCACCGTCGTACACCGCGCGCTCGGCCACCGTCTCTGTTACCAGCGTTACCGGCAGACGCAGCCCGAAGGGAAGCTGCACGCCGCGGTATCGTATTATTTTATCACAGTTTTCCCGGCCCTGCAATATGCTGTCCCCCGCAGGCAGCGCAATTCGCTTCCGTCCAAGGTCCAGCGCGGTATGGGTGCGGGTCTTCACGGGCTCCGTGCCGTCCTTCAGCACCGTCTCCAGAGGTACGGGCACCGTCCACTCGTACCATGTCCGGGCCCAGATCCGCCCGGTGGCCCGCATATACCGGCAGCCCCGGGGCGAGTCAGCCACCCCGGACAGCAGCACCTGCCCCGCCTGCACCGTTTCGCCCACCGCCGCGCAGGTCACCCCGTCCAGCGCCTCGATCTTCGTGATGAGCCCGTCTCTGGCCGCCACGATGTTCTGCACGTCGCTGTCCCGGTAGAGATGCGGCGGGCGGACGCGCTCCACCACCTGCACATGGGCGGTGCAGCCCCTGACGTTCACCGCCAGATACACCACGTCCGGCAGAAGCGGCAGCACCCGGTTCCGCAGCTCGTCCTGGTCCAGGCCCACACCACGCGTGCCCACGCGCACGCCGCATCGTTCCAGTGCCTGCAATACGCTTTCCGTGGGGACGGTGTCGTTGCCCGTGACCTCGAAGTCCCAGATGAAGGCGCTGCCCACCGCCAGCAGCAGCGGCAGCACCAGCACCGCCGCCAGCAGCACATACCGGTGCCTGCACCGCCGCCACAGCTCCGGCGCGCCGGACTTTCGGCACACGGTCACCTGTGCGCCGATGTCCGCCGTCACCTCGGCCAGGCGCCGCGCGCCGGACAGGGTGGTGGTCACGCGGAAGGATGTCTCCGTCAGCCAAGTCAGGTCCCAGAAAGGAATGCCGTGGGCGGCGCACAGGTTCACCACGCGCTCCGGCGCGGTACAGACCACCTCAGCCACCGCCTGACCGCGGAGATAATTCACTGCTTTACGGTACACGGCGCCCCCCTTACTCCACCAGTTCGATGCCGGATATTTTTCCGGTGATCCGCAGCTCCTGCTCCGTCATCACCAGCAGCTGCAGGTCCTGGCCCCGGACGCGGACCACCACGCCGCCCCCGTTGACGTCCACCGCCTCGGTGGTGTAGGCCAGCACGCCACGGTGCCGGTCCATATACAGCTCCCGGTTGCCCAGCAGCTCGATCCGGGCCACGCCGGCGGCGATGTTCACCGGCAGCTCCAGGCGCTCCAGCGCCTCCTGACCCACCTGGGCCAGCTTCTTTTTCAGTCCCGCCACACCGTCACCTCCCTGCGGATGATACAGAACGCTATGCGCGGACGCACCGGAACTTGCCTGTCCGGGGCGGGGTATTTCCCGGCGGCGGCGCGCATAGGCTGGGGACCGGTGATGGTGATGATAAAGCGCATGTTGGCACTGCTGGGCAGCGGGACGCTGGCGATACTGCTGCTGCGGCAGGCGGAGACGGCGGCCCAGGCGGCGCGGGACGGCGTACAGCTGTGTCTGACATCGGTGATACCGGCGCTGTTCCCGTTTTTTGCCGTCTCGTCCCTGCTGGTGGCGCTGGGGGCGGCGGAGGCGGCGGGCCGGGCGCTGGCCCACCCCTTCGGGCGGCTCTTCTGCTGCGGCGGCGCGGGGTGCGCCGCCCTGCTGCTGGGGCTGGTGGGCGGCTATCCTGTGGGGGCGCGGACGGCGGCGGAGCTGGTGCGCCGGGGCGAGCTGTCCCCTGCCGAGGGGGCGCGGCTGCTGACGTTTTGCAACAATGCCGGCCCGGCCTTTGCCATCGGCGTGGCCGGGGTGTCGGTATTCGGCAGCGCCCGGACGGGAGCCTGGCTATATCTGCTGCACTGCGCCGCCGCGCTGCTGACGGGTCTGCTCTTCTGCCGCCGCCCGTTGCCCGTCACCGCCATGCCGAAACGGCCTGTGCCACCGCGGGCCGGACTGACGGGGCAGTTTCTCCGGGCGGTGGAGGGGGCGGTGTCCGCCATGGCCCGGGTGTGCGGGTTCGTGGTATTCTTTCTGGTGCTGCTGCGTCTGGCGGAGGGGCTCATCGGTCCCCTGCCGCCGCTGGCGGCGGGGGTGCTGGAGCTGACCAACGGCATCCTGCGCCTGACACCGGACCGCCGGGGCTTCGTCACCGCGGCTGCGCTGCTGGGCTGGGGCGGGCTCAGCGTCCACTGCCAGACGGCGGCGGTGACGGCGGGCAGCGGCATCTCCCTGCGGCTGTATGTGCCGGCCAAGGCGGTGCAGGCGGCGCTGTCAGCAGGACTGGCGGCGCTGCTGGCACCGTATCTGCTGCCGTAGGGCACCCCGCGGGTCCCTCCTGCGTAGAATGACCACGGAGAGAAGTCTCCCATCATTCCCGACAGGAGGTCACATAGGATATGAGCATTACGCTCCGTCATGCCGCCGCCTGCTATCAAGCCCCGGACGGCGAGGTGGAGGCGGTGCGGGACGTGTCCTTCACGGTGGAGGAGGGCGCGTTCGTCAGTTTAGTGGGGCCCTCCGGCTGCGGCAAATCCACCCTGCTCAGCGCCATTGCCGGTCTGGAGCCCCTCAGCGGCGGCGCTATCGAGATCGACGGCCGGGCGGTACAGGGCACATCGCCAAAAATCGGCTTTATGCCCCAGCGGGACCAGCTTTTCGAGTGGCGGAATATATGGGACAACGTGACGCTGGGGCTGACGGTCCGTGGCGAGAAGGACCCGGCGGCCTATGCACACGTATCCCGGCTGCTGGAGCGCTACGGGCTGGCGTCCTTTGCCAAAAAGCGGCCCTGCCAGCTCTCCGGCGGTATGCGCCAGCGCTGCGCCCTGATCCGGACCCTGGCCACTGAGCCGGAGATATTGCTGCTGGATGAGCCCTTTTCCGCCCTGGACTACCAGACACGGCTGGCGGTATCGGCGGATATCTGGCGCATATTGCGGCAGGAGGGCAAAACGGCCCTGCTGGTCACCCATGACATCGCTGAGGCGGTGAGTATGTCCGACCGGGTGGTGGTGCTGTCCCGCCGCCCCGCCGTGGTGAAGGCGGAGATGGACATGGGTGCGCTGCGTGGTCTGCCGCCGCTGGAGCGCCGGGACACGCCGGAATTTCACCGGTACTTCAACGCCATATGGAAGGAGCTGGACGTTCATGCCTGAGAAAACGCCTTCGCCCCGCCGTGCGGCGTACCTGAGGACCGTGCGCCGCGAAAAGCGCCGGGTGCGTATCTGGCAGATCGCGCTGGTGGCGGGGCTGTTTGCCGTGTGGGAGCTCAGCTGCCGGCTGGGGCTGTCCGACGGCTTTCTGGTCAGCAGTCCCAGCCGCATGGTGCAGACCCTGTGGCGGCTGTGCGCCTCCGGCGAGCTGTGGCACCACGCGGCGGTGTCCATCGGTGAGACGGTGCTGGGCTTTACCGCCGGGACGGTGCTGGGCACGGCCGTCGCCGTGGCCATGTGGTGGTCGGACACCGCCGCCCGCATTCTGGACCCGTACCTGGTGGTGCTGAACGCACTGCCGAAAACAGCCCTGGGGCCCATCTTCATCGTGTGGATGGGCGCGGGCATGGGGGCCATCGTCACCATGACGCTGGCCATTTCACTCATCGTCACCATCCTGAGTATGTACACCGGCTTCCGCACCACCGACCCGGAGAAGTTGCGGCTGATGCGGACGCTGGGCGCTGACAAGCGCCAGATCCTGTGGCTGCTGGTGTTCCCGGCTAACTGTCCCACGCTGTTTTCCACACTGAAGGTGAACGTGGGACTCAGCTGGGTGGGCGTCATCATGGGCGAGTTCCTGGTATCCCGGGCCGGGCTGGGGTATCTCATCGTCTACGGCTCCCAGGTATTCAACATGGACCTGGTCATGGCCAGCGTGCTGGTGCTGGGGCTGGCGGCGGTGGGAATGTACCTGCTGGTGCTGCGGGCGGAAGCATTCTTAAATCATCTATGGGGGGTACGTGCATGAAAAAACAACTTATCTGCATTTGTATGGCCGCGCTGCTGTCGCTCAGCCTGCTGACCGGCTGCGGCGCGGGGACCGATACCGGAGATACCGCCGGCACGGAGGCGAAAAATGTCACGGTCCGGCTCAGCGAGGTAACGCACTCGGTGTTCTACGCGCCGCAGTACGTGGCTATGAGCCAGGGGTTCTTCGCCGATGAGGGGCTGGACATCGAGCTGAGCAACGGCGGCGGGGCCGACAAGGTGATGACCGCCGTGGTATCCGGCGGCGCGGACATCGGCCTGGCCGGGCCGGAGAGCTGCATCTATATCCACGCGCAGGGCAAGGATGATCTGCCGGTGATCTTCGCCCAGCTGACCAAGCGGGACGGCTCGTTCCTGGTGGGCCGCAGTGATGAGGCCTTCGACTGGAACGACCTGAAGGGCAAGACCATCATCGGCGGGCGCAAGGGCGGCGTGCCGGAGATGACGCTGGAATACGTCCTCAAGCAGCACGGCATCGTACCCCAGGAGGACGCGGTGGTGGACACCTCGGTGCAGTTCAACATGATGGCCGGGGCCTTCACCGGCGGGCAGGGGGACTATGTGACGCTGTTTGAGCCCACCGCCACGGAGGTAGAGCGCGCCGGACACGGGTATATCCTCTGCTCCATCGGCGAGGAGTCCGGGGAGATCCCCTACACCGCCTATTTCGCCAGCCAGAGCTATATGACGGCGCATCCGGAGGTCATTCAGGGCTTTGCCAACGCCATCGCGCGGGCGCAGCAGTGGATCGTGGACCACACAGACCGGGAGGTGGCGGAGGCCATCATCGATCAGTTCCCGGATACGGACCTGGATACCCTGGAGGCCGTTACCGCCCGGCACCGGCAGATCGATGCCTGGAACGCGGGGCCGATGATGGCGCGGTCGGCGCTGGAACGGCTGGAGACGGTGATGACCGAGGCCGGCGAGCTGGAGAAGGACCAGTGGGTGGATTTCGACAAGCTGGTGGACAACAGCTTTGCCCAGAAAGCCATGGAAGCGCAATAAGCAAAAAAGAAAGCCCGTGCGGGCTTTCTTTTTTGCGTTCATATCAGCTCAGGGCGGAGATGACCTCGGCGTATTTGTCGATGTCGGACGCGCCGTTCCAGGTCATAAAGCCGCCGGTGCACCCGGCGTCGCGGAGGGCCCGGACCTCGTCGGCCAGCTCCGCCGCGCCGTAGTGGTTATACGGCTCGCGGATGGCGTTGTAGCACTGTATCCATGTGCGTACCGCGCCGGGGGAGGCCGTCTCGCTCTGGCGGGCCATGGCGCTCTCGCCGAAGTTATGGACGGTGGTGTAGGGGTGCTCCCAGGGCTTATAGTCACCCTGCGCGCTGTAATGGTCCGGGTAGGGCATACCGGAGATGGCGTCCACCACGGAGCTGATGGCCGGCCAGTACTGGCCGCAGGCGGTGACGTAGGCGTTGGCGCATTCGCCGAACACATCGCCGGAGATGTAGTACCCGGCGTCATGCAGCCGCTGCGCGGCGTAGATCAGGAACCGCTGGACCGCCTGGGCCTTACTCTCACCATAGGTGTTCTTGTAGTCGATGGTACCGGCCTGCTCGTACTTATACGCGCCGTCGGGGAAGCGGATGTAGTCAAACTGGATCTCGTTGAAGCCCAGAGCGGCGGCCTCCAGAGCCAGCTCCACCTTGTACTGCCACACGGTGCGGTTGTAGGCGCTGGGCCAGTACATGGAGCTGATCTTCAGGGGCGTGCCGTTCAGGTCGGAGATGACGTACTCCGGGTGGTCGGCGGCCAGGTGGGCGTCGTTGAACACCGTGATGCGGCCGATGACGTAGTAGCCGGCGTCGCGGAGCTTCTGCACGTTGGCCTTGAAGCCCTCCATGGTGTCCTGGGCCGCAGCGTAGGCGGACGGGCTGTACTGCTGCATCACCGGGGAGGCGTAGGACACCGCCGTGCCGTCCACGATGTCCACCACAAAGGCGTTGATGCCGGTACCCTGGGCCAGCCGGATATAGCTGTCCGCGTACTGAATGGCGCTGCCGTTCAGGTACAGGGCCCGCACCTCGTCGGGCATCACATTGTCCGTGAAGGCCGGCTTCTCCGTGGGGTAGTAGTCCAGGTCGGCCGCGTCGCCGCCGCCCCAGGCGTCGCCCCGCGCGGCGTGGCGCTGGTAGAGCGCGTCGTCATACTGCGCCAGCGCTTCCTCCTCCGTCATGCGGACGTTCTCTCCGTCGATGTACCCCTCGCCCCGGTCACAGCTGACGGCCCAGCGCAGGACCTCGCCGTTCTCGTCCAGGCCGTCAAAGCCGGTGACGGTCAGCGCCATGCCCTTTTCCACCGCGCAGCCGGGGACCGCGCCCGTCTCATCCGTCAGGCTCATGCCCCGCAGGGCGTACACCGTATCGGTCAGCACCGCGCCGTTGTAGTCTGCGGTCAGGTTGGCCGCGTCCAGATAGGCGTAGCCCTCGCCGTTGACCACGCGGACGCGGTCCGCGCCGTCCTCGGCGTCCTCAGCAACGTACTGTACCTCCGCGCCGCGGACCAGGGAACCCAGCTGAGTCCCGTTTTCGTCATACACAGGGGCGGTGGTCCCGGCGGCGGCCACATAGCCCGCCGCCGTCTCCGGCACCACGGGATTAAACTGCCGCCAGATGATATATCCCAGCGCGCCCAGCGCCAGCAGGCACAGCACGATGAGTACCACCGCCGCGCCGGTGCCGTGTTTCTTTTTCGTATTCGTTGACATAAATTGATTTCTCCTTGCGTATTTTTGTCAGCCTGCGGCCATTATACGCCATTCCGCGCCATAAATCCACCCAAATCTTGTGGCGCTGGTGACAAAATTTTCATATTTTTTGTGTTTTTCTCGTTTTTTTGGTAGACAACGACGCAGACCGATGGTATACTACACATGACTATTGTTATGTAAATCGGCGGAGGGGCCTTCCCGCCGCCGGCGCTTCCCATACAACTTAGAGATAAGGCAGGGTGTATCGACATGAAGAGGACGAAACGGGGAATGGCATTGATCCTGGCGGCGGTGATGGCGGTGAGCTGTTTGACCACCATACTGCTGGCTGCCAGTAAGAACTGGAGCAGCCTGAAGGACCTGGGCGCACTGAGCCAATATTATGAGACGGGCGCGGACGCTGACCCGGGCGCTGTTTCCACCGTACCCGGCGACCCCGGCGGTACATCCTTCGGCCTGTATATGTTCTCCAGCAAGGCGGGAACGCTGGACGCGTTCCGCACCTGGCTGCGGAACTACCAGGGCAATGCTATATACAATGGCTTCGCGGCCACGCTGGATAAGGCCTACGGCGAGAACACCAGCGGCGCAGCCGCAGCAGGCTACGGCCCCAACTTTGAAAGTGCCTGGAGGGAGCTGGGCCACGGCGTCAACAAGGGTGAGTTTGCCAACGCCCAGACAGAGTACTGGGGTACCGAGCGCTACTCGACCCTGATCAGCCGCCTGCAAAGCAAATACCCTTCCCTGAACCTGAACGACTACTCCATCGCCCTGAAGAACGTCCTGTGGAGCCGCAGCGTCCAACATGGCGTGGACGGCGCCTATAACGTGGTCACCCGCGCCATCGACAACCGGCTGGGCGGCTTCAAGATGCAGAGCGAGGCGGAGCTGATCGAGGCCATCTACACTGAGTGCAGCAAGCTGGCGGAGGATATCCCCAAGTATCGGGATATGCAGACCCAGCTGTCTGACCGCTATGGCGTGAAGAACCGTTCCATGGCCTATTACAGCGCAGCGGACGGCGATGTGCAGTCCTCGGTATACAGCCGCCTGCACATCAACGAGCCTGCCGATGCGCTGGTCATGCGCTATCAGAACACCACCTCCCACCTGGAGGGCAAATACACCCTGTGCTATAACTCCGATGGCAGGACCTTCAGCTACAGCGTAGGCAGCACCGACCTGGTGGCCGAGGAGAAGGCCTCTCAGCTGATCCTGACCTACTACAATTCCGACAAATACACCCTGGCCACCACGGATGGCAAGCGTCTGGCGGTCGTTGACGGCGCACTGATGCTGCAAAACGCTGCCGCCGACAGCAGACAGTTCTGGACACTGACCGGCAGCAACAACGGCTACATACTGTACAACGTGGGCACCAAGCAGTATGTGACCGTGACGGTGACCAGTGCGGATGTCACAGCGGACGGCCAGAACAGGGATGACCTGATTGCCGCGAAGCTGGTCGAGATCAGTAAGGGCATTACCGAGAATGGCCAGTATACCAGCGAGTTGGCGAACGACTTTGGTACTCGGCTGGAGACAAAACTGAATGATTTGTTCGAGGCGAGCATCGAAGGCAAGTCGGAGGAGGACTATACCGAGGAGATAAAGGATAAGCTTGCCAGCGAGGGCATGAAGGACGAGGATATAAATGCCCTTATCAAAAAGCTAAGCAGTGATGACGAAAACGTATCCTTTACAGAGGAGGAAATCCTGCTTCTTGTGGAGGTGCTTACCGGCAAGTCACTTGAGGATATTACGGTGGAAGTCGTGGGGGAGATGGTCGACGAGGATCTGAAGAACAACCCCACCACCACTGTCACCGCCTATAAGGTCGGTTTGAGCAAGGAGAGCAAGACCGCCGCTGTTGTGACCATGAAGCCCGCGGCCGGACAGGACGCCTGGAGCACCATCGGTCTGTTCTATCCCCAGAAGGCGGAGAAGGACGAAACCGGCAAGAGCATCGTCCACAACCTGACCCAGGGCAACTCCTCCTTCCCCCTGCGCGGTATCGTCACCTGCACCCAAAACATCAGCACCGTAAAAGCGGTGGTCACCAACATAGCTACCGGGACAGAGCCTACCTACGCCAGCCGCAGCGGCATCAATGCCAAGTGGTTCGACCTGTGGGAACTGGATGAGACCCTGAAGTTCAGTAAGCTCTCCGCCGGGAAATACTACCTTACCATTACCGGCACCACCGATAGCGGCAGCACCGTGACGCTGCTGGATACCACCTTCACTGTGGGCGCGGCCACGACTACCACGCCCGAAGCCCCCAACAACACCTACACGGTGACCTTCGTGGTCAACGGTAAGACCTTGGAAACGCGCACCTATAAAGAGGCACAACCCTACGGCGCGCTGCCTGAGGTGAACGAAAAGGGCTTCCAGGGCTGGTTCTACAATGACCGCGAGATATCCCAGAGCACGCCTGTGGCACCCAAGAACCACACCGTTACGGCCAAGTTCGGTACGCTGCACACCGTGAAGTTCATGTCCCAGGGCGCTGTGTGGGATTCCTACAAGCTGGCCCAGAACGACATTATCACGCTGCCTGCAACGAATCCGGTCATGCAGGCTGACAGCAAGTACGTGTACAGCTTCGATTATTGGGCGGATGCCAGCGGCAAGCGCTATACCAGCGGCACCGTCATGCCCGACGCCGACGTCACCTACACCGCCGTGTTTACCAAGACGGCCAACAGCGGCGGCACCGGCGGTAGCACCGGTGGGAGTACCGGTGGGAGTACCGGCGGCGAGACGCCCAAGCCCTCCGGCAACTATCTGACCGGCGTATCGCCCAGCACGTCTGTCTCCGCAATGAACAGCGCGGGCTACACCATCTATAGCGGCAGCACCAAGGTGACCTCCGGCCTCGTGGGTACCGGTATGACCGCTGTCAGCAGCTCCGCCACCGTGACCATCGTGGTCACCGGCGACGTCAGCGGCGACGGCAAGATCACCATCACCGACGTGGTCAAGCTGCAGAAGTCCGTGGTGGGCTCCGGCAGCCTGTCCGGCGCCTACGCCAAGGCGGCCGATATCAACGGTGACGGCAAGGTCACCATCACCGACGTGGTGCAGGCCGCCCAGGTCACCGTGGGCCAGCGCACCATCGGCTGAGGAGGAAACATCCTATGAAAAACAAACTGTTCCGCGCCGCGGCCTCCGCGCTGCTGACGCTGCTGCTGGTGGTCACGCTGCTGCCCGTGCAGGCCCACGCCGCCGGAGCGACGCTGACCGGCACCGCCGCCCCGCAGGCAGGCGACACCGTCACACTGACGCTGTCCGTGCCCAGCAAGGTCTACGGTCTGACCGCCGACCTGAGCTACAGCGGCAATTTGTCCTTTACCAACTACAACTGCTCTGTCAGCGGATGGAGCATCGTGGTCAACAACAACAAGTTCAGCGTTTACGGCACGTCCAGCTCCAGCGGCGGACTGGTCACCATCAAAATGAAGGTATCCGGCAGCGCCAAGGAGGGCGACGCCCTGACCGCCACGTTCTCCAACATCGTGGTGTCCGACGGCAACAGCGACACCAGTCTGGACAGCGCCAGCTGGTCCGGCAAGGTGGGCGCGGCCCCCAGCGGCAACTGCAGTCTCAGCTCGCTGAGCTGCTCCAATGCCACGCTGAGCCCCTCCTTCTCCAGCAGCACCACGTACTACACCTGCACGGTGCCCTTCGCGGTGGAAAAGCTGGACCTGAACTACAAAAAGGCCGACAACAGCGCTACGGTGTCTGTCAGCGGCAATGAGCTGGCGGTGGGCGTCAACACCGTGACCATCAAGGTCACGGCGGCCAACGGCGCCACCAAGAGCTATACCATCGATGCCACACGCCAGCAGGACCCCAACTACAAACCCTCCACCGACGCATCCATCGCCGCCCTGACGCTGGAGGGCGCCACGCTGTCTCCGGCGTTCACGCCCACAGTGACGGATTACATCGCCTACGTCCCCTATGAGACGAAGCAGGTGACCATCGCCGCCACGGCAAAGGACGAAAAGGCCCAGGGCATCACCGGCACCGGCGAGGTGCGGCTGTCCGCCACGGAGGCGGAGACTGTGCTCACGGTTACCGGAACCGCCGAGGACGGCAAGACCAAGCAGAACTATACCATCCATGTGCTGCGGATGCCGGCCTATACCGGTATTGTCCCCACGGTGGAGGTCATCGACCCGGCCACCATCCCCGAGGTACCGCCGCTGGAGATCCCCGGGACCATTGCGATGCCGCTGATCGGCGAGGTCAAGACCGTGTATGTGGCCATCGCGGCGGCGGTGCTGCTGGTGGTGGTGCTGTTCCTGCTGGGCTTCCTGATCGGCCGCGGCCACACGGGCGGCGGCGATGACGAGGAATACGACGACGAACCGCCGCGGACCCCGGCGAAGCCCCTGCTCCCCGAGGAACGGCACACGGCACGGGTGCCCCGTCTGGTGCCCCGTGAGGAGAGCAGCGACAGCGAGCCTGCCGCCATCCCCGACAAGACCCCGGCGGCGCCCGTGACGCCCGCCGCGCCGGCGGAGACGCCGGCGCCCGCAGAGCGCTCTGCCCAGGACGAGCCCACCCAGGCCGACGAGGACGAGGTGCGGACCATGTCGCTGGACGATCTGCTGGACGATATCCACAATATGTAACAAAAATGACCTAAGCCAAGGCTTAGGTCATTTTTACGCAGCAAAAGCATCCGGGATAGCGCCCGGATGCTTTTTGCTCAATAATCCACCTTCATCAGGCACAGACCCTCCGGCGGCGCGGTGGGACCCGCCTGCTTGCGGTCCCTGGCGGCCAGGATGTCACGCACCTGCTCCGGCGTCCAGTAGCCACGGCCCACCTCCAGCAGCGTGCCCACCATGATGCGGACCATGTTCTGCAAAAAGCCGGTGCCATGGAAGGTGAATACCACCCGGTCCTTCCGGCGCTCGATAGCGATGTGGTCCACCAGACGGACGGTGGACTTCTTCATGCGCGGATTGCCGCAGAAGCTGGCGAAGTCGTTTTCACCCAGCAGGTAGGCCGCCGCCTGACGCATTTTCTCCACATCCGGGTCGTAGTCCAGCAGGGTGACGTACTTCCGGTCAAACACCGGCTTCACCGGCCCGGTGTGGCAGGTATAGCGGTAGGTCTTGCCCAGGGCGTTATAGCGGGCGTGGAAACGGGGCGCGGCCTCCTTGACCTCCCGGACAGCGATGGCGTCGGGGAGATAGCGGTTCAGATAGTCGCGGATGGCGTCGGGCGTCTCGGTCACGTCCAGCACCACGCTGGCGGTCATGGCCCGGGCGTGGACACCGGCGTCGGTGCGGCCCGCGCCGATGACGTTCACCGGATGCCCCTGCAATGCGCCCAGCACGGCCTCCAGCTTGCCCTGGATGGTATCCTTGTCCGGCTGGCGCTCCCAGCCGAAGAAGCGGGAGCCGTCGTAGGCGATGGTGAGCCGGTAGTTCTGTTCCATAAAAAGATCACGCCCTTTCTGCCTTATTGTAACAGAAAGGACGTGATTTGTGAAGTGTTTTACAGCCAACCCATCATCTGGACGAAGCTGTACAGCAGTTTCAGGCCGTAGAAGATGATGACGGCGCCGCAGACCTTGTTGATGATGTTCAGCACCTTCTCGTTGAACTTACTGCCCAGCAGAGAGACGACCGTGGACAGCGTCAGGAACCAGATCACCGAGGCGGAGCCGAAGCCGCAGATGAAGAACAGGTCGCCGCCGTTGGTCAGGGTGGCCCGGAAGGCGCCCAGCATCATGGTGCCGTCAATGATGGCCTGGGGGTTCAGCCAGGTGACCACGAAAGCGGATCCGGCCAGTTTCCAGATGGGGACGTTCACGTCCCGGCCGCCCTCCAGACTGGCCTTGGACCGCAGCAGACCGATGCCGATATAGATGACGATCAGACTGCCCAACCCCAGGATGACCTTTTGCAGCCAGGGCAGCGCCTGCATCAGTGCGCCGGCGCCCAGGAAGCAGGCCACACCCAAAGAGATGTCCCAGAAAATGACGATGAGCGCGGTGATGTAGACGCGGCTGCGCTTCTGCGTCAGGGCACTGTTGATGACGAACAGGTTTTGCAGGCCGATGGGCGCCACGTAGGCCAGACCCATGGTCAGCCCCTGAAGATAGATATTCATGGCTGTGATTTTCTCCTCATGCTATTTACTCCGGTTTTCTTACCTGCTATAATGATACCATAGCTTTGGAGAAATGCAAGAGCGCAGATTTTTATGGGCAAGTAAGGAGGGGCTTACCATGTCACAGACCATGCCGCAAAGCCACTACGACTGTCCCTGTATGGAGAAATGTCCGCTGCACCACGCCATGCAGCTGATCGGCGGCAAGTGGAAGGTGCAGATCCTGTGCGCCGTGGCCAACGCCGGGACCATCCGCTACAACGCCCTGCGGAGCAAGCTGGACGGCATCTCCAACACGGTGCTGGCCTCGGCCCTGCGGGAGCTGGAGCGCGACGGGCTGGTGACACGGCGGGAGTATCTGGAGGTGCCGGTGCGGGTGGAATACGGCCCCACGGACAGCTGCCGGGCACTGCTGCCCATTTTGGAGCAGCTCAGCGACTGGGCAGAGGCCAGGATGTGAGCTTTCGATTGGACAAATACCGGAATTTGTCTGCAAGATACATCATTTTTCACAAATTGCAGTGGGAATTATAGAGCAAATCGCGGGATTTTCGTATCAATGCCCATTGCAATCCTGCCGTAATCCAGTATAATAGGAAATGGTGAGGGTTAGTTTCTGCGCGCTGCACCCTCTGGCGCGAGAGTAAAAATGTGCGTAAGGAGTGCTGGTTCATGTATACACGGGAGATCACGGTGAAAAATGAGGTCGGTCTGCACGCCAGACCCGCGACCTATTTCATTCAGAAAGCCAACGAGTTCAAAAGCGGCATCTGGGTAGAAAAAGAAGAACGCCGCGTCAACGCGAAGAGCCTGCTGGGCGTGCTGAGCCTGGGCATTATGAAGGACACCACAGTGACACTGATCGCGGACGGCAGCGATGAGAAGGAAGCTGTGGATGCGCTGGCTGAGCTGATCGAGAACCTGGACGAGTAAACACAATGAAAGAGAGACGGCTTCGCCGTCTCTCTTTTCTTTTGCGTACGACGTACCTCCGGCGCTGCGGGGGTACCGCTTTTTATCCGTGGAACTTCCCATATACCGCCCGGGCGGCCGCCTCCGGCACCACGGCGGAGAGCTGCTCGAGCGTGGCGTTTTTTACCGCGGTGACGGTACCGAAGTGCTGCAGGAGCCGCTTCTTCCGCGCCTCGCCCACACCGGGGATACCGTCCAGCTGCGAGCGCTTGGCGGAACGGGTGTGCTTCTGGTGGTGGTAGGCGATGGCGAACCGGTGTACCTCCTCCTGCACCGTGCCGATAAGGGCAAACAGGGCGGGTGTCTGCTGTATGCCCAGCTCATGGCCCCGGGCGGTGATGAGCGCACGGGTGCGGTGGCGGTCGTCCTTGACCATGCCCAGCACGGGCACATCCAGCCCGGTCTCTGCCAGCACCTGCTCGGCCACGCGGGCGTGCTCCTGACCGCCGTCGATCAGCAGCAGGTCCGGCAGGGGGGCAAACTTTTCATCGCCGTCCAGATAGCGCCGGAACCGGCGGGTGAGCACCTCACGCATGGCGCCGTAGTCGTCGGCGCCGGCGCAGGACTCGATGCGGAAGCGGCGGTAGGCGGACTTCAGCGGCTTGCCGTCCTGAAAGACCACCATGCCGCCCACCTGGTCCGCGCCGCCGGTGTGGGAGATATCATAGCTCTCCATGCGCCGGGGCAGGACCGGCAGCTGAGCCGTTTCCTGCAAAAGGCGCAGGGTGCCGTTAATGCGCTGTACGGCGTCGGTAACGCGCTCCACCTCCTCCCGGGCGTTGCGGTGGGCGATGTCCAGCAGCGCGCGGCGCTGACCTCGCTGGGGGACCCGGAGGGCCACGGCGTGGCCGCTGCGCTCCGTCAGCAGGGCCGAAAGCGCGTCAGCGTCCTCGATGGCGGCGGGAAGCAATATCTCACGGGGCAGGGACTGGCGGGTCAGATAGTACTGGGGCACCACAGCGGAAAGCAGGGCGCTCTCGCTGTCGGCAGCGTCGGGGAACACCTCGGTCTGCCGGGCCAGGAGATCGCCGTCTTCAATGTGGAGAATGGCGCAGCCGGACCGGGCGGGGCTGGTATACGCGCCCCAGACATCGGTGTCGGCGCAGATACCGGCGATGACCTGCTGGTCCTTGGTCAGCACGGACAGGGCCCGCACACGGTCGCGGAGGGCGGCGGCTGTCTCAAAGTCCAGGGCCTCCGCCGCGGCGTTCATCTGTTCCGTCAGCTGGGTCGTGACGGCGCGCAGCTTGCCCTCCAGCAGGGCGGTGGCCTGGGCCATGCGGCGGCGGTATTCCGCCGCGTCCGGGCCGTCCGGGCGGCAGAAGCCGTCACACCGGCCCATGTGGAAGTTCAGGCAGGGGCGCTCCTTGCCGATGTCGCGGGGGAACCTTCGGGAACAGGTGGGCAGGCGCAGGGCGGCGCACACGGCGTCCAGCGCCAGGCGCGTTTCGTGCCGGCCGCCGAAGGGGCCGTAGTATTTCGCGCCGTCGTCGGCGGTGCGGTTCACCAGGGTAAAGCGGGGGTAGTCGCCGCTGTCCAGCCGCACGAAGGGATAGCCCTTGTCGTCCTTCAGCAGAATGTTGTAGCGGGGCTGATGGCGCTTGATGAGGGAATTCTCCAGCACCAGGGCCTCGAACTCCGATCGGACGATAATGGTGTCGAACCGGTCCACATGGGCCACCATCATCTTCGTTTTCTCGTTGTGGCTGGCGGTGTCCTGAAAGTATTGGCTGACGCGGTTTTTCAGTTTTTTGGCCTTGCCCACATAGATGACCTGGCCGGTCTTGTCCATCATCAGATAGACGCCGGGCAGCAGGGGCAGGTCGTTGGCCTTGGCGCGGAGCTCATCACGGGTCATGGCGTCATCTCCTTTCATGGAAAACTACAGATACGGGGATAGTATACCACCGCCGCGTCCCCTGGGCAAGGGGTGGAAGTACCGGAAAGTACAGAGAAAAGCCTGCGGCGGCGAAAAAGCAGTAGCGCGGCGCGGCAGGATGTGATACAATGGGTGCGAAAAATACGACGCGGGAGGCGCGGGATATGGAATTGCAGTGGTTTGACATCCGGGAGCTGACGGAGGACGCGGCCCAGACCGTGATAGGCATGATGGATGAGACGCGGCGGCGGCGTGTGGCCGACATCGCCGGCGAGGACGACCGGAAGCGCACCATCGCCGGAGAGCTGCTGGCGCGGCGGATGCTCGCGCAGACGATGGGCTGCGCGGAGAAGGACGTGCCGCTTCAGTGGGACGAGCTGGGCAAGCCCAGCGTGGAAAAGGATGGCGTGTATGTGTCCGTGAGCCACTCCGGCCCGTGGGCGGTATGCGTAACGGCGGACGCGCCGGTAGGCGTGGACGTGGAGGTGGTACGCTCGGCCCAGGAGAAGTTCATGCGCCGGGTATGCAGCGAGCAGGAGATGGCGTACATACGGTCCGGGGACGACGGCGACTGCCAGCGGTTCTGGGAGATATGGACGGCCAAGGAGGCGCTGTTCAAGCTGACGGGCAAGGGTCCGCTGCTGGCGCTGAGCCGCTTCAGCCTGCCGGCAGGCGTAACGCTGGACTATACGGCACAAAAGGGCTGCGCCCTCACCATCGCGGCGCAGATTTTGTGAAAAATTTTGCAAAGTTGGCAAAAAAGGCTTTTCTTTCCCGTTTTCTTTTGGTACAATAGGGGCAGAAACATACGTCGGAGCGCAGGGCGCCCGGCGGTTTGAGGACGGACAGAGGAGGTTCGCTTTTTATGATCCGAGTCGGCATTATCGGCTGCGGCAAGATCGCACAGGTGCGCCATCTGCCTGAGTATGCAGCCAACCCCAATGCGGAGATCGTCGCATTCTACGACAAGAACATGGAGCGCGCGCAGGAGATGGCGGCGCAGTACGGCGGCAAGGTGTACAACAGCTTCTATGAGCTGGTGGATGATCCCAACGTGGACGCCGTGTCCATATGCGTGGAAAACCGCAGCCATGCGGAGATCTGCACGGCTGCGCTGTACGCCGGCAAGCACGTGCTGGTGGAGAAGCCCATGGCGGTAACGCTGGCGGAGTGCGAGTCCATGGTGGCCGCCGCTGAGCGCAATGGCAGACACCTGATGGTGGGCCACAACATGCGTTTTGACCCGGTGCACCGCAAGGCCAAGCAAATGCTGGACAGCGGCATCATCGGCGATGTGATCACCTTCCGCACCATTCTGGGCAACTCCGGCCCCGAGGGCTGGTCCTTGGAGGGCACGTGGTTCTTTGACAAGAACAAGGCGGCCATGGGCGCCCTGTCCGACATGGGCATCCACAAGGTGGACCTGATCCAGTACCTGCTTGGGCAGAAGGTCATCGAGACCACCGCCAAGGTAGTCACCCTGAATAAGCGTGACGACAACGGCAAGCTCATCAGCGTGGATGACAACGCCCTGTGCATCCTGAAAATGTCCGGCGGCGCACTGGGCACCATGGCGGCCAGTTGGACGGTGTACGGCCACGAGTGCCAGTCCACGGTGCTGTACGGCACCAAGGGCCTGATGATGATCTACAGCGAGCCGTCGGCCCCCATCATCATCAATGACCTGGAGGGCAACCGCACCAGCTTCGCCTTCGAGACAACGTCCCACAACTCCGGCGTCATCGACGAGTTTGTGGACGCGCTGGTCCATGACCGGGAGCCGGAGGTGTCCGGCAAGGAGGCTCTGACCACGATGCGGACCATCTTCGGCAGCATCCGGTCCTCCGACATCGCACGGCCGGTGGCGGTGAACACCGATTTTGTGACCCATATCTGAGACAGAAACGCACTTGGGGCGGGCGATACGCCCGCCCCGTTTATTTCCCCGGAACGCGGGGACAGAAAGCGCAAGGAGGCAGCATATGTATCGTATTGGCATTGATCTGGGCGGCACCAACATCGCCGCCGGCGTGGTGGACGAGGGCCAGCACATCGTGGCGGAGGTCAGCCTGCCCACCGGTGCGGAACGCCCGGCGGAGGCCGTTGTCGCGGATATCTGCCGCGCGGCGGAGAAGGCCATGGAGAAGGCCGGCATCACGGCGGCGCACTGCGCGTCCGTCGGCATCGGCTCGCCGGGGACCTGCGACAGCGCCAACGGCGTGGTGGTGCGGGCCTATAACCTGGGCTGGTTCAATGTGCCGGTATGCAGCATGGTGACGGCGCGGCTGGGGCTCCCCTGTCATCTGAGCAACGACGCTAACTGCGCCGCGCTGGCGGAGACGGTGGCCGGCGGGGCCGTGGGCTGCCGGAACATGATACTCATCACCCTGGGCACCGGCGTAGGCGGCGGCATCGTGGCCGACGGCCAACTGCTGGAGGGCGTGGGCGGCACCGGCGCGGAGGTGGGCCACACCGTGCTGGTGCTGGACGGCGAGGACTGCACCTGCGGTCGGAAGGGCTGCTGGGAGGCGTATGCCTCCGCCACAGCGCTGATACGGCAGGGAAAGCGGGCGGCCGCGGCGCAGCCGGAGTCCCTGCTGGCCGGATACGGTGAGAGGCTGACCGGTAAGGACGTATTCGACGCGGCGGCCGCCGGAGATGCGGCGGCGCAGGCTGTGGTAGACCGGTACTGCGTGTACGTGGCGGCGGGCATCACGGACCTGGTGAACATCCTGGGGCCGGAGATGGTGCTCATCGGCGGCGGCATCAGCCGCCAGGGCGAAAGACTGCTGGCCCCCATACGGGCGTATGTGGCGGCCAACTGCTTCGGCGGACACGACCGGACACCGCCGGTGATTGAATGTGCCCGGCTGGGCAACGAGGCGGGTATCATCGGTGCAGCGGCACTGTGAATGAAAAACGCACCTTGGGTCAGACCCGGGGTGCGTTTTTTATGCCGTTTATGGGAAATGATATTGCACATTCTGGCAGAATATGGTACAATATGTCGTACCACAACAAATTTGGAGGGGCAACATATGGAAATGCGCCGATACGTAAGACACTCCCCTGCCTGGTGGATCGTGGGCGGCATACTGGCCCTGCTGACGGCGGGGTGTATCGTGCTGGGGCTGCTGGCGCAGCGGGACAGCGCGGCAGCGGAGGCCGTGCCCATCGGGGACGAGATCTATCTGGGCGACTACAACTACATCGACGTGCAGTACATGACCACCTGGGCCTATCGGGTGACGCTGGGCGACGGGCGCAAGCTGGTCTTCTATCTGGCGGAGGACACGGAGGGATACGGCTATCTGGTGCAGCTGAACGACGCGGAATATGCACGGTTCGCGGATATCGTGGACTATACCTATACCGACGACAGCGGTGACGGCGCAGTACCGGACGATACGGCCGCGCCCTCGGAGCTGGCCGTCTATATCCCGCTGACGGAGACCACCGCGCCGGCACCGGTACGTCTGGTGGGCGTGATCTGTGAGACGCCGGAGGCATATATCGACGATATTGCCGCCGCCGTCGGCATGACCGCCGAGGACTTTGTGTACACCTACGGCGACTATTACATCGACAGCGAGCTGACACCGGACACGGGGAGCAGCTTTTGGTCCCTCATAGCCAGCTTCCTCGGGCTGGCCGCCTTTGTGCTGCTGGTAAGCGCCGCCTCGTACACCGCACAACTGAACAGCACGCTGAAGCAGCTGAAAAAGGGAAAGCTGCTGGAACGGGCGGAGAGCGAATTCCACTATCTGGAGGGTGACCGACGCTCTGACGCGCTGGTGAGCACGGCGTTCCTGTACGGGCGGCGGCAGAACATCGTGCTGCCCCTGGCGGACGTGCTGTGGGTCTATCGTCACGACCTAAAGCTGCTGTGGGCCAAAAGCACGGTGGTGGAGCTGCTGACCTATGACGGGCGCAGCATCACGCTGCAGCTCAAAAGGGGCGGCAGCCGCCGGACGGCGGACGCTATCGTACAGGCGGTGTCCGCCCGGAACCCGGAGGCACTGGTGGGCCTGAACCGGGAAAATCAGCGGCTGTACAGCCAGCAGGTGCCCCACGCCAAGCGGAAACGGGTGTGGGCCACAGCCGCCGGCATCGGCGGCGGCGTGCTGGGCTATGCCATCGCCCGGGTGCTGATACGCCTGCTGCTGTCGTAAATAGCGCTGCCCCGCCCTTTGGGCGCGGCTTTATGCGGAAAAAGCACCCCCTGTCGGGGGTGCTTTTCTATTCAGTCGATGGTGCGGACGAAGTTCATGCCGCTTTTCTGCATATGTACGTCCAGGCGGACCCGGTCGCCGCGTATGTAGCTGCGGGTATACTCGTAGATACGGCCATCCTCCGTACGGGTGAGCCGCTGGTGGAAAAAGGCACAGCTGCCGGAGGGCACACCCAGCAGGGCGGCACAGCTGTCCTCCAGAATAACGGCCTCATAGCTCTCGTCCGCGGCGAAGGGGACGATGCCCACATGGTAAAGCAGGCTGTAAAAGCTGTGGGTCTGGAGCATATCGCGGGTCAGATTGGGGTAGATGTACTGGGGGTAGTAGCTGGTCTCCAGGATCAGTGGCTCGCCGTCCACGTTGCGGACACGGGTGAAGCAGTAGACCGGCGTTCCCTCCCGCAGCTCCATCTTCTCGCAGACGGTGGGCTTGGGGACCTCCACAGCGAAGTCCACCAGCGTAGATGAGGGGACCTTTCCCATAGAGGAGACCTCGGTGGTGAAGGAATAGCGGACACCCCGGCGGTTGGTGGCGGGGTCGGCCACGAAGGTGCCGCGGCCGCGCTTGCGGACCACCAGACCCTCGTCCTCCAGCTCTCCGATGGCCTGACGGACGGTGTTGCGGCTGATGCTCAGGCAGCGGCAGAGCTCGGCCTCGCTGGGGAGCAGCGCACCCACCGGCAGGGCGCCGGTGGAGATACTGCGCTTGATGATGCCCACCAGCTGGGCGTAGAGGGGGATATCGCTGTCCAGCGACAGCGTAGTGTGCAGAATGGAGTTCTGTTCCATGACGGGGTTCCTTTCCCTTGCGTTACCCTTAGGTAAGTTGTACCTATTGTACCATACAATCCAGTGGAATGGTAGGGGGTAAATGAAAAAATTTTGTCACGCTGTCGATTTTCTTTCAAAAACCGCCGGAAGCGCTTTCCCCCTCTGTACAGGCGGCGCGCAGCGTCTCTGTATGCAGACAGCGCCGCGTGACGCGGCGCTGTCTGCGGAACAAAAAGAAGGAAAACCTTTCGGTAGTAAGCGATTTACTTGTGGTCCACGCTGTACATATGCTCGATGAGGCAGAGGACCTTGTCGGAGTAGCCCATCTCGTTGTCGTACCAGCTGACGACCTTGACAAAGGTATCGGTCAGTGCGATGCCGGCCTTGGCGTCGAAGATGGAGGTATGGGTGTCGCCCAGGAAGTCGGAGGAAACAACGTCCTCATCGGTGTAGGCCAGAATGCCCTTCAGCTCGTTCTCGCTGGCCTTCTTCATGGCGGCGCAGATATCCTCATACTTGGCGGGCTTAGCCAGGTTGACGGTCAGGTCCACCACGGAGACATCCAGGGTGGGGACGCGCATGGACATACCGGTCAACTTGCCGTTCAGGCTGGGGATGACCTTGCCCACGGCCTTGGCAGCGCCGGTGGAGCTGGGGATGATGTTGCCGGAGGCGGCACGGCCGCCGCGCCAATCCTTCAGGGAGACGCCGTCAACGGTCTTCTGGGTAGCGGTGGTGGAGTGCACGGTGGTCATCAGGCCGTCGGTGATACCGAAATTATCGTGCAGGACCTTGGCGATGGGGGCCAGGCAGTTGGTGGTGCAGCTGGCGTTGGAGACAAACTGCATATCGCTGGTGTATTTGTCCAGGTTGACGCCGCAGACGAACATGGGGGTGTCGTCCTTGGAGGGGGCGGACATGACCACGTGCTTGGCACCCGCGGCGATGTGGCCGGCGGCCTTCTCCTTGGTCAGGAACAGGCCGGTGGACTCGATAACGTACTCGGCGCCGACCTTGGCCCAGGGCAGGTTGGCGGGGTCACGCTCGGCAAACACGGGGATGGCCTTGCCGTTGACAACGATGTTGTTGCCCTCGGAGGAAACTTCACCCTTGAACTTGCCATGCATGGTGTCAAACTTCAGCATATAGGCCAGGTAATCGGCGGGGCACAGGTCGTTAACGCCCACGATCTCGATGTTGGGGTGATCCATGCAGCAGCGCATGACCATACGGCCGATACGGCCAAAACCATTGATACCGACTTTAATGCTCATAAAACATCTTCCTCTCTGATGGAATATCCTAAATGTATGGTATGTTTAGAATTATATGCAGTTATTCCGCAAAATGCAAGCCTTTTTTGAAACTTTTTTTCGTTTCGCGGAAATTTGATAAAAATCTTGTATTCTTGCACCGCATTTGATATGATGTGAACAAGCTGACAGAAGTTGGCACGGTTGACGGTGCCGGGAAACTGGTATGCTGACAACAGAAGGAGGCTGGTCTCATGGAACAGGCACAGCAGGAAAAGGTATACATGGAGCGGCTGCCGCTGGTGGCGATGCAGATACGGTCCGCACTGGGCAATATCTACTACGGGATGCAGAAGCTGGCCCCCGCCGATGAACGGGACGAGGATCCGATACTGGACGCGAACGCCGCCATGCTCTACCATGGCTATTTCCGGCTGCTGCGGCTGGCAAAGAACCTGGAGTCCGCCTCTATGCTGAACCGCAAGGAGCTGCTGCCCACCGAAAACACGGACCTGAAGGTGTGGCTGGACGAGATCATCCGGGAGGCGGAGGTCCCCTTCGAGCTGAAGGGCGTGCAGCTGGAGATGGTGTGCGAGGAGCGTTACGCCATCACCGCCGTCAACGAGCCTTGGCTGAGCCAGGCCCTGTGGCAGCTGCTGTCCAATGCGCTGAAGGCCTGCTCCGCCGGTGGAAAGGTGACGGTGACGCTGGCCGTGCAGAAGCCCCATGTGCTCATCAAGGTAAAGGATACCGGCTGCGGCATTCCTGCCGACCGGCAGGAAATGCTGTTTCGCTGGCATATGCGGCCCATGACCCTGGACTATGTCGCCGGCGGTGTGGGGCTGGGACTGCCCCTGGCGCATCAGATCGCGCGGCTGCACGGCGGCCAGCTGCTGCTGAACAGCCGGGAGGACCAGGGCACCACTGCCACCATCGCGCTGCCGATGGTACGGGCTTTGGGGACGCTGGGCGAGAACATCGAGGACTACACCGGCGGCTTCCAGCGGGTACTGCTGGAGCTGGCGGACGCGCTGCCCGACGAGGCATTCCTGGCAAAGCATCTGGACGAATAAGAACACGCTGTCGGGCGGAGGGCCGCCGCGGCACGGCAGGGACGCGCCCCTGCCTGCTATGGCGCTCTTCGCCCGATAGCTTTCCACATTTTCCCGAAAGTATGCGCCGCCGCTGAATGGCGGTGCATACGCCCCATGCGGGCGTGGGAGACATATAGACTATGGAGAGCGATCGTATGAGCAAGAAAAAGGTGCTGGTGGCCATGTCCGGCGGCGTGGACAGCTCCGCTGCGGCGGCACTGCTGGTGCAGCAGGGCTACGACTGCGACGGTGCCATGCTGAAGCTGGCCCCTAACGAGGACAGCCGCTGCTGCTCCGCCGACGATGCCGAGGACGCACGGCAGGCGGCCACACGTCTGGGGATGCGGTTCTATGTATTCAACGAGACAGACCGCTTCCGCCGGTGCGTGATGGACAGGTTCACGGCGGAATACGCCGCCGGGCGGACGCCCAATCCGTGCATCGACTGCAACCGGGAGCTGAAATTCGGCGCCCTGCTGGACCGGGCGCTGACGCTGGGGTATGACTATATCGCCACGGGGCACTACG
The DNA here is from genome assembly GCF_049060325.1 of Vescimonas sanitatis. Taxonomy (NCBI): domain Bacteria; kingdom Bacillati; phylum Bacillota; class Clostridia; order Eubacteriales; family Oscillospiraceae; genus Vescimonas; species Vescimonas sanitatis. The sequence goes on along the minus strand of NZ_JBMGPW010000008.1, from coordinate 72,327 downwards.
CCCGGGTGGCCTATGACGCGGAAAGCGGCAGATACCGCCTGCTGCGGGGTGCGGAACGGCGGAAGGACCAGAGCTATGTGCTGTATCAGCTGACGCAGCACCAGCTGGCCCATCTGCTGCTGCCGGTGGGAGACTATGACAAGCCGGCTATCCGTGACAAGGCCCGGGCAGCGGGGCTGGACAACGCCGACAAGGGCGACAGCCAGGACATCTGCTTCGTGCCGGACGGGGACTATGTGACCTTTCTGCGGCGGCAGGGACTGACACTGACGCCGGGAGACTTCCTGGACGAAGCGGGCCGCGTGCTGGGACGACACCGGGGCCTGCCCTGCTATACCATCGGCCAGGGAAAGGGCCTTGGCGTGGCGGTGGGACGGCACGTATATGTGCTGGAAAAGGACCGGGACCGCAACGCTATCGTGCTGGGAGACGACGCGGCGCTGTATGCCTCCTCCTTGCTGGCATCCCATGTAAACTGGATCAGCGGCCAGATACCGGCGGTGCCGGTACGGTGTGCCGCCAAGACGCGGTACAGCCAGGTGGAGACCCCCTGCACCGCTTATCCCCTGCCGGACGGCGGACTGCGGGTGGTGTTCGATCAGCCCCAGCGGGCCATCACTGCCGGGCAGGCGGTGGTGCTGTATGACGGCGACGAGGTACTGGGCGGCGGCACCATCGAAAAAAGCGAATAAAAACCTCTCCGGCGCATGGCGCCGGGGAGGTTTTTATTCGCTTGAACTTATCAGAAATGCGTCTCCACAAACTTGTTGAACTTGGCCACATCCATCTCGTCCTTATAGGTGTTCTTGAAGCGTTTGACCGTTTCACTGTTGTACTGAACGATGGCGCGGTACTTCAGCAGGCCCACCACCAGGCCCACGCCGCCGCAGATATAGCCCCAAGGGGAGGCCTTGGCACAGGTAAACGCCAGCACCGCCAGCATGATCAGCGAGATCACCACACCGGCGATCTGCTTCTTGGGGTGGATGCGGTCCACGTCCTCCTGCTTGACGATGCCCTCCTGGACCATGGCCTGGGCAAACTGCTTCTGCACGCCGAACAGGCTGGCCGCCTGCAGCATCATGGGCGCCACCACAAAAAAGGCAAAAAACGTGTCCACGACGCCGATGATCAAAATTCCTAAATCTCCCATTTCTTACTCCTCCTGTTGATGTTTGAATAGGAGCCGCATATCGCTCCGTGATGTGGCGTACAGCATATGGCTGTAGCACAGCGAGAATTCCACGATGTCGCCCACTTGCAGCCGGCGGGGGCAGTCCTCCACGTCCACGATGCAGTGGTCGGAGGATCCGCCGATGACTGTCAGCCCCGGCTCACGGGGGAGCAGGCTCTCCAGGTCGCCCACGTCGGCCCGGCCCAGGGCCAGGAGGGCGCGGCGGCGGACACCGCGGTCCACATAGGTAGGCTTGCGGCCGAAGGCATCGATGGCCAGCTCGCCGATGGGATAGGTGGGCTTGTCCTTGACCTCCACCACCTCGGCCCGGAGGGTAAAGGTGTCCATGCGGAGGTAATCCATATCACGGATACCCCAGTCCACCTGCAAATCCTTGCCCAGCAGGATGCCCTCGCCGATTCGGAGGTGGTTGATACCGGCGGGCATGGTGCCCCAATGGACCAGCGTAAAGGAGCTGGTAGCGCCGCCGGAGACGACCTCCAGCGATCGGCCGATACGCGCCTCCACCCGGCGGGCCAAAGCGACCAGCTCGTTCATCTTGTCCGGGGTGGGCTTAGTGGAGCCATAGCAGGACAGATTAACACCGATACCGGCCAGATGTACATGGGGCAGGTCCTGCTCCACCCGCTGGCAGACGTCCACCAGCTCATCCTTGTCCCAGAAGCCCTCACGCAGGTCGCCCAAGTCGGCCATCACGATGACGCGGTGGGTCCTGTTCTGACGGAGACACTCCTCCTCCAGCGCCAGCAGGGTGGCCCACTCGCTCTGCAGGGATGTATCGCACAGGGCAACCACATCCGGCAGCTCCGTCAGACCGGGGATTCGGATCAGGAGCCAGGGGCCGGGCACACCGGCGGCACGGCATTTGGCCACCTGCTCCAGGCGGCTGGTGCCCAACTCTGCGGCGCCGGCAGCATGCAGCGTCCGGGCGATCTCCGGCAGGCCATCCGCACCCTTGATAACGCCGCAGACACAGATACCCGCGGCATTGCAGCGGGAGATCACCGCCCGGGCATTGCTTTGCAGCAGAGAAAGATCGATCTCTAATTGGGGATATTGCCGCACAGCGACACCTCCTATGTACTCAATAGGGACATTGTACCACATTCGTTGCGGTTTGTCACATCTTTTCGCAAAATTCCCGCGGCGGACAGCTTTTGCTGTCCCGCCGCCGATGCGAGGTGCCCTCCCCTGCCCTGCGCGCAAAAAAAGAGACCGCCGAAGCGGTCTCTTTTTTTGCTGGAGTATGTACTTACTTGGCAAGAGCCTTGTTGGCTTCGGCCATTTCGGCGAAGATGCCGGCGTGCTTCTTGTTGACGATGGCGCGGATGACCAACAGCGTACCGACCATCAGGGCCACAGCGATCAGCAGGTTGACAAACACGTTCTGGATCAGGCCGGCCAGGATGAAGCTGACGAAGGACACTGCGGCCACGGTCAGCGCATAGGGCAGCTGGGTGAACACGTGGTTCAGGTGGTAGCAGTGGGCACCGGCGGAAGCCATGATGGTGGTGTCGGAGATGGGGGAGCAGTGGTCGCCCATAACGCCGCCGGAGCAGGCAGCCGCCAGACCGATGGTGCACAGTATGGGCTCCACGTCGTAGTTGAACACGGAGACGACGATGGGAGCCATGATGCCGATGGTGCCCCAAGAGGTACCGGTGGCGAAGCCGATAGCCGCGCCGATGATGAAGATGATGGCGGGCAGGAACATACGCAGATCGCCAACGTTGGCCATAGCATTACTGACGAAGTCAGCGGAGTACATGGCAAAGCGGGTGAAGGAGCACAGGGTCCAGGCGAAGGTCAGGATCAGGATGGGGGCGATCATCTGGATAAAGCCCTGGGGCACGGACTCAAAGGACTTCTCGAAGCCGATGGCGCCGCGCAGCCAGAAGTAGATGAACGTGAACACGCAGCCGATCAGACCGCCGATGGCCAGCGCCGGACCGGCCTCGGCAGCGGAGAAAGCCGCCATAAAGGTCATGCCGCCATCGAAGTAACCGCCGGAGTAGACCAGAGAGACGATGCAGATGATGATCAGAACGATCACGGGCACCAGCAGATCCAGCACGGAGGACTTGCCCTTGGAGCCGGTCTCGTACTCATCGTCGCCGGCGAAGGGACGCTCGGGGGTGGTGAACAGGTCGTCCTTGACCTGGGCGTTGTACTCATGGGTCAGCATGGAGCCATAGTCGATGTTCAGCACGGAGATGATGACGATCATCAGCAGGGTCAGCAGGCAGTAGTAGTTCCAGGGGATCTGCTTCAGGAACAGCTCAATGCCGTTGATGCTGGGGGACTGCACGTAGCCGGAAACGGCGGCGGCCCAAGAGGACACCGGGGCGATCATGCAGACGGGAGCCGCAGTGGCGTCGATCAGGTACGCCAGCTTGGCACGGGAGATCTTGTGAGACTCGGTGACGGGACGCATAACGGCACCCACGGTCAGGCAGTTAAAATAGTCGTCCACGAAGATCAGCACGCCCAACAGCATGGTCAGCAGCTGCGCACCGCAGCGGGTGTGAACAGTCTTCTTGGCCCAGCGGCCGAAGGCCTCGGAGCCGCCGCCCTTGTTCATCAGGTCCACCATGATGCCCAGGGTGACCAGGAACACGATAATACCCATGTTGCCGCCGTCAGCCAGCACGGAGATGATACCGTAATCGGCACCCACCAGGGTCACGATGGTGTCCCAGGGAGCGAACTGGGTGTACAGCAGTGCGCCGACCAGGCAGCCCAGGAACAGGGAGGAATACACTTCCTTGCTGATCAGGGCCAGCACGATGGCCACGATGGGGGGCAGCAGGGACCAGAAGGTGCCGGCAAACGGAGTCTCGGAGTAGACCTGCTCCTCATAGGTGGTGTACTCCACGCCGTTGACGTCCTTGGACTTCTCTTCGGACTTGACGTACTCGGTACCGTCGGCGCCGACGATGGTGTTGCCATCCTCAGACAGCTCGAAGTAGGTGCCGGCCTCGGGGCTCACATAGTAGGAGCCGTCCAGCGCATACTTAGAGCCCTCGCTGTCGTCCGCGGTCTTCAGGATGCCATCCAGGAACACGCCGTCACCGGTGGTGTAGAACGCGCCGTCGCCGACGAAGACAGGGTTCTCCTTGCCCTTGAACTGCAGGCCCAGGACGACCAGCAGGACAATGAAGATACCCAGCGCTACGAAATACGCTATTTTGGTGCTTCTCTTTTCCATGTGTGTGATTTACCTCCTCACAAATTGGTGCCACCATCCTAACGTTTTCCTGGCAGATTGTCAACATTTCAGCAAAGCCGGGGGCGGGTAATTTTGAACAAATTATGAACCTGTTTTTCTCCCTTTTATCCAATTTAGCGGCCATTTTTCGGAATATTTATGACATTATTATAAACCTTTACAGTTTCTTAGCGCGCTTCTCCCCTCCTTTTTTGGAAATATATGTTTATTTTAGCAAATATTGCCGGCATTTATAGCGATATGCCGACATAGTATACGCAAAAAAAGAAAGCCCCCAATGGAGGGCTTTCTTTTTATTAGGTGGGGTATAGCTTACTTGGCAAGAGCCTTGTCGGCCTCGGCCATTTCCTGGAAAATACCAGCGTGCTTCTTGGCAACGATGGCGCGGATGACCAACAGCGTACCGACCATCAGGGCCACAGCGATCAGCAGGTTGACAAACACGTTCTGGATCAGACCGGCCAGGATGAAGCTGACGAAGGACACACCAGCCACGGTCAGCGCATAAGGGATCTGGGTGAACACGTGGTTCAGGTGGTAGCAGTGGGCACCGGCGGAAGCCATGATGGTGGTGTCGGAGATGGGGGAGCAGTGGTCGCCCATAACGCCGCCGGAGCAGGCAGCCGCCAGACCGATGGTGCACAGTATGGGCTCCGCGTCGTAGTTGAACACGGAGACAACGATGGGAGCCATGATGCCGATGGTGCCCCAGGAGGTACCGGTAGCGAAGCCGATAGCCGCGCCGATGATGAAGATGATGGCGGGCAGGAACATACGCAGATCACCAACGTTGGCCATAGCATTACTGACAAAGTCAGCGGAGTACATGGCATTGCGGGTGAAGGAGCACAGGGTCCAGGCGAAGGTCAGGATCAGGATGGGGGCGATCATCTGGATGAAGCCCTGGGGAACGGATTCCATGGACTTCTCGAAGCCGATGGCGCCGCGCAGCCAGAAGTAGACGAACGTGAACACGCAGCCGATCAGACCGCCGATGGCCAGCGCCGGACCGGCCTCGGCAGCGGAGAAAGCCTCCATGAAGGTCATGCCGCCATCGAAGTAACCGCCGGAGTAGACCAGAGAGATGATGCAGACAGCGATCAGGACGATCACGGGCACCAGCAGGTCCAGCACGGAGGACTTGCCCTTGCTGGGAGCCTCATAGTCGTCGGCACCGGCGAAGGGACGCTCGGGGGTGGTGAACAGGTCGTCCTTGACCTGGGCGTTGTACTCATGGGTCAGCATGGAACCGTAGTCGATGTTCAGCACGGAGATGACCACGATCATCAGCAGAGTCAGCAGGCAGTAGTAGTTCCAGGGGATCTGCTTCAGGAACAGCTCAATGCCGTTGATGCTGGGGGACTGCACGTAGCCGGAAACGGCGGCGGCCCAGGAGGACACCGGGGCGATCATGCAGACGGGAGCCGCAGTGGAGTCGATGACGTAGGCCAGCTTGGCACGGGAGATCTTGTGGGACTCGGTGACGGGACGCATAACGGCGCCCACGGTCAGGCAGTTGAAGTAGTCGTCCACGAAGATCAGCACGCCCAACAGCATGGTCAGCAGCTGCGCGCCGCAGCGGGTGTGAACGGTCTTCTTGGCCCAGCGGCCGAAGGCCTCGGAGCCGCCGCCCTTGTTCATCAGGTCCACCATGATGCCCAGGGTGACCAGGAACACGATAATACCCATGTTGCCGCCGTCAGCCAGCACGGAGATGATACCGTAATCGGCACCCACCAGGGTCACGATGGTGTCCCAGGGAGCGAACTGGGTGTACAGCAGTGCGCCGACCAGGCAGCCCAGGAACAGAGAGGAATACACTTCCTTGCTGATCAGGGCCAGCACGATGGCCACGATGGGGGGCAGCAGGGACCAGAAGGTACCGGCGAAGGGCGTATCGGAGTAGACCTGCTCCTCATAGGTGGTGTACTCCACGCCGTTGACGTCCTTGCTGGTGGTCTCGGACTTGACGTACTCGGTACCGTCAGCGCCGACAATGGTGTTGCCATCCTCAGACAGCTCGAAGTAGGTGCCGGCCTCGGGGCTCACGTAGTAGGAGCCGTCCAGCGCATACTTAGAGCCCTCGCTGTCATCCACGGTCCGCTGGATGCCATCCAGGAACACGCCGTCGCCGGTGGTGTAGAACGCGCCGTCGCCGACGAAGACGGGGTTTTCCTTGCCCTTAAACTGGATCCCCAGGATGACCAGCAGGACAATGAAAACACCCAGCGCTACGAAATACGCTATTTTAGTGCTTTTCTTTTCCATGTGTGTGATTTACCTCCTCACAAATTGGTGGTGAATACCATCAGCCGGCGAAACAGCGTATCTGCCCCGCCAACCTCCTGTATCATACCGTCACGCCAAGATATTGTCAAGTTCTTAACGTCATATTCCATTATTTTAACAAATTGTGAACTCCGTTTTCGTCGTTTTTACAAGAGAAACCGGGCGGCAAACACAGCATCGTGTGCTTTTTACGGCAGGCGGCACAAGCCTTTCCGGGTCCGCGGGCGCAAAAAGAGACGCCGGTGCGGCGGCACCGGCGTCCCCTCTGTTAAGTAAGAGTTTGTTTATTAACAATTCGTCAAGAGACTTTACAGGAAGAATTCCTTTATCTGACCGTACAGGATGAGGACCATGATCAGCGGCGTGATGAACTTGACGCAGACCTTGAAGAAGCCGTAGCTGCCCATGACATGACCGGACTGTTCCGTCTCTTCCTTGACGAACTCGGGGCCGATCTCCCAGCCGATCATCAGAGACATCAGCAGCGCGCCCAGCGGCATCATAACGCCCTCGGACAGCGCATCCCAGAAGTCCAGCCAGTCGGCAGCCCAGGTCTTGGGATTTGCAATGTTCAGCAATTCCGCAGGCGAGAAGCTGCTGGCACCCAGGCGGTCAGCGCAGACCAGGATACAGCCCAGGCCCACAGCCGCGGCGGCGATGAGGGTATAGCTCTTGCGCTTGTCGCCCTTGCCCTCGTCGCGGGCCTTATCCACAAAGTGAGCCACGATGACCTCCAGCAGGGAGATAGAGGAGGAGATGGCGGCGAACACCACCAGCAGATAGAACAGGATGCCGAAGATGGGGCCGAGGCCGCCCATGCGGCTAAACACGTTCTGCATGGTGACGAACAGCAGGGACGGGCCACCCACTGCGCCGGAGGGATCCAGAGCAAAGCGACCGGGCAGCACGCACAGGCCGGCCATCAGAGCCACCATCGTATCCATGGCCACGATCAGCAGCGCGTTCTTCTGGATGTTCTCCTTCTTCTGCAGATAGGAGCCGTAGGTGATCATGGCGCCCATACCCAGGGACAGGGAGAAGAACATCTGGCCGCCGGCGGTAGCCAGCACGGTCAGGACGTCGGGTGTCTCCTGCTTGAAGGTCACGATGCGCTGCATGACGCCGTTGATCTCCACCGCGGACATTTTCACGCCATCGATGACGGCGGAGGCGGGAACATAGTATCCATTTTCAGTAGCCCAGCCGGGGGCAAACATGTACTTCAGGCCATCCAGGGCGCTGCCGTGGATCACGTGCTCCACCAGGGAACCGTCCGCCTGGAGCACCTGCACGGTGGTGTCCACACCGTCCAGCGTGCAGGCGCGGATGATGCAGATCAGCAGAGCCACGAACAGAGCGGGCATACCGACAGAGCAGACCTTCTCGATGCCGCCGCCGACGCCACCGAGAACGATAAGCATAGTCAGCACCACGAAAATCAAGCCATAGATAATGGCCTCGGTGGTGCTGGACATGAAAGCGCCGAACACCGCGTCGCCCAGAGAGGCGCTGGCCGCGTCCGCCGACGCGGCGGCGATGGCACTGGCGCCAAAGCCCGCGCCGAACAGGTCGCCTACATTGAGCACCACATACTTAATGCAGTAGCCGCCCAGAGCGCAGTAGAAGAACAGGATGAAGAACGCGGACAGGATGCCCATCCAGCCCATCCAGCTGAACTTCTTGCTAAGGGCCTTATATGCCGCCACAGCGCCCTTGCCTGTCTTACGACCAATGGCCAACTCGCCCACCATGACGATGAAGCCGCAGCAAACAGCCAAAATGAGGTAAATGATGAGGAACGTGAAGCCGCCGCAGGCGCCCATCTTATTGGGGAAGCCCCAGATGTTGCCCAGGCCGACCGCCGAGCCGACCGCGGCCATCAGGAATCCGAAATTGGATCCAAAGCCTTTTCTTTCTTCCATTGTTTTCTCTCCTTACAAGTTTCCCCCGCCGCGCCGCGGCGGGCGTGTTTGTATCTTACTGCGAAAAAACCGCCCTGTAAATACGGGCTGGCGTTTCTTAACACAGTGACAGCGGAAATGCGGTTTTTCTTTATCCGTACATTATAAAATTTCCGTTAAGCGTCGGTTCGTGTCGGCAGATATTTTCCTTAAAAGAAACGCGCCGCACATGAAAAAGACCGCCCGCAGGCGGTCTTTTCTTCTCGGTATGTATCAGTCTCCCTCGCGCATACGGTAGCCGACGCCCACCTCGGTGAAAATATACTGGGGGTTGCCGGGGGTAGGCTCGATCTTGCGGCGGATGTTGGCCATATTCACCCGGAGGATCTGATTGTCGGTCTTGGCCTTGGGCCCCCACAGCTCCCGGATAATGAAGTCGTAGGTCAGGACCTTGCCGGCGTACTTGCCCAGCAGGGCCACGATCTTGTACTCATTGACGGTCAATCCGGCGTTCTCGCCGTTCATCAGCACCTGGTGCTTATCATAGTCGATGGTCAGATCGCCGGTGACGAACTTGCCGGACTGGGCGATCTGGGTGTTGGAAAGGGTGGTGCGGGTGTGGCGGATGGCGGTGCGGATGCGGGCCAGCAGTTCGGAGGTGCCGAAGGGCTTGACCAGATAGTCGTCGGCGCCGTAATCCAGGGCCTCCACCTTGTCGTGCTCGTGGTTGCGGGCAGAAACCACCACCACCGGCAGATTGGACCACTTGCGGACAGATTTCAGCACCTCCATGCCGTCCATGTCGGGCAGGCCCAGGTCCAGGACGATCATGTCCGGGCAATGGGAGGCGATCATGGTCAGGGCCTCCTCGCCGGTGCGGACAATGATGGTGTCGAAGCCGTTGGCGGTGAGGATCATGGAGATAAAGTTGCTGATGGACTGCTCATCCTCCACGATCAGGACTTTGTCTTTAATCTTCATCGTTTTCTCCTTTCATGGGCAGGGTCACGGTGAAGACCGCGCCGCCCTCCTGTCTGTTGTCTCCCCGTATCACGCCGCCGTGGGCCAGCACAATGGTGCGGCACACGGACAGGCCAATGCCCATGCTGCGCTTGCCGTCACTGCTGCGGTCGCTGCGGGCGGAGCCGTCGAACAGCCGGGGCAGCAGGTGCTGGGGAATGCCGCGGCCGTCGTCCGCCACAGTGAACACCGCGCAGTTGCCCTCGCTGGACAGGGTCACGTCGATATGGTGGGTCTCGCCGTGGATGACGGCGTTCTCCATCAGGTTCACCAGTACCTGCTCCATCAGCAGGGGATCCATGGGCACCATCATCAGTTCATCCGGCAGATGGACACGGATATCCACCTCCGGGTAGTGCTTGTGGGTCTTGGCCACGGCGGACTCGATGACCTCCTCCGCCGGCTCCGGCTCTTTCTTGACCTTAGCCTCCTCAGAGCTTATGCGTGTGATGGACAGCAAATTCTCTACAATGCGGATGAGCCACTGGGCGTCCTCGTTGGTGGATCGCAGCAGCTGCTGGCGCTGCTCCTGCGTCAGTCCGCCGTCCTGCTCCAGCAGAACGTTGGTGGCGCCCACGATACCGGTCAGCGGCGTGCGGATGTCGTGAGACACGGCGCGCAGCAGGTCGGCATACATCTTTTCGCGGTCGGCCTCCCGGCGCACCTGCTCGGTCTGCTTGGCCCGGCTGGTAACGGTAGCGGTCAGGATGGAGATGGTCATCATCACCAGGAACGTCAGCGGAAAGCCCGTCAGCGTAAAGCTGATATGCCAGAAGGGGTAGGTAAAGATGATGTCCACGCTGAACACCCCCACCACTGCCATGATGATGCCCAGCAGATAGCCGTCCGTCCAGTAGGCGGTAAGGAACACATCCAGCAGAAAGATCATGGCTACGTAGCTGGTGTCGTTGTGCATATCGAAGCTGCGAAGCAGCAGACAGCACATAACGGCTGCCAGGTAGAGTCCCAGCGCCTTCAGAACATCCATGCCGGAAAAGTGCAGGCCAATGGTCCGCAGCAGCTGTCTCCGGCGGGCTTGCTTACCGGTCATAGCCGCCCTCCCCTCCTTTTGATGACGTTATTATAACATACATTATCGCTAAGGTAACGCTAAAATATCGTTAAGGTATCACGAATATCTCATTAAGAGCAACCGAAAATAACAAATAAGAGACGGCGTTGGCCGTCTCTTTTCATCTTTGCTGCGCGGGGATCAGGCTTTGCGATCTATGTGCAGGAGGCGTTTTCTGTCGAAAAACACCCATAAAAAAGCAAATCACCACGCTTTCGCGTGGTTTCCTCATCGGTATGCCTTACCGCTGGCTCACTTCCCAGTCGCTGTCGGCAAAGATCATGTCATCCAGGTCACCCCAGATCCAAGTTGTCGTCATGGTGATATCACGCTCCTTTCTTCCGTTTTACAGTGTTATTATATGCCGCGGCAGCCCGGATAACAAGCGCAAAATTGGATATTATGTATAAAGCTTTTGTAAACTTTTATTGCACATTGCACAATACCTATGGGTTATTTCTGTGTAACACTCTTGCGCTGTTGTGTGCTGTATAGTATAATAAAGTGTTCAAGCAGTCTTATGTGGTGAGGTGAGCACCTGATGAGAGAGTTTCACGGCGGCGACTATGATGTGGCCGTCATCGGCGCGGGGCACGCGGGCATCGAGGCCGCCCTGGCGGCGGCCCGGATGGGCATGAAGACCGTCTGCCTGACGGTGAGCCTTGACGCGGTGGGGAATATGCCCTGCAACCCGGCCATCGGCGGCACCGGCAAGGGTCACCTGGTCCGGGAGCTGGACGCACTGGGGGGCGAGATGGCCCGGGCGGCGGACAGGGCCTGCATCCAGTACCGGATGCTGAACCGGGGCAAGGGCCCCGCCGTGTGGTCCCTGCGGGCCCAGGCGGACCGGCGGAAATACCAGCAGGTGATGAAGCACACGCTGGAATTGCAGCCGGGGCTGACGCTGCGGCAGGCGGAGGTAACGGAGATACGCTGCGACGGGAACGGCCATGCCGCCGCCGTGGTGCTCCGCACCGGCGCGGTGCTGGGCGCCCGGGCGGTCATTCTGTGCACGGGCACCTACCTGACCGGGCAGACCATCGTGGGCGAGTGCATTGAGTCCTCCGGGCCGGACGGCCTGCACCCAGCCAACGCCCTGACGGACAGCCTGCGGGCACTGGGACTGCCCCTGCGGCGGTTCAAGACCGGCACGCCGCCGCGGATACACCGGGGCAGCGTGGACTTCAGCAAAATGGAGATACAGGAGGGCGACCCGGATCCGCTGCCCTTCAGCTTTGAGACAAAGGACGTGCCGGAAAACCGGGCGGTGTGCTATCTGACCTACACCAACGAGGAGACACACCGGATCATACGGGAAAATCTGGACCGCAGCCCCATCTATTCCGGGGTCATCGAAGGCATCGGCCCCCGGTACTGCCCGTCCATCGAGACGAAGGTGGTGCGCTTTGCGGACAAGCTCCGGCACCAGCTGTTTATCGAGCCTATGGGGCTGGACACCGAGGAGCTGTATGTACAGGGCTTCTCGTCCTCCATGCCGGAGGAGGTGCAGCTGGAGATGCTGCACACGGTGCCGGGGCTGGAGCACGCAGTGATGATGCGGCCGGCCTACGCCATTGAGTACGACTGCATCGACCCGCTGGCGCTGCTGCCCACACTGGAGGTAAAGGCAGTGCCCGGCCTGTACGGTGCAGGGCAGTTCAACGGCTCCTCCGGCTATGAGGAGGCGGCGGTGCAGGGCTTTGTGGCCGGCGTGAACGCGGCGCTGAAGCTGCAGGGCCGGGAGCCGCTGGTGCTCAAGCGGAGCGAGAGCTATATCGGCACACTGATCGACGACCTGGTGACCAAGGGCACCGAGGAGCCGTACCGCATGATGACCAGCCGGTCGGAATACCGGCTGCTGCTGCGGCAGGACAACGCCGATGCGCGGCTGTGCCCTATCGGGCACGAGCTGGGGCTGGTCAGCGATGAACGGCTGGCGGCGGTGGAGGCCAAGTACGAAGCCGTGGCAAAGGAGATACGGCGGCTGGAGCGCACGGGCATACCCGGCACGCCGGAGCTGAACGCCCTGCTAACAGAACGGGGCACCGCCGCCGTGGACAGCGGCTGCCGCCTGATCGATCTGCTGCGGCGGCCCCAGTTGACCTATGCGGACCTGACAGAATTCGACGCAAATCGACCCGACCTGCCCGCGGAGGTGCGGGAGCAGGTGGAGATCACCGTGAAGTACGAGGGCTATATCCAGCGCCAGCAACGGCAGGTGGCGGAATTTGAGAAGCTGGAGCGCCGGAAGCTGCCGCCGGATATGGACTACGACCACATCCAGGGTCTGCGGCTGGAGGCGCGGGAGAAGCTCAGCGCGCTGCGCCCCCTGAACGTGGGGCAGGCCGGGCGGGTGTCCGGCGTGTCACCGGCAGACGTGGCAGCGCTGCTGATCTGGCTGCAGACACACGACAAGGAGGCGGACGCATGACGGCACATGAGCTGACCCACACCATACGGAACGATATGCCGGTGTATCCCGGCACGGAGCAGCCCCGGCTGACCACCGCCTGCACGATCGACCAGTGCGGCTACCGGGAGACGCTGCTGCATATGTTCTCCCATACTGGCACCCACATGGACGCCCCGGCCCATATGCTCCGTGACGGTACGGCGCTGGACCGCTATGACGCGGCGAAGTTCGCCGGTCCCGCCGTGGTGGTGGACTGCCGGGGGCAGCGCGCCATTACCCTGCCGCTGCTGCAGAGCTATGACCTGAACGGCGCGGACTTCGTGCTGTTCTGCACCGGCTGGGACAAAAAGTGGGGCACACCGGACTACTACGAGGACTTCCCTTGCCTGACGACGGAGGCGGCGGCATATCTGGCCGGCCTGCCGCTGAAGGGCGTGGGCGAGGACACCATCTCGCTGGACCCCTGCGACAGCGTGGATTTTCCCAACCACATGACACTGCTGGGCGCGGACTTTGTGAACACCGAGAACCTCAAGGGGCTGGACAAGCTGCTGGGCCGACGCTTCACGTTCGTTACGCTGCCCCTGAAATTTGAGAATGCCGATGGCTGCTCCTGCCGCGCCATCGCTCTGGAGGAATGACAATGGGTAAACTGCGGTTCCTGTTTGCGCTGTGGATGGCAAAGCTGTCCATCCCGGCGCTGAAGATCACCCGCCACAACGGCACGGACTTTCCCGGCAGTCTGGCGGTGAAGCTGTGTCCGGACTTTTTGAAGTATATCGGCAAGCCGGAGCACATCATAGCCGTCACCGGCACCAACGGCAAGACCACCGTGGCCAATATGCTGAACGACGTGCTCACCGCCGAGGGCAAGACCGTACTCAGCAACCGGGCGGGCAGCAACATCATCTCCGGCGTCAGCACGGCGCTGCTGAAGGGCTGTGGCCTGCTGGGCCGGGTCAAGCCGGAGTACGACCTGGCGATCCTGGAGATCGACGAGCGCTCCGCGCCCAGGATCTATCCCTATGTGAAGCCGGAGCACATCGTCATCACCAACCTGTTCCGGGACTCCATCATGCGGAACGCCCATCCGGGCTACATCGCGGACATTCTGACCCGGTCCCTGCCTAAGGAAAGCAAGCTGATCCTCAACGCCGACGACCTGATCTCCTGCACTGTGGCGCCGGAGAACCAGCGGGTGTATTTCGGCATCGACCGGCTGCCCACCGACGTGACGGAATGCGAGAACCTGCTGAACGATATGCGTATCTGCCCCCGATGCGCCGGGAAGCTGCGGTATGAATACCGCCGCTACCACCACATCGGCCGGGCCGTGTGCGAGAGCTGCGGCTTCCACTCCCCCGACTGCGACTATCTGGCCACAAAGGTGGACACCGCCGCCCACACCATGTGCATACGGGAGGCGGGGCAGGAATACCCGTACACCCTCATCACCGACAGCCTGCACAACATCTACAACACGGTGACGGTTATCGCCGCCCTGCGGCGGCTGGGCTATGACCACGGCACCATCGCCCGCCGCATGGCGGAGGTGAAGATCCCCGCCAGCCGGCTGTCCGAGGAGGAGATCGGCGGCGTGAAGGTCATTATGCAGATGTCCAAGGACAAGAACGCTCTGGCCTGCTCCCGCAACTTCGACTATATCCGGTCCAAGCCGGGGAAGAAGGAGCTGCTGCTGATGATGAACTGCCTGGGCGTGGCCAAAAGCTGGTCGGAAAACCCCAGCTGGATGTACGACACGGATTTTGAATTCCTGAACAGCGATGATGTGACGTGCCTGGTCTGCGCCGGGCCGCGGGCCTATGACTACCAGCTGCGGCTGCTGCTGGCGGGCATCCCCCGGCAGAAGATACGGCTGGCCGAGGACGAGTTCGCCGCCCTGGAGCTGTTGCCGCTGACCCCCGGCGACGACGTGTATCTGCTCTACGGCGTGGACGGCACGCCCCTGGCCTTCCGGGTCAGGGAAAAGCTGAAGGAAAAGCTGCTGGCAAAGGAGGGCGCGCAATGAAGGCGGAAATTCTGTTTCCGGAGGTCTGCAACCTGTACGGCGATCTGCAGAACATCTACTATCTGAAGCGCTGCTGCCCGGCGCTGGAGATCATAGAGACGGACCTGCATAGCAAACCCCGGTTCCTCACGGAGGATGTGGCGCTGGTCTATATGGGCAGTACCACGGAGCAGGGGCTGCGTCTGGCGGCGGACGCCCTGCGGCCCTATGCCGCGGACATCGCCGCAAGGGCGGACGCGGGACAGCTGATCCTGCTGACCGGCAACGCGCCGGACGTGTTTTCCGCCGCCATAGAAAGCGACAGCGCCGACACCATACAGGGGCTGGGCATTCTGCCCGGGCGGGTGCGGTACACCATGATGAAGCGGCACAACAGCTTCTTCCTGGGCACCTTTGACGGTATGGAGGTCGTCGGCTTCAAGAGCCTGTTCGGCTTCCACTACGACGCAGCGGAGGCGGAGGGCTGGTTTGACACCGTGCGGGGCGTGGGCCGCACGCCGGAGTCGAAGCCGGAGGGCTTCCGCCGGGGCGGGCTGTACGCTACGGCGCTGATCGGTCCGCTGCTGATCCTAAATCCTCCGCTGTGCAAGTGGCTGCTGCGGCAGATGGGCGCCGAGGACACGCTGGCCTTCGAGGACGCGGCCTTCGCCAGCTTCAACAAGCGTGTGGCGGAGTTCAAGGAGCCGGGCAGAGGTTTCCAATACTCGTAAGCAAAAAAACATCCCCCGGTTGGGGGATGTTTTTTGTATCAGAGCTTTTCGGACAGTGTCTCGTCCAGGCCCACGCCGTAGAGGTTCTTGGCCGAGCAGCCGGCGCGGCCGCCGCCGGCACAGGCACAGGCGCACGCACAGGCGCAGCTGCTGGCACAGGCACAGTGGCTGCCGCCGCCGAAACCGCCGCCGCCAAAGCCGCCGCCACGGCTTCCGCCGCCGAAGCCGCCGCCACCTCTTCTGGGCGGTCTGGGCTTTGTTTTGGTGCCCACGCTGCCGGGACGGGGCCTGCCGTCCGGCCCGGCGGGGTACCACAGGTGGTTGACGAACACGTACCGGGTGCCGAAGCCGCCGGCGTAGCCGTCGCCCCGGCGGGCGGCGGAGATCAGCACGATCAGGAATATCACCACGAATACCATGATGACCATGCCCACGATCTCCGCACCGGTGTCGTCCTCAAAATGCTCGCACGGCACATACACATAGGGGTCGTAGTCGGAGGGGAGATTGTCGGCGCTGTATTCCTCCGCCAGCTGGGTGGGCCAGTCGGTGTAGCGCACCTGTACGTTCATTTTGTAGCCGTAGTCCAGATCGGAGGCGGTGCAGATCAGCTTGTCCTCGCTCCGGACGAACTCCGCCGACGCGGTGCCGGTGCTCTCCAGCTGGCCGGTAAGCCCGGCCGGGTCGTTCCACACCAGCACCATCTGCCCGATCCTCGCCTCGTCGAACCACCCGGCGGTGTAGTCGTAGTTCACATAGTCGTAGTGAACATTGTCATAGTCCTCGATAACGCCGTTGGTGCTGAGCTGATACATATACTCCTGCACCCACGAGTAGGCGAAGGAAAACGTCTCGTTCGCCTCGTAGGCGCGGTCAAGATAGACATACATATAGCTGTTGTCGAAGTCCAGCCGCTCGATGTTGTCCGTCAGTGCCGCCACGTCCCGGATGGAGCCGTTGGGCACGCCTATTTTCAGCTCCTGCCCGTAGGGCAGCTCCTCCAGCGGCGTCCACTCCAGCTTCACGGTGATGAGCAAGCTCCCGTCCGCCGTGTTGGGCGTCACCATAACGCCGTACTGCTCGATGTAGTCGTAATCTGCCCATGCGGTGGCGGTAAAGCAAACCGCCGCCAGTAAGACAAGCAGCAGAACGTGCAGTTTCTTCAGCATAGGGTGCCCTCCTCCCGGTTGCTTTCACGCAGTTGGCACAGCTGCTCCATTTTGGCGCTCTTGGCCCGGATGGCCGCGCAGCGCTCACTCTGCCAGATCTTGTCCCAGTCGTCGGCGAGGATATTACCCAAGGGTTGGCTGCTGAGCCAGCTCTGGCAGGGGATCACGCCGCCGTCCGGGGCGATGGCCATGTTGCTGAGGCAGGCGCCGCAGCTGGGCACCAGGGTCAGGCCCAGGGCGCGCAGCGTCTCCTCCTTCAGCCAGCCGGGGCTGGTGAAGTCCAGTTCCATTTCCAGCTCCTCCGTCACCGCCACGGCCTTTGTCAGTACGTCGGTGAGCTGCTGCTCGGTCAGCGCCGTGGCCCGGCTCTCATCGCCCACCGCGCCGCCGGAGGGGATCAGCCCGGAGCAGGTCACATAGCGGACGCCCAGACCGTGGACGAAGCGCAGCGTCTCGTCATAGGCGGTATTCAGGCTGCACAGGGGCGTGTTCACGGACACGGACAGCCCCGCCGCCACAGCGGCACGGATGCCCGCCACGGTGTCATCAAAGCCGTCGGCACCCACCAGGGCGTTGTGAATGTCCTTATCATGGCTGTAGAGCGTCACCTGCACACTGTCCAGGCTGGCGTCATACAGCTTTTGGCACAGCATGGGCGTCAGCAGGCGGCCGTTGGTGTTCAGCCGGGTGACGAACCACTGGGCGGCGTCCACCAGCTCCACCAGATCGGCGCGCAGGGTGGGCTCGCCGCCGGTGAACGTCACCTGGGGGATATTGGCCGCGCGCAGTTTCGTCAAAATCTCTTTCCACTGGGCGGTGGTCAGCTCCGGCATATCGGACAGGGGCTGTCCCGCCGCATAGCAGTGCAGACATTTCTGGTTGCAGTGCCACGCGCCGTCACGGGTCATGGCGCTGACCATCAGGTCCATACGGTGGGGCGCGGTCATCTCGGGGGCGTACTCGCCCAGCGTCAGCGGCGCGACCTCCGCCTCCGGCTCCTGCCCCCGGGCGATGGCCACCAGGGACTCTATCATGATTTGCAGGTCCTCCGCCAGACGCTCCTTGGGCGTGAAGGGGTAGACCTTATGGGTCCGGGCCACCGCACCGGCGGCCATGGCGTTCCAGTCGCTCTCGGTGATCTCCAGCCCGGCGAAGGGCTCCAGCCGGTCCATGAAGCAGGAGAGCAGGATGGCCCAGCTCAGGTTCAGGGGCACCAGCTTGCTGCCGTTGAGCAGCAGCAGAAAGGGCGCGTTCTCCGCGTCCTCACGGGGTGGGATCATGTGGATACGCACCACGCCCCGGCCCTTGGGGTCCAGGGTGATGTGCCGCACACAGTTCAGGTGCTGCCGCCGGTAGCGGCGCTCCAACATTGTAGACACAGGCAGTCCTCCTTTATGAAGGCGATGTGGGGATAGATATGTGCAGTATACCACAGCGCGGGGCAAAGCGCAACAGGACGCACAGTGAGGCAGTAGCGGTAATGCTCGGTTTCCACGATGTAGCCGTAGTTCTGTGTCCAGCCGCCGCTGATTTTCCCGCCGTGTTCATAGCAGAAACGCTCCATGGCGAAGCGGTTTTTCAGCACACTCTCCCGCAGCGTGTCCACGACCTCCTGCAGCTCTGCCTTGAACGCGGGGCTGTTCAGCTCCTCCGGGCCGCGGGGCCACCAGGTATGCCAGAACTCGTTTCCGCTGCGCCCGAAGTCCATCCGGACATGGCCAACGGTACCCAGCCGTTTATCTTCTTCGGGGTGCGGGGTATAAAATAAGCCCGCCTCCTCCGGGCGGGCAGGTCGGATATGAAGTTGTGTTGCATCTTTCAAGGTTAAGACTCCTTTCGGTGTGGAATTTGGCTTTACACATTACTGGGGGATATGCTATGATGTGGCTGACAAATCGGAATTTATAAAGGAGAATATTGATGAAATTATTTTTATGTTCGCACTTTTCAAGTGTAGGAAGTCTGATAAAGGAAGAAATTGAAAATAAGAAAGTCGCATTTATTCCAACAGCTTCACTGCGTGAAGGCTACACCGGTTATGTCGGCTCGGCTCGAAAATTATTCAAAAAGTTGGGAGCGATCGTAACTGAAATTGATATTTCAACGGAGGCTTATTCAACGATACAGTCTGTTTTTGAAGAAGCAGATGTGATATATTTTACCGGCGGAAATTCTTTCTTTCTTATGGACCAGCTCCGTAAAACGGGAACTGATGGACTGCTGAAAAAGGAATTGGCAAATGGAAAATTGATGATCGGCGAGTCGGCAGGCGCAATTATATGCGCTCCAAGCATCCAATATATCGAGCAAATGGATGAAAAGCCGGAGGACTACTCACAAGAAGATGATGCAGGGATTGATTTGATTGATTTCTATGTTCTTCCGCATTATCTTACAGCACCATTTAAGAAAGTTACCGAGAAAATAATGACTGAGTTTTCGGATTTGAATCTATGCCCAATTAACAACCGTCAGGGAATTGTAATTGATGGTGAAGATTCAAAGGTTATTTGCAAAGACTAATTTGAAAATTCCAGTTTATCTGCTTATTAAGCGGCTCGTTCCAAATGGATTGAGCCGCTTTTGCTTACATCATCCTCTGCCCCTGCGTCTGCTCCGGGAAGGGCGGGTCCAAGCGACGCAGCAGGCCGAACTCTGTTTTTGTCACACAGTCGTTTTCCATGCAATCCTGACCGTATTTCTCAAAATCCATGTAGCCCTCCATCTCGTAGATGGCTTCATCATCCAGCCCCAGCGTCTCCTGCAATCGCTGCTGACCGTAACCGTAGGCTCCTTCCACGATGCGCTGGTAGTTGTCCAGATTTCGCAGGAGTTCACAGGCTCCGCGCAGCGTATCCGGCCGCTCCGCCTCCAGCACGGCGGCGTAGGTCAGGAGCGCACCGTCCTGCTGCCAGATACCTTCTACGGCCTTCGCAAAATCGTTGTAGTCCTCCACGGCGGGGCAATTAGTATATCGCATAAGACAGGAAATATACCAAACCAAGAAAAATAGAAAAAGCGCCGCCTTGGGATTTCTCCCAAGACGGCGCTTTTCTGTTTTGGATCAGAGCGAACACTTCACGGCGAAGCCGCCGCTGAAGAAATAAGTGTTCGTCCAATACCTATTTGGTGGACCTGAAGGGATTTCCCCCGCAAGGGGGGATAAACTTCGACTCCCGCAGGCCCACGGCAAAATGAAAACCGCCCTTTCGGACGGTTTTCATTTTGGTGGACCTGAAGGGATTCGAACCCTCGACCTCTCGGATGCGAACCGAACGCTCTCCCAAGGCTGACATATTGCATCCACGCGCATTTGATTCGTTGAATTTTTGCGCAATTTTATTAAATTCAGTGTCAGTTTAGCCAGAAAATGTTGCATTCTAATTTCGACACATACCGCTTACTTTATTCAAGAAAATACAAGTGTCAATTATCTTGACTCGTCATAGATGCAATGGACAACCGCACATTATTTGTATTTTTTAGTAACCGATATTTCTACGGTAATCTTTAGTTAACAGAGAAAAACCGGCGGAGGGGATAATGAATTACGCATTCTGCCGTAGGATCAAAGTCTGGATCGCCTTTAAAGTAAAAACGCTTCCATTTTGAATTTGTGCCAATCACCCCTATTCGGTATAAATCTTGCAATATAGTTGCCGGAACATGTTTTTCCGATAGGGCCTTGACTTCAGGGAAAAACTTGGCCTTTTCTTCTATTCTCTCGCAAAACTGAATCAACGAGAATTCAGCAGAACTCCCGACCAGTACTTGCCTAATTGCCTCGACTTCTGTCTGCGAATACTTTGCCGTCAATTCATTGCTAAATTCTTCCCAAGATTCAG
Source organism: Vescimonas sanitatis (assembly GCF_049060325.1). Lineage (NCBI taxonomy): Bacteria > Bacillati > Bacillota > Clostridia > Eubacteriales > Oscillospiraceae > Vescimonas > Vescimonas sanitatis. Next base: position 51,455 of record NZ_JBMGPW010000008.1, on the reverse strand, counting down.
TTGAGTATTGTTTTCTCACACTTTCAAATAATGCTTTTTTGATTTGTGTCCGTTCCCCGTATCTACTTTTAATCAAATTAAATAGGCGCACAATATCACGGGGTTTCCCCCAGGTTTGATCTATGATATAGTTTAATGCCGTCTGCCTAGGATAGTCAATATCAACATTATCAGGGAAATAGGCTCGCAAAATTGAGCCGGTTTGTTGTACATCGTCTTGAATATCTTGAGATTGGCTAGATACCAAGCGATTTTCTAGCATTTGGATCAGTGGATGATCTTGAATATTTCCCCCATTTTGATGCCAAGAAATTTCCACGCCAAAATCCTGCATTAACTTGTTCAATTCAAATCCATTTGCTGCGGCACTTCTATAAACTTCATTCCGAATGCATGCAATAATATGTATCGGAAAGCCAAGAGTACGGGTGGACTCATTCAAATAGGCAATAGCTTGAATCAAATCTCTGATTAGCGCGACATCGCGTTCGTACGTTTTCTTTTTTAAATAAATCAGTTCCAACTCATCAAAAAGGATGTAACACTTTTTTGAACACCCCTGTACAACCTTTAGTCCCTCAAATAGTTCTTGTACTTTTTTTGCAAATGCGCGGAAAGACACCATATCCCCATCTTTTCCGCTCCATTCGAACTCTGCATTTAACTCGGCAACACCTACATCAAGTTTAATATTACCTCGTTTCATCGCAGGGACTATTCTCTTTATGGTAGACCTTTGTACACCGTATGCCGTGTCCAAAAGTAGCCGCAACTTTTTAAGTGTGGGTGTATTTTCAAAAATTGCGGTATCTTCACGTAGCAAATCCAACACACTACGAATCATAAATACCTGCCAAGCGGCTACACAATTGATTGTAAAGTCAGACGGAATCTCGCTTTCCACTATAGTTTCAAATGGCTCCGCTGGAATGCCAGCCCGTTTTATTGCATTACGCTCATCTTCATCTATATCCTTTTTGAATCTGATATAATCAACGCGATGTTGATTTTCTTCTGCGATTATTTCGATATACTTCAAAAGGGCTGTTTTCCCGCTCCCCTTTTCGCCGTGAATATAGTAGCAATCACCGTTGAGAAACCCGTCAATATTAAACCCAGGGCAAGCATAAAAAAAGGCTTTGTAAGCGTCTTTGCCAAGCAAAAGATATTCAGAATTCGCATCGAGTTTTCCAAACTGTACCCGGCTTAATGTACAATACTGGCTCATTATTATTGCCCCTTTCAATTTGAAATACGGGTAATATTATACAGTATATGGTCGCATTTTGCAAATTCTTTTTGCGTTTTTGTTATGAGAAACACTTGTATAAAATACTTACTAGCACAGATGTAAACTTATCTATAGTTCCATCCCATTCAGATCCTGTGTCTCGGGGATGTTGAAGTCGATTTAGATGCCGTAGCCGCGAGTCAGTGTAACGGTCTTGATGAGATGGGAGGCTATGAGCTTACGCTCTGCGGAGATGCGGTATCGAACATCTCGGCCCAAGACAGGAGCTGCTGGTGCTGATCCTTCAGTTCCTGTATAAGCCTGTCGCTGTCAGCCAACCGAGCTTCCAATGATTCGATGTTACAGAGGGATTCGTGCGTTTTTGTTGCGTTAAACACACGCACGTGTTATAATGGCTGCATTGGAGGTGAGTTTGTGTCCAATATTGGTTTTAAAGAAAACCTCGTGAATGAGTTTAAAAGTGACAGAACTTGTTTGCCGGATAGTGACATCATTGATGCGGTTGTTGCCTTTGCCAACACCGATGGCGGCGATTTGTATTTAGGCGTTGAAAACGATGGACAAATTACCGGATTGCACAACAGGCATAAGGACATCACGCAGCTTGCGGCGTTTATCGCCAACCGAACAGTTCCTCCAGTTTCTGTTCGATCGGAAATTTTAGAATTCGATCTCCCAGTGTTGAGGATTTCTGTTCCCAAGCGACCCAGTGTGGTAGCTACCTCTGATGGTAAGATTCAACGCCGCAGGCTTAAGCCGAACGGCGAACCCGAAAATGTACCCATGTATCCGTACGAAATAACTGCCCGGCTTTCATCTTTGAGTTTGCTTGATTATTCCGCACAGCCTGTTCCTGATGCTACCTATCAGGACCTTGATCCTGTGGAACGTGAACGGTTGCGGAATATCATTCGTTCCTATCGCGGAGAAGTAGCGCTGCTGGAACTGAATGATGAGGAGTTGGACAAGGCATTGCAGTTGGTTACAATTCAAGACGGGGCGATTGTTCCCACATTTTGTGGTATGTTACTAATTGGCAGAAAAGAAGCACTAAAACGCCATATGCCAACAGCAGAAGCATCCATACAAGTTCTTGTGGGCACAGATATTAAAGCGAACGAGTCCTTCTATCTTCCCATTCTTGCGGCTTTTGAAAAGATATCGGATGCTTTTTCTGCATGGAATCACAGCGAGGAAATGGAACAGGGACTGTTCCGCATCACGATTCCTGACTACGATCCTAGAGCCTTCCGTGAAGCGCTAGTTAACGCATTCTGTCACAGAGACTATTCTGTTCTTGGTCGCGTTCTAGTTCAAATAAATGATGAAGGGATGACCATCAGTAACCCTGGGGGATTTATTGAAGGCATCCGAGTCGATAATTTACTGGATGCGGACCCTCATGGAAGAAATCCGGCTTTGGCTGATGCAATGAAGCATATCGGCCTGGCCGAACGTACAGGAAGAGGAATTGACCGCATTTTTGAAGGTTCCTTGTTGTATGGTCGATTGCTTCCGGACTACTCGAATTCCACACAATCTAATGTGAAACTGTTCATCCCAAAGGGGCCGACCGATAAAGCATTCATTTGTATGGTTTCCGAAGAACAGCAACGCTTGGGACGGTCGCTGCCGATCCATCTACTGCTTGTACTGGATGCGATAAAACAATTGCATCGTGCCTCGGTACAGGATGTGTCAGAAAGAACCCACACCGATGAGAGCCGGGTGCGTGTCGTTCTTGAAAACCTTGTGGAGTCAGGATTAGTAGAGCGCTTGGGCAATGGCCGCGGACGATACTATATTATGAGCTCGAGGTACTCCAAAGAAACAAACAGTACCGTTGGATATGTGCGAAATCGAGATATAGATGCGCTCCGGCATCAGGAATTGGTGATGCAGCTGGCTCAAGCTAAGGAGGAAGTTACTCGTGCAGATGTGGTTGAACTTCTGCATGTGACACCTCCCCAAGCATATAGGATTCTGCAAAAGCTTAAAGACGCAGGAAGACTGTCGCTGGAAGGAAAAGGCGCAGGAGCTAGGTATCACATGAAATAGCGGCAGAAAAACACACGCGTGCGTTTTTAACACACGCGTGTGTTTTTCCTGCCAGCCTTTTGCTTGGTATTCCTCGCGCCATCCTATTCGTTATTCGGACAGTTTGGGGTGTGGGTGTTTAACAAATAATGCTGACATGATTTTTTGTGTCGAGGGAACAATCCGGCGTCTCCATTATGGCAAAGCCGGATTGTGACTTGTGAACCCCATGCGTTGTGCCATTAAAAACATGCTCTTATAGGAAATGTTATAAAATCTGCTATTGCATCTGCCTTTCCTTGCGAAATTTAGCATTAAAATTGCCTCGCCATTTTATCTCTTACAGCTCCATCCCATTCAAATACTGCGCCTCGGAGATGTTGAAGTCGATCTGAATGCCGTAGCCGCGGGTCAGGGTCACGGCTTTGATGAGATGGGAGGCGATGAGCTTGCGCTCTGCGGGGGGAGGCGGTATCGAACATCTCAGCCCAGGACAGAAGCTGCTGGTGCTGATCCTTCAGCTCCTGGGTGAGCCTGTCGCTGTCGGCCAATCGGGCTTCCAACGATTCAATATTGGCGGATAGCGATGTCATGGCCTCCTTTACGGAGTCCAGTCGGCTTTTGACCTGCTCGGGGGTGAACGGGCACTTGCCATCCAGCGAGTCCAGCATCAGGCCTTCCCAGCGGCCCTGCTCGATGTGCTTCTTGGAAAGCTCCAGCTTGGCTTGCCGAATCTGCTGCTGCAGATCAGATGCCGTTGCGCCGATCTGATTATGAACGATGTCGTACTCGCTGACAGTGCCGGCCTTCTGAAAAATATCCCGGATAATCTTGCTGACCACGGCATCCACCTTTTCGGCACGGTAGGTAGTAGGGCCATCGCAGTTTCCTTTGTGCTGGGTACGGTTATAACACTTGTAGATGGCCACACGCCCATTACTGCCATCGGTGGGGTGATGGGTTTTTCGCGCTGTTGACGCAAAAATGCGGCCACCACAGTGACCGCAATACACATTGCCGGACAGCAGAGCACTGCCGGTATTTTTTCGGGGATAACTGCGAAACGGGCGGGAAACCTCTGCTTCGCTGCCATCCTTCAGCGTGATGGTTTCCGTTCCATAGGCCGCAGCGCATTTTGCAAGGTAGTCCGCAGACCGCTGCTTCCGGCCCTTCTGCACACGCTGGAATTGCTCCGGCGTGATAATCTGCAAGTCCGGAAATATCTCAGAGATACTCTCACCGCTTCGGAGTACACCGGTGTAAGCAATATTGATGAGAATGTTCTGGATGGTGGAGTAATGGAATGGCTCACCCGTGCGGAGGTTGAGAAAGCCCTCCTCTTTGAGCGTAGTGGAGGTTTTTCGGCCACCGTAGCCGTACTGGTCGGCCAAATCGAAAATGCGGCGCACAGCCGCGGCTTCCATGGGGTTGACCTCAATATCAAACAGCTCACGGTTCTTCTTGCCTATGCGCCCCTTCTTTACCAACTGATAGCCATAGGGCGCGTAACCGCCACGAAATCTGCCCTCCATAACGATCTGCCCCAAACGGGTCTTGGTACGAATGGAGGTCTTGATGCTTTCGCCGGACGCCTGCCAGTAACGGATGTAGTTCAGCAGCTTGTCCACATGGTTATCAAACCGCTGCTGGCCTTCCTCGGCGCTCCAAACCTCGATGCCGTTGTTGACGAACCATTCCACAATGAAGGGTGTTTCGTCATCGCGCCGGCCAAGGCGGTCAAACATGAAAACAAGAAGGATGTCAAAGGTGTTCAGTGCCGCCTCGCGCTGGATTTCCTGTATGGCGTCGCGCTGCTTGGCGGAGACCTTGAAGCCGGACACGCCTTTCTCGGAAAACTCTCGAACAATGTCCCAACCCATTTGTGCGGCGAACTCATGGCATCGCTGCTTTTGCATGGGGATGTCATCCTTTTCGACCTGCTTCAGCGTGGAAACGCGATACAGGCAGCAAACTCTTTTAGCCAAGGTCACGCCTCCTTACGTCTGGAGCGTCCGAACGTAGCTGTTCTTCAAAATTGCTCGGACGGCGGCCACGGTATCATCCGCAGGAAATGGTGTAAAGGTAAGATGCACATGGAGTCCATTTATCTCCAGCGCTATCATGTTTTTAGAAGCTGCCATAGCTTGTCCCCCTTTCTTCAGTATCCGATTCATTTGCGAAATGTTCGGCGAGGTCATTGACCGCCCGCAGACGGCCAACGACCTCGCTCAATTCATCTTCGGTCAGGGGTGTATCCCCCGTAATGATGATAGCTCCGTCAATGCAGGCGATCTGCACCTCCGCGTTCGAGTCGATGCCTGCTTGCCCCAATAGTTGCTGCGGTATGGCGATCTGCTGGGTGGTATCCAATTCAGAAAGAGATACCGATGAAACTGTGAACTCATGGTATCGGTTTGCGAGGTCATCGTCGGTGATATAAGCCACAAACACGTCCTGCCCCGCAGTCAACCCCATTTCAGTCAAGTCATCCGCCGGGATCACAAGGCGTCCGTCATCGCCAATGGTATAAGAGCTTTCAGAAATTTTAATGAGTACCCCTCCTCTTGCAGTTGCATTGATTCCTGATGGCACAAACACGGGTGCTGCGGAAAGGAGTAATTGGGGGGGTAGGTAGTAAATATGTGAGGGGGAGGGAAAGTGCAGCACCCGCATTTCTGCCATCAGGCAAAGGTCATGGCGGGGCCGCCCCGGTTTCCCGGAACGGCCCACGCCGTTTCTGTCGTTTGTCCAGTCCTATTCGACACTACTTCCCGGACTGATGGGCGGTCAACTGGTCTGCGGTGGGCGCCGCACATGGGAATTGCACCCCTCCGAGGATCTCTCCGAGCTGCACCGATTGCTTGTATCTGTCGCTATGCAGAAGTACCATTGTAGGCAGATGAGGTCATGGCGAGACAGCCTGCCGCGGCTGCTTTTGGATGAACGGGTATCGCTGGGCACCTTCCGATCTGGGACCTGCATTGACACGGGAGACTCCCGTGCAGGTGGTCATGGCGCGTTCTCCGCATCGCTGTCCTCTTTCTTACGGAGGCTCATCTGCTGATGTGATCCAGTTGCCGAATATGGCCGAATGGCGTTTTTCAAGGTACAATAGGCCCTTTGTTTGGCTTGAGTAAATTGTACCTTGAAGGAAAGCCACGGAACAGAAACAGTTTGGAACATTGCATACCCAAAATGGAACATTTTACAGTTCCGCTTGCAATTCAGAGAGGATATCGATTGCCATTCTCAAACACTGCTTTCTGTCCACGCGATAGTTTTCTTTTCCAAGCAAGAGAAAATCCATGGAGACATCGAAGAACATTGCCAGTTCAATGGCAATTTCAATCGGGCCTATCTGTAAGCCGTTCTCAATTTTAACTATGTAGGTTCTACTAACATTTATCTTTTCAGCAAGCTGTTCTTGAGTGAGCTCTCTGCCGGTGCGTAACCGTTTGATTCGCTCCCCGTATGCCATTCGGTCAAAATGCATTTTATTCCCTCCGTTTCGTCATTTGTGAAGAACTCGCAAACGGCAGAAACGGTGGGGCACGGCAATGAAATTGGCATCCGCATAATGAAAAGCGGAGAAAAAGCCAAGGATGGCCGCAAAGGGCCATCCTTGGCTTTTCCTCCGTTTTGTTGTGTTGTCTGGTCGCATGGTTAGGCGGCCTCTCGAATATCTCCAGAGGCCAATGTGTTCCGGGAACTCCGCTTCCTATATCAGCGTTCTCTATATTCTGGCGCCTCCATTATCCTCCCATACCACTGCCGAGATCATAGCCAAGGTCACAGGTATAGCGCCACTCCACGACGTCGCCGTCCTTCACCTGGTAGCGGGAGCAGCCGTAGTTGGGATACCAGCCGTTGACGTTGTACATCCAGCCGGACAAACTGCCCACGTCGAACTCATAGAGGTTATTGATCCCCTCTACATAGGCGCTGTTATATACCGGAGTCCAGTTGGATTCCATGTGGATGGCGTTGTCCCGACATACCCGCTGGAGAACATCGAATACGCTCTCGCCCTCGCTGAACTCCACCTCCGTGGCGGGAAAAACAATGCCGTCCTCCGGCACGAGGAACTTCTTGTTCTCCACGCACTTGTCCATGTTGTCCAGAATGGTCTCGCAAGAGATGGAGAAAGTACAGGTGTGGGTCGTAGTGGTATCCACCGTCGTATCTTGCGGCTCTACCGGCGTAGGTTTGCCCTCCGGCACAGGGTCGGTCATGTACTGATCCTTGTTTTCTGTATCCTCCGGCTGCACAGGAGCAGCGCCGCAGGCGGTACAGAAGAGCAGGAATACCGCCAGCAGCAATGCCGCTGCGCATCTGTGCTTCGTACCCATGTCACTGCTCCCTCTTGATGCGGCGGTAGCGGCGCACCATGGCAAACGCCAGTATGGCCACTACGATAACCGCCAGCAAGATCGCGCCCAGCGGCGTTTCCGTCAGGGCGGCGCCCACCACCTCGAACACGCTGCTGCCCTTGCCGTCGGGGCCGAATGTGCCGTCCTCGGCGGCTTGGAGGTAGGTCAGGGCGGAAACGGCAGCAGAAGCATCCATGACCGGATCGGCGTAGACCGGCAGGCTGCCCAAATCATCCAGCGGCGCTTCCACCTCGAAGCTGGAAAGAAAGCCCACTCCGTCTACATAAAAGGTCTTCATGGCGTCCGCCGCGGTATTTCCGTTTTTCACGAAGCGAGGGTCGTCCAGAGATATTCCCAGCGCTTCCATCATTTCCAGCACGGCGAGCGTTGCCTCGCCGTTTGAAGTACCGGTCATACCCGGAAAGCTGCCATCCGAAAGCTGTACGGAGGACAGGTATTCAATGGCACGGTCTATCGCCTTGGAAATGTACTCCTTGTCCGCGTGGGGAGCAAGGGCGGTGACATTCTCGGCAGTGTACTGCACATAATCCCGGAGTATCGGGGTAACTATCCCGCTATAGCTTGCGTAAGGGTCAAATTGCCCGTCTGCCGTCTGATATTGCAGTATACCGGCGGCGTACTTGTCCACGACCGTATCCGCGTCCACGCCGCGCTTACGCCACATAGACGCATCTACCGAGTCAAAATCCATCAGCGCCTCTCTGTATTCCGCAGTGTCCATGGCAGAGAGATTTGTCAACGGTGCCAAAAAGTCCATGCCGTTTACGTCTGCAGGATCCATATCCAGCGCTTTCATGGCCTGCACCAGAACCGGCGAGTAGGTGTTCGCCTTGCGTCCCATCAGATATTCGCCGCTGGCTCCCGACAGCATCTCAACAAGGCTTTCCAGCTGTGCACGTTGCTCCTCCGGCAGCTTACCGCCGCCGACTTCGGACATGGATAAGATCTCCTTGGCCAAATGGCTTAGAGCACCCTCGGAAACGATCGTGCTGTTTCCATCCCCGTAATACCCCTCTGCCAGCTTCTGTGCATAATCCGCAGACTGCGCCTGTAAAAGTTCACTGTAATCTATGGCATTGTCTTGACGGTTTCCCTTTTCCGGCGTGCTTGCGGACGGTGTTCCCGCCACAGCCACTGCCGGTCTGACACTACAAAGCCCTATAAGTCCCGCTTCGTTTATGTAGGTTCGCCGTTCCACAGCCTTGCCGCGGTCATCCGGGGCATCCGGATCGGACATCAACGATGAGCTGGAGGCGTACCAAGCATCCCCTGATCCGCGGTACCCCCAAAGAATATCATGTCGGTAGAACCCCTGTCCCGGCGCGGGGGCACCGTCAAAATAGCTTTCCTGATACCACCCCATCATGCCGTCCAGCACGGTGTGGCCGTCCTTGGTAAAGCGCTCGTCCGTGAGGGAGATGCCCAGCGCGGCCAGCATTTCCAGCACGGCGGCATCCTCCTCCACGTCCTCCTCGCCAAATCTGAGGAAGCCGCCGCTGTCCAGCTGCTGCATCGAGAGATAGCTTACCGCCTTTTCTATGGCGGCTTTGACCTCCGGACGGCTCTGGTAAGGCGCCAGCGCCTGCGCGGACTTTGCCGTCAGCAGGATGTAGTCGAACCGATCCGGCTCAGCAGCCACGCCCTTTTGCTTCAGCTCGGCAGGCCATTGGGAGGTATAGCGAAATTCACCACTGTCCTGCTGCCGGGCCAGCGCCTCGGTCAGAAGCTGCTCCCGCAGCACGCTGAACTCGTCCGTCTTACCCGCATCACCTGCGGCGTCCAGGTCCAGCAGCATATCCAGCCTGTCCTCGTCCGCCTCCACCATCTCCGGCCGCCGCAGCGGCTCCAGCAGGTCGTGACCGGCGAGATCCGTCACGTCCAGCCCCATGGCCGCCACCGTGCGGAGCGCGCCGGGGATATAGGCGTACCTGCCCCGCTGCTCCGCCAGCGCCAACCAGTCTGCCAGCGCCTGCAAATACTCGTTGTAGAAGCCCTCCGGCACGTCGGCGCCGGAGACCCACAGCGCGTACACCGCCTTGGTGTTGGTTTCCTGCCGTGCGGCGGATAGGTAGTCCCTGCTCTCGCTGACGGAGTCCGCCACCAGTCCGGACACCGTTTGGTACGCCGCCTCCAGCTCCGCTGTCCAGCCGTCCCATGCAGGCACGGCCTGCGCCGTCACCGGCAGCAGCAGGATCACAGCCAGCAACGCGGTCAGCAGCCGCGTCAGTTGTCGTTTCATTTGCTCTCCCTCCTGCGGCGGACGAGGATGCTGCCGCCGATCATCACCACTGCCGCGCCGCCGATGCACAGCAGCAGCGTCCGCTGCGCCGCGTCCGTCTGCGCCTTTACCGCCAGCACCGCATCCCAGCTCTCCACCAGCTCCCTGTCGTGTTCAGACAGCGCGCGGTACCGCTTCACGATACCGTCCACGATGGGCTTTTCCTTCAAGCCGGCGTCGGTCATAGGCAATATCTCTGCGGCGATATCCGCGTTCAGGCTCTCGATCTCCGCGCACAGCGCGTCAATCTTCTCCTGCGCCGCCGTCAGCTTCTCCATGTACCTGTCATAGCCGTCAAATTCACGGCTCATCTTCAACCGCTCCAGCAGGAAGGCCACCTCCTCCGCGTCCTCCGTGGACAACGCGTCGGGCAGCGCGTCCACGCAGCTTTGCAGCTCCTGCGTAAACTCATAGCTGCCGGCGAAGGACACCTCGCTCTCCTCCGGCGTCAGTATCTTGGAGGATACGCCGCCGGGGCGGAAGTCGTACAGCGGGCTCATGCCCTGCGCCTGCCGCCACACGGACACCAGCGCCAGTAGCGCCTGATCCGTGGCCATGCTGTCGCTCTCCCCGGGTACGGCGGAGGGATTACCCTCATCCAGCTCGTAGGAGTGGGCAAAGCCGCCGTCCTCCTGTTGGTAATAGAACAGCGCGTCCAGCAGGTTCAGTCCGTTCTTCACAAAGCGGGGGTCGTTCTGCGGGTCGATGCCCACGCTGCATAGGGAGATGATGACCTGCGAGGTGGACTCGGAGTTCCGCGTGCCCCAGCTGCGGAAATCCGCCGTGTCCAGCTGGAGCTGCGACAGGCGCTCCAGCGCTCTGTCCACAGGGTCCTTCACATTCAGGGTGGAGGTGCGGTAGTACGGCCCCATGGACTGTATGGCCATGGCCGTGATGTCCGGATCGGCGGTGCTGCCCTGCGCCACCCGCAGGTTAAAGCCGTCGTCGCTGAGCTGATAGGACAGGATGGTCTTTACCAGCTCCGTGCGGGTATAGCTGGCGCCTGCGGGGATGGTGTACTTCATGCTGTCCAGCGTAATCAATCCCCAGAGCCAGCCGTTCAGCCCCTGCCGTCCCAGATCCGCCGTTTTGCCCCGGTCATACACGCCGTCGGCGATCAGGTTGATATCCGCGCCGTTTTCATCCCTGCCGAAGTGGGTGGGGTCGCCGCCGCACGCCAGCACCGCCAGCGCGATGCGGTGCCATTCCGTCGCCTTTGTTCTGTCCAGCTTGTCCGGCTCGCGGTATTTCTGCTCCACATACGTTCTCAGCGCAGCCAGATAGCTGTCGTAGTCGTCCTCCGCGCCGTAGCGGGACAGCCCGATGGGCAGCCAGTCGGCGGCGGTGCTGCCGGCATAGGTCAGCAGCTCGCCGCTCAGTAGCGGCTGACCCTCCGCCACGCCCTGCTGCGCCCGCTTCCACGCCAATATGCCGTCGATGGCCTCGGTGATGTCCGACACGCTGTATTTCCCCTTGGGCACCACCTGACGCTGGTTGGTCTTTGCCGCCGCGTCCGCCTGCTGCTGCGTCATGGGCGTGACGCTGATGGTCACGTCACCGGTGAAGGTGCCGTCCTTGAACTGCACGCGGCCGAGGATGTTGGAATCCTCCACAGGCGTGATATTACCCCATGTCTCCTCGCTCCATTGGGCATCCCTGCCGATTTGGATCTCCACCGTGCCGGTGAAGAAGTCGGGATGCTCCAATGTGACCGACTGCACATAGTACATTCCGTTGACAGAGATGCCGCAGGAGGCCTCTCCGTCCTTGCCTTTGCCCACAGCCAGCGACACACGGGCGACCTTATTTGTGGGCAGGGTATGCCCTTCGTTGGCCGTCAGGTTCAGCACATCTGCGCTGTCTACGCCCACTTTCTCAAACACCCAATAGGGCAGGTTATTCCCTGTTGGGGCGTTGACGGTGATGCTGTATCCCGCCGCGTAAGCTGCGGGTATCATGCCCAATACCAGCGCCAGCGCCAGCAGAAACGCCGCCCAATTCCGCACTTTTCTTCTCACAGAGGCATCCCTCCCATTTCCGTTTATATAGCCGTATTCGCGTGGACGGAAATTCCGCCCACGCGAATCGGCAGACCGCCCTCTAAGAGCCGTCTATTTCACTTATTTCTTGCTGGCCACATCGTCACGCTCATCGCGCTTGACCTTGTGGTAGCGGCGCACCGCGCCCACGATGACCAAGGCTGTAACCACGGCCACGATGCTCCAGACGATGATGGGATTCTCGCGCACCACCGTGCCGATGACCTCCCACACGGAGTTGCCGCCGCCGCTGGCGCCGCCCTCGGCCTCCTGACCGTCCGGCACATCCTCCGGGGCTTCGGAGGTCTGGGTGTCATCAGGCTCAGCCTCAGGTTCTTCCGCGTTCTCGGACAGGCTCTCCATCGTCACCTGCTGGGCATCCAGCCACACGGGGAAGGTCAGGGACGTGCCGCTGCTTTCCCAGTTGGTATACAGGCGCTCCGTCAAGTTCAGCAGGCTGTCGGTGTACTGTGCAAGGATCTCCTCCACTGTGCCGCTGGCCATACCGCTGCCGGTGGTCAGCCACGTACTGAAGGTCGCCTCGCTGCCGGTATCCATGTAGCGCTGGAGCGCCTTGCCGATGATGTCGCCGTTCTTGCTGTTCAGGCCACTGTGTTCGTTCAAGCTGGCCAGCAGCAGCGCTGCCAGGCTCTTGGCCTCGTCGGTATCCTTGGACTTAGCCGCTGCGGCCATGTTGTCCAGGCTGTTGGTGATAAACGCACGCAGCACGCTGGGGGAAGCCTTCAGCCACTGGGCGAAGGTCTTACCGCCGCCGTTAGCGCCCCACTCGGCGTAAGCGGCCAGCACCAGGCCCTTGATGTTGTACTCCACATCCATATTCAGGCCGTCTTGCAGGCCCTCATCGTCCTCATCGCCTGCGCCGTCGCCGGTATCTGTGCCGCTGCCGTCGCCGTTACCGCCGCTGCCGCCATTACCACCGCCGTTACCGCCGCTGCCGGTGCTGGCGAAGGCGGCCACCACCAGCGCGTTGGCTTCGCCCAGTGTGAAGCTGTCGCCACTTTCCAGCGCCGTGGTGCTGCCCGTGCTCATCAGATCCAGCGTCAGGCTCTTGAGCGCATAGCTGCTGTCCTTGGGCGTGGCCGTGACGGTCACGCTCATACCTTTAGGCCCATAGACCGCATTGTCCGCATCGCCAGTGAAGTTGCGGCTGCTCTTGATGCTCACTGCACCGCCTGTGCCGCACTCGGCCTTGGCACGGTAGTAGCTGGTGGACGTTCCCTCACCGATGGGGACAGGATAGTTGTTTGCGCCCTGCGTCCAGTAGTTAGCGTGTGCACCAGTGCTGCCGTCCACGCCCCAGGCTACCTTGCCGCTGGCGAAGTCGTCTGCGCTGGCCCACTCACCGGCGCTGGAAACGGAGTCCTTCTTGTCCGCCAGATAGTAGCTGTCGGACACATTTTCCTCTTTCAGCTCGGTGGGCGCAAGGCCGATATTGGCACCCGGGACATAGCTGAAGGAATTTCTGACCCTATTATACGAACCCCAGCCGTAGAGGATACCAAAGGCCTTGACGGGCGTGCTCGCCTCGACCTTTCCGGTGTTCCAGCAGAATTCTACTGTGCCGCCGTAGCCGCCGTTGGTAAGGATACCCGCCGCATAGTCCGTGCCGGTAATCGCGCCTGTATTGCTGCAGTACATTGCCTTGATGCCATTGACGCAGATACCCGCAGCCTGCTTGCCGGTCACAGCGCCGCTGTTGCTGCACCGCTCATAGCTTCCGCCCGCCGCAATGCCGGAGGCGTACCCCTGTGTCGCAGATATGCTTCCACTGTTGGCGCAGCTCGTGTAGGAGCCGTTGCTATATGTTTCATTCCCAGTCATTCCGCCTGCGGTTCTTTCGCCGACTACCTTAGCGCTGTTGGTACAACCCGCTAAAACGTGATCCTGACGGTTGCTGTATCCCTTACCGGCCAGTCCGCCTGCATATCTGCCGGTCACGGAACCGTCCCTGTTGTGGCAGTTTGTCATTGCGACGCGTCCTCTGCCCAGAAGGCCGCCCGAGCCAAATATGCCGCCGCTGACCGTCAGGTTTTCAGCAACGACATTACGCAGCTCCAGCACAGTTTCGCCCTCTACAGCCGCCACAAGGCCACCGCAGCATGACGTCCCGCTGCTTGTGAACTTCACGCTGCCGTCCTTCAGCGTCAGATCCCGCATCGTCATGGGCACACCGTAAGTACCTCGCACGTTGCCGAAAAGTCCTGCCCAGTTCCCGTTTGTTTCCACCTTCAGCCCGCTGATGGTCTTGCCGCCGCCGTCCAGACTGCCGCCGAAGAAATGGTAGGCATCGACGCCGATGGGCGTCCACGGCTCGTTGTTCAGATCGATGTTATTGGTCAGCCTGAACCACTTGCCGGTGTAGCTGAAGCCGTTTTTGTTGACCTGCGTTTGCAGGGCAGTCAGGTCGGCGGCGTTGGAGATCTGATAGGCATCAGCTTCCGTGCCGCTGCCTGCCCAGATCGGCGACCACACGGCATAGAGCGTCACGGTTTCGCCTTTTTTCACCGATACCGTTTTACCGGCAGCATAGTTGCTGTCAGCCGTCGTCGCTTTGGGCTTTGTGCTCCAGCCGAGGAACGTGCCGTTCTCGTGCTTGAAGCCCAATTCCGTATCGGACTTAATGGTGAAGCTTCCGGTATCGCCTTCGACCCGCTGCTGCTCCGTTACAGCCGCTCCTTCGCCGCCGTTGGGGTCATAGATAAGGGTGATCACGCCCTCCACGCCGGGTTCAAAGCTGCCGTCCCAGCGCGTGATATGCACAGGGTTATAGGGCGCGACCTGCTTGTTGATCCACTCGGTGTAAGTGCTTCTGTTCTTGTTCAGCAACTCCACCAGCTCGGTGCCATCCACCTTGTACACGGTCTTGTTGTCCTCGGTGGTAGCGGTGATATTCTGCGCTTCACTGCTGCTATCCTTGATATATTTCTGCTCAACTGCACCGTTCAGCTTGCAGAGATAGTAGCTGTTGGTGGCAGCTCGGCTGCTGATGCCGTAGGTACCACTTTCCGCACCGGTCACGTCACCCAGGTTGTAGCTGTTGGTCACGTTGCCATTGCCCGAAATGCCGCCCGTCACATATCTATTCTTATCGGTTGCACCAGTGACACTCCCGTTGTTATAGCAGTTTGTTGCAGCTCCGTATCCGACAATACCGCCGGTATATATTTTTTTATTTGCCGTGCTGGAAGCGGTTACACTGCCGGTATTCCAGCAGAGATCCGCTGCACTGCCGACCTGTCCGGCTACGCCACCAATGTAACACTTATTCTTAATGTTATCTACGGTTATCGTTCCTTCATTTAAGCAGTTGGAAATCGCACCTTGAACTTTACCCGTCACACCGCCGTATGCCATGCCGTTGGTGGTGCTGTTTGCCGCATCGACTTTAACAGCAATATTACTGCGGCAAAAACGGATTTCGCTTCCACTTTCAGTCGTACCGACAATTCCGCCCACATAATTTATCTTGCCGTCTGCCTGCACTGATCCCGATACGGCAAGGTTCAATATTTGGCCAGGCGAAACCAGTTTTTCAAACATTCCCGCAGTCTTTGAATTGAAGTCACCACCTGTGTAGTTTACATTTAAGCCCGTGATCTCATAGCCCTTGCCATCAAAAGCACCTGCAAAACGTGGAATGGGCTTCCATCCGCTATTTTCCAGATCAATGTTATTACCCAACGACAGAGTCCATCCATTAAAATTCTTGGATACGCCATCAATACTTCCATTGGCCAGCAGGCAGAAACCCATCAATTCGTCAGCACTCTTGAGAACGTAGTTTTTTTCCGCCCCAGCGCTTTCATACCAGCGAATGTCGGCCTTGACCAGTGAATAGGTATACTCCACATTACTGCCGGTTATACGAAGATAGTCTTTTCCTCCCACTTGTGTTGCCGCAGGAGCAAACACGATTTGATACCCCTTCGGAGCGGTGAATGTGACCGGCACATCAGACACGCCACCAATATAGCCGCTTGCAGCATAGTAGTATTGGTTTCCAGCGACATCGGTCAGCACCTTTTTGTCGCTGCTACCAAGTGTGACCACTACATCTTCGGGCTGATTATCCGGCTTAGTCAGCTTCAGCTCACTCGCTGCCGCCATTGTCAAGGACGTGGACGCGTTTCCCAACTGCGGCATCTTTTCTGCCTTAGTCGTATCATACACCCAAACGTAAGAAGATCCCCCCAGTTCATACGCCACACGGCCCAGCTGGAACTCCTCCGCTGTACGTGCGCCGGTGTCGATATCTGCGCCGAAGGTGGAAGTATCTGCCAAATAGAAGCACTTCGTCACCGTGCCGCTGCCGACCACGGCAGGGGTGTTTTTGCTCTTGGCATTGTAGTAGTAGCAGCTATTCACCGTGCCGCTGTTCTGTCCCACCAAACCGCCGCCTGCGCCGGTGACATCTGCGGTGGACATACAATTCTCCACCGTGCCGGACTTCAGCGTAGTCACCAGCCGTCCTTTGCCGCCGCTGATGGTCACATACTGGATGATGCCATTTACCATGCCAAACAGGTCACCATTCAGGCCGGAAATCGTGTAGTAAGTACTACCATTTCTGCCGTTGAATGTTCCCTTGAACGAATGATCTGTCTTACCGATGGGCGTCCACAGTTCGCTGTTGAGGCCAATATCTGCATCGAGTGAGATGGTCTTGCCCGTCATCTCATCCTTGCCGCTGTTGACCATGCGGGCCAGCGCCTTCAGCTGGTCAGCCGTGGCGACCGTCGCAGTATTTCCGCTACGTCCAAGCGCGCTGTTCCACGCGGCAATGGTATCAAAATCGTCCTTCGTACCGTAATACAGCGTAGTCTTCGTGCCGGAGATAGTGAAATCTTCACTGGGACTTACAGGACTCGCTTCCGTTCCGTCTTCCTTTGTGGTCACCCAAAGCTCAGTCTTGCCATCAGAGCGCATCAGTTTTACCACTGACGTATCTGCACCGATGGTGTAGATATTGTTCTCCGCATCATAAGTGACATCTTCTCCTTCAACAGATGCGACAAACTCGCAGTCGGGGAAAAGCGGAATCAAACTTATAGTTTTATCTTTCTGCTCCGTGCCGCCGGTAGCAAGCACAGGATAGTCCGTACCTTGTGCCCAGTTCATGCAGTCAGTCGGCAATGCGTCGTTCAGCAACTCCACCACCGTCTTGCCAGTCTCGCCGACTACCGCAGCGCCTTTGAACTGCTCCGTTGTTACCACTGTGACGCCAGTCTGCTCTGCGTTCACGTTCGTGTAGCAGTCTGTGGCCGTACCGCCGCACACGCTCCGGCTATACCCCTCGTCCATGCCGGTATAGTAATACCAGCAGTTAACGGCATTGCCGCTGCCGACCACACCGCCAACACTTCTCCAACCCTCGACTACACCGTAAAAGCCACAGTTCTGAACTGTACCGCCACTGTTGTTTGCCACGATACCGCCAATTGTGGATCCATTCGGCATATTAACATTGCCTTCTACGATGAGATTTTTGACGATCGCTTTAGATATCGGCCCAAACAACCCCACATTTTCGGCGTTGCCACTGCTGATCTGCAGGCCGGTTACAATGTGGCCATTGCCATCAAATGTACCCTGAAAACTCTTGCCATTCTTCCTGAAGTTCTTGCCGATCGGCGTCCACTCCTGCTCACCAAGATCGATGTCTGCCGTCAACATTACAGTCTTTCCAGAAAAGACATTCTTGTTGTTTACCTGTGCTGCCAGCCATGCCAACTCCGCACCGGTGCTGATCTCATAGATTCCCTCAGCGTTGGGTTCAACCGCCGCTATGGACGCACCGTCCCACGAATTTGCAGCAGCATACAGAGATATGCCCAGCAGAGTATCCTCCTGGACATCATAGATGTCGCCGTCGTCTGCATCTTCTTCGTCTGCAATTATCTCGTCATCTTCGCTGGGTTCTTTATCCTCGTCACCGGGGTTGGTGGGCTGTTCGTCCTTGCCGTCCTCGGTGTTCTTGTCCTCATTGTTCTCGCTGTCCTCGCCGGGGGCGGGATCAGCCGGGTTCGCGTTGCCCTCGATGATGGCCGTACCGCTGCCGCCCACCACCTCCGTGGCAAAGGCCGCGGGGGTCACCAGCGTCAGCGTGAGCACCAGGCTCATCAGCAGGCTCACGATGCGCCGAGACACATTGCTTGTCCGTTTCTTCATGTGATTTGCTCCTCTCTCTGTTGAACGTATCTATGTAAAAACTATTTAGTTACTGCCCTTCGGCATCACCACATACAGCTTGCCGGTCTCCGGGTCCTCGTACACCGTACCCTTCTGCTCGAAGCTGCTGGAGGACTGGATATCCTGCTCCAGCTCTTCGGCGTTGTCCAGCTCCTTCATCTGCTCCCGCTGCAGGATCTCCACCCGCGTCTTGCTGAGATCCACGTTCCAGTTCAGTATGACCGCCGCCATCAGCCCGCAGGCGAACACCAGCATCACGTCCGACAGGTTCGCCAGCCCGGACATGGCGTCCACCTCCTCCGTCACCCGGCGGCGGGAGGAAAACTTACCCTTCAACATCGCTCGTGACCTCCTCCAAAACTGCCTCCATCAGCGTTTCCAGCGACACCATGTCGTCGTTGTACCACCGCTTGCGGATGTGGGAGATGACGCTGGCCACCGCCGCCGCGATCACACCGGCGATGGTGGTGTCGAATGCCACGTTCATGGACTCCGACAGCGTCACCGTGTCGCCCTGTCCCAGCGCCACGATGCCGGGGCCCAGGGGTATCAGCGTGCCCAGCAGGCCGAACATGGGGCCCAGCTTGGCGATCATGTCCGTGATGGAGGTGGTGCGGGCGTTCCGCGCCTCCTCCGTGGCGAGCAGACGTTCCGCCAGCGCCGTCAGGGTGTCCTTGGGCAGCCCCCGGCTCTCCGCCAGCTCCAGCAGGGCCTTCTTCTGCCGCCGCAGCAGGCCGCTGTTTTCAATCAGCTCCGCAAGGCCGTCCGCGCCCGCCGCGTGTACGTCGCGCAGCAGCTGGGGGACGTTACACTTATGCTTGCGGCGTTCCGCGATGTACTCAACCACGATGTCGCCGATCTGCCAGACCGCCCCGGCCATCAGAATTATCAGTATAATGAGGCAGGGGATCATCAGCGCCTGGGCGATGGTATGCAGTATTTCACTCAAAGAGATCATGTGTGTTTGCTCCTATTCCTGTTTCTCGCCCCGCAGATGGGGCGTATTTTTCCCGTTACCTGCCCCGCAGGGGCGGGTAACATATTTGCTTTTGTATGTGGTTTTGGTCTTGCCGTTCAACAAAGAGAGGAGGTGGGAGGGGCGGCTTTTCCCCTCCCACCCTTATGGAAAGCTGACAGTCTCCGTTCAGACCGTCATGGCTTGACAAGGGTAACTCAGCAGGACACCTCCTGCTCGGCGGCTTCTGCCGCTTTCTCAATTTCGCGCTGGCGGGCAGCGGCATCACGAGCCTCTTTCTTTTCCTGCTCCAGCCGCTTTTTCTCTTTCAGCCGTGATTGCTGCGCCGCATGACTGGCTGCGGCCTTGGCGCGTTTCGCCTTCTTCTTGCGCTCGGATTCCTCGTAGAACAGCGGCTCCTGCACGGCTTTTTCCCGCTTGTAGCGTGCGGTGTCTTTCAACTTGGGCTCTTTCGCCGGTGGCCGCAGACGTGCCATCTCCAATACTGCGGCCCAACCGCCGAAGCGCTCCTCGATAAACGTGCCGCCGTCTATCTCGCAGGGACTGGGCGTGTGCCGCAGCAGTTCAGCACGATTGCCGACGTATTGCGCCAAATGCGCCAGCGGCGTATCCGCGTGCTTTTCGGCAAACTCCGCGTCCCGCGCTTCCAACGCCGCCACGGTACGCTTGGCCACATTACGCTCAAACCAACTCTTGTAGTCAAATCTCTCGCGGGGATTCCTGTTGGACATAGACGTGATCCTCCCTTACAAAAAAACGCCGGTTTTCCAAAGAAAACCAGCGGTGATCTGGCAGAAATGAAAATGCGCTGACGAATCTCGCCAGCGCGCACTCCCGCCTATGCCGTCAGGGAGAGATCGCCCGCTGTCCAACACTGATCCTCCATCGTGCAATTCTTCTGCCCTAACGTCACGAAGGGCTTTTGCCCTTCTCGTACCTGAACCTACCTTCTCAGAGCGTTCGCTCCAATGGCTGCTATTCGCCACACGGCATTTCTGCCGCTTTGGTCCATTCCTTACGTCAACAGCGCCGTCCGCAGGGGGTATCACCCCGTTCCTTCAAAACTGCCGCCTGACGGTAATGATATACCGTCTTTACAGTGACAGCCACACGACTTCGCAAGACCTTTTATTCAGTTTTTGGCCTCGATTTTTTCGCAAAGTAACATACTTTGCGAAAATTTTCCAATTTCAACCGAATAACAGTATATACCAGCCGTTTTTCCGTGTCAACAACGAGTTCTAATTTTCGACTTTTTTCTGGCGTAAATCTGGAATGCCTTGCAGCGCAAGGCGTTCCGCGCTTTTTCGCAAAGTATGTTACTTTGCGAAAATTTTTGTGCCATTTTTTGGATAAAGGACGCCTTTCGGCGTCCTTTTTTACGTTATTCCCTTGAGAAAACCAATCCCCTCCACGGCTCTGCGCTTGTAGTCCATGGACGAGTGGACGTATAGCCGAAGCGTGGTGCGGACATCGGCGTGGCCCAGCAGTTCGCTGACGCTTTTCACGTCCACCCCGCGCTCCACACACCGCGTGGCGTAGCTGTGCCGCAGGCAATGGAAATTCCGATACCGCACACCGCAGCGCTCCAACAACACCTTATAGCGGTATTGCATCGCCCGCGGGTCAGGGACGATCTCCCCGCCGGTCAGCAGGTAGCTGTCCGGCTGCTTTGTCTCTGGCTTCAGCATCCGCAGCATCTCTTTCGGAATGGGTATCCAGCGTTCGGAGTTCTCCGTTTTCGGTGGCTGCACTGTCAGGCACGTCCCGCCGCCTATCTGCGCGATGCGCTCCACCGTCCGCTGGATGTGCAGCAGTCCCGCGCCGACGTCCACGTCCTGCCATTGCAGGCCGCACAGCTCTCCCAGCCGCAACCCGGTGTAGGCTGTCAGCAGCACGCCAAGTCCCGTCCTGTCTGGGCGGCGCAGAATGACCTGTCCCATCTGCTTCAGTTCCGGCTCGGTGAACACCTCCACGGCCTTCTGCCGCACCTTCGGCAGCGTCACATCCTCGCCGTAGCCCACACCGGCCATACCTACGATCCGCAGCAGAAGGCCACCGATTTCTCGCACCAGCTTGGGCGAATAGTCCTCCTGTAACTGCTGGATGTAGTCGTTGATCTCCGCCGCCGTCAGTTCCGCCGCCACGCGCTCGCCCAGCGCCGGCAGGATGTGGCATTGGATGTTGCGGCGGTAGCACGCCAGCGTGGATGGCTTTACGCTCCCAACCATATCCTCTAAAAAGATAGCGGACAACCGTTCCACCGTGGCGTCCCTGCGGACGTATTTCCTGCGTTCTCCCATTTTTTCAAGCACCTTTCCGTCCCCCATAGGTGCCCTGACTTCATGCAAAAAGCGCCGGCAAATGCCGACGCTTCTCTCGTGTAAACGGGCGCGAAGCCCCCGTTCATGCAGCTCGGTTTCAGGCGTGTGCATTGTGACGCTTACCGGCGCGACCTGACTTATCTCCTGCCTCAGAGGAGCCTCACAGTGACCTGTTCGCGGGGACTTTGACCCACATTCCAACTTTCACCGAAACGCCGCAGCGTTTCAGACCGGTAAGCCTATTCACTTTTCGGGGGCTACGGGTGCTATTATGATGAAGACCCCGTCGTTTTGCAAGAGGGGATTTGTTTCGCGGAAGGATACATTTTTGCGGCGTCGTTTGTTCGTTCCCGCGAAGCCGTATGGGAACTGCGTTCTTGTCTGTATTACATGACGTGTTCTCATGCTTTTTTAGCGAAAGTTGAACGTTTATGTATTCCCGTTTTCCGCCACCCACGTCCGTACATAGTCCACGAACAGACGGGTGGAGTTGGAAAGTGCCTTCTTGTCCTTGACACCGATGCCGATGGTGCGGTAGAAGTGCAGGGGCGCATGACAGACCTTGATGGGCGTGGGGCTGTGGCGCACCATGAGCTCCGGCAGCAGGCTGATGCCCAACCCCTCCGACACCATGGCGAGGATGGTCCGATCCTCCCGGGCGATGTACTTCACGTTGGGGCGGATGCCCATCTCGTCAAACGCCGCCATGATCTCGTAGTCGTCGCCCTCCTCCAGCTGGATGAAGGGTTCCTCTGCCAGCGCAGACACGGGGAACGGGTCACGGTCGGCGTAGGGATGGTCACAGGGGACGATGACCTGCAATTCGTCCCGATGCAGGGCGTAGGTCTGCAAGCGCTTCACCGACGGCAGGCGTAGAAAGCCGCAGTCCACCGCGCCGCTGACGATCCAGCCCTCGATCTGGTCGTAGAAGTCGCCGGTGACGACTTCAAATTCGATATTAGGGTATACCTTGCCGAAGCTCTTGAGGATGCGGGGCAGCCACTGGGCAGATACGCTGGAGAAGGTGGCGATCTTCACCAAGCCGCTGTCCATGTCCTTCAGCCCCTCCACCGTCTGCATCAGGGAGTGGTGGGCGGCGCACAGCTTTTCGATCTTGGGCAGCACTGCCCGTCCGTCCGCCGTCAGCACCACGCCGCCGCGGTTGCGGCTCAACAGCTTCACGCCCAGCTCGTTTTCCAGCGAGTTGATGGCGTGGCTGATGCCGGACTGGGTGAAGTTCATGGCCTCCGCCGCCTTGGAGAAGCTGCCGCAAGAAACAGTTTTCAGAAAGACCTGATATTTGGAAATACTCATGACGCACCTCGTTTCGAGGTGCATTATACTATACAAGTCCTCATGTTTTCAAGAACAAAGATGCGCTTCACAAATCTTTTTCGACCTGCTATGATAAGGCCATGGTTCAGCCAACCATACTTTTTCTTTTCCATGAGGATTTACCTCAAAATAGCACCGGCAGCGTGTGGGTAACGCCGCCGGTGTTGTTTTTATTCGTTCAGCTTCTGTTCCTCGTCGTGGACGAACATGATGAGAAAACTGACGGTCAGCAGCCCGCAGGACAGCCAGATCGTCCCCGCGCCCCAATGGAGCGTGGCTATGCTGCCGATACCCGCGCCCAGCGCGAACAGCAGCACCACGCCGAAATACGTCAGTGCCTTGCGGAGTATTTCCTTATCCCCCGTATGGAAGTAGGCGCACAGCGCCTCCGTACCGCTGCGCATATTGCCGATACACATGGTGCTGGCGTAGGCGTGACCCCGCACCTTGCGGAAGGTCTGCACCTGCATGGCGCACACGAAGGACACCACGGCGTTGGCGGTGGTGTTCAGCGTCTCCGGCAGGAAGCCCACCGCCGCCAGCAGCACGATCTCCGCCAGAATGATAAGCTGCCGCCAGTGTACCTTCTCCATCCGCTTGAAGTGCCGGTGAACGCACTCCGCGATGTAGATACCCAGCAGGAACGCCAGCACGGGGACTAAGTATCGCAGCGCCTGTCCCCAGTCTCCCTCGAATAGATGCGTACTCAGCAGCACGATATTGCCGGTCTGGGCGTTGGCGAACACCTTGCCCCGGCAGCAATAGGTATAGGCGTCCTGCAATCCTCCGGATAGGATGATGAAAAAGGCTGTCAGCATGGAATCGGACATCTGCCCGTGATGCTTTTGCAGGAAAGTCATGCGCGATGCCGCCTCACTTTGCCACCGGTGCGTCCGGCCAGTAGATGACGTAGCACTCCTGCATCTCACCCATATAGAAGAAGATGTTTTCGCCCATCTCGATGTGCTCCCCAAAGGTCAGGTCGGGCACAAACAGCCGCCCGCTGGTGCGCTTGGGCCCCTTGATGGTAAAGCCCTCCGCTGTGGGGTGCTGCCGCAGCTCGTTGGCCGCTTCCTCCAGTCCGGGGAAGTGCAGCGTCCGTTCCAGCTCTGCCAGCTGTGTCGCGCCGTTGATATAGACCAGGTGATTTTCGTCCTTGAACCAGTTGATACGCATGGTACGTCCTCCTTGGTGGTGATGTGGGTAGTATAGCACAGCGTATGAAATTTGTCACGCGATCGAAAAGCGGCAGGTGCGCGGATTGCACATCTGCCGTTTTTTGGGTATTCTGTTGCGCGGACGGCGTAACTTTTTCGTAAATCAGCATCATTTAGGAAACCTGCGCCGCCGCGCCATGTCGTGCGGCGGCTTTTGCTGCGCCTGACGGGATTTCTGACGGCGCAAGGTCTGCGTTTCCGCAGATGGGCAGGAAGCAGATGCTCTGCACCGCCTGCTGCTTATGCCGCAGGGAGACATGGACATAGGTTTGCAGCGTGATCCGCACGTCGCTGTGGCCCAGCATTTCGCTGACGCTCTTGACATCCACGTACTGCTCGATGCAGCGTGTGGCGTAGGTGTGCCGCAGGGCATGAAAATTTCGATACGGGACGCCCGCCCGTTTCAACAGCGACCTATATCGGTTCTGCATAGTACGCGGTTCCAACGCATCGCTGAAGCCTGTCAGCAGACAGACGCTGCCCGCGTTCTCGGGTCTGTGCGCTGCCAGCAGGGACAGGATATCAGTTGGCAGCGGTATTCTCCGCAGCGACGATTCGCTCTTGGGCGGCTGCACAATGAGTCTTGTGCAGCCTTTCACATAGATCCGCTGTACCTCCCGCTCCACCCGCAGAAAGCCCGCATGGAGGTCGATGTCCGACCAACGCAGCGCACACAGCTCTCCCAGACGAAGGCCGCTGTTCAGCGTCAACAGAACACCAAGGCCGGTCAGATTCGGCTCGTCCATGATATGATGTGCCAGCTGTACGATCTCCGGCTCGGTGAATATCTCCACCTGCCGCTTCTTGTATACCGGCAGTTCTGCGTTCAGGCCCGTGCAGAAGCATCCGTGCTTGGACGCCTTCCGCAGAATGGCCCGCAGCAATACGCCAACGTCCCGTGTGCTTTTGGCCGATAGACCCTGTTCCTGGAGCTTCCGGTAAAAATCCGCTACCCGCTGCTCCGTCAGTGTGTATAGCGGCGCTGCTCCCAACTGCGGCTGGATATACTGCCGCACCACATACCGATACCGGCTGACAGTGGACTCCTTCAGTTTTCGCTCTCGCTCCGCGAAAAACAGACCCACGGCTTCCGGCAGTGTCATGTTATTGCTGGGCGTGATCTCGCGGGGCAGCTCCCGCAGGCACTGTCGCCGCTTTTCCCGGCAAGCGCTGTAAGTGGCGGCATAGACGTAGCCGTACTGCGCCCGTCCCTCCGGCGTCCGACCTCGGATATAGCGGCCCTCCCAGCGGCCATCTCCGCGCTTATAGATGTTCTCCCCTCTGCGTGCCATTTCGTACTCCTCCTGACGCGATTTTTGACGGCGAACACCCTTTTTATCATCCATCATCGCGGAAAGGCTCGGCGGATATACCTCCCGTTTCGGTCTCCAGCGACTGTTTTCGCCCTGACACCGATGCCATACTTGACTTCCCGCCCCGCAAATGCTATCGTTTTACCATAGCCGGTGGCGAAAAATGCTTTCCTGAATGATGCTGATTTACGAAGGATGTCGCTCCATCTGGCTGAGTTTATTATGCCCAGGAGGGACATAAAAATGCCACAGGTCAACGGGGATAACCTACTGCACCAGCAGATCGTCAAACGCACCATCGAGGCCCTGCAAGCGCAGGACGAGGCTTTTGCGATAGAATATGAAACCGCCAGCGACGCCGACCTCATCGCCTATGTGCGGCAATGTGTCGATGCATCCTATACGCCAGCGCCCTGTGAGATCGTGGGTGGTGCGTACATTGCCCAGCGCTTCGGCAACTGGTCTGCGGCGCTGAAGGCCGCAGAGCTGCCTTCGCAGTACAAGCCGCCGCGGGAGCATCACTATCCCCGCTACGAGCAGGAGTACCAGCGGCAGGAGGTGCAGCTCTTGCAGGAACGAAAAGCGAAACGGCAGGCCAAGGCCGATCTCGTCGCTCAACGTAAGAACCGCGACAAGGCCCGCGCCGCCGCCAACGCCGCGAAGAAGAACAATGAAAAATGAAGGGTGTATCGAGCGATACACCCTTCATCAATTTTTATTACGTTCTCCGCGCCAGTGTCTGCGTATGCAGGAGGGCATCCATCAGCATCCGTCCATCCTCGCGGTCGCTCCACCAATATGGGCGGAGAAACAACAGCGCATTCTCCAGCCAAACGTAATCGTCCCTCGTCAGCGCATGGCTTTTAAGTCCTTCGCTGATCCGTGTATACGATTCCCTGACCTTTTCACTGGCGTGTTCCCGCACCAAATAGGCGTTGAGCAGGCCTGTGATCACAGATACTTCTTCCTCGGTGTAGAACATAGCTACCCTCCTCGTAGACAAACACACAGGTCAGAGTATAGCACATTTACTCTGCGTCTACAAGAAGTCTTGTCTCATTCTTTCCTCTGTCTTAGTACCTCCGATAGAGTGAGTCCTTCCGGGTGCGCCATGGTGACGCTACCCTTATGACAGTTCAAGAGCGCACCTCTCCCTTGGCGGGAGGTGCGCTCTTTTCCTGCTCACTTGACGCGGTACAGGTTGCTGGTCAGACTGCCGTTGGGACGGCGGCGATGGGTGCGCTCCAGGAAACCGTGACGTTCCAAATCTGTCAACGCCCGCTGCACGGTGCGGCGGGACAGCTTCAAGTCCTCCGCGATCCTGCGGACGCTGGGCCAGCAGGTATTCCCTGCGTCAGACCGATCCTTGAGGTACATATAGACTGTCCTTGCTCGGTGAGACAAGTCCTGGTCTGCATAGATGCTTCCAAAGTAGCTCATGGCCTTGTGTCCTCGCTGTAGAGCCCCATGGCCGAGCGAGGTGCTCTTCTCTGTGTGGTCGATGCCTGCTGCGCCTGTGCGGGCTGGTCACTGCTGCTATATCTTTTGCTGATACTGAGGAACAATTCCTGACGGCTGGCGTAGGCCACAGGCCGCGCCGCGTGTTCCGGTGTGGCATAGGTCGCATCGAAGGTAATGCCCCAGTCGAGAAACAGCCGCAGCTTCGTCTGCATAGGATGCGTCCCCGTTTTCATCACCACAAAGCTGCCCTTGGGAATGGATTTCAGCTCGTCCGGCGTCATCAGTGGACGCTCTATCATCTGCAAGCTCTGGCTGGGATCGTTCTTCCCCTTACTGACAGAGCCGCTGAGCACCGTGCGGCTGCCCAGCGATTTGGAGAGCTGCTCCGCCGTCTGACTGTTGGGCGCAAAGCCGCCGAAGATGGTATCCTGACAGTTGTCAGTCAATATTTCTGCGCCTTCTCTGCCGTAATTCTTCTCCAACTGCGCCAGCGATTGGATGATGGGTACCAGTGTGATACCACGGGAGCGACCCGCGCTGAACAGTGCCTCCACATCAAAGGCGGGCATAGTTCCGAACTCATCACAATAGAACACCACGCGGCTGGGCAGATGCCCACCGTTCTCGTCCGCCACGGCGAACAACTCCCGTGCCAGCGTCTGTATCATCAGCCCTGCCATGAAGTTCTTGGTGGTGTCCTCCTCCGGCAGGATGAGGAAGATAGCGGACTTCTCCGCCGCAAACTGCTCGGCGTTGGTGGCACTGTCGAAGCACAGCACCTGCTCCAGCTCCGAGTCCAGGAAGGCGTTGAGCCGGGACAGCACCGTGGACATGACGGAGGCCATGGCCTGTTCGGAGGCATCCAGCGCTGCACCGGCAAACCACCGGGCCTTGTGTATGTCTGGCAGTCTGTCCATCAGAAGCGCAAACCAGTTTTTGCCGCGAACGCCGGAGGGCGCTAATAGTTCCTGCACCAGCTTGAATACGGACACGATGTGTCGGCGCTCTGCGGGGCATTTGCTGTCCGGCGGCAGGAACTCCGCCAGCAGAAGCACCACGGATGTCAGCAAGCCCTCCGCCGCATCGTAGAAGTAGGCGTTCTGTCCGTAGTCTGTGTCGCCGTTCGGTGATACGATGGTCTTGGCCAGTATCTTGGTGTACTTCTCCGCTTTGGCGCGTGCAGCGAGATTGCCTGTCTTTCGTGCCATGTCCATATAATGATTGATGAGCGTCAGCAGGTTGTAGCCATCCGAGCGCGTGGGGTTACGAAGATCCACCACGGAAACATGATAGCCATAATACCGTGCCGCCACTGCGCCATAGTTGCGGGCGAGGTCACCCTTGGTATCCAGTGCCAGGAAGCTCATACCGCTGGCGCAGGCATATTCCAAGTTTGGGTACAAAAAGTACGCTGTCTTACCCACGCCGGATGCGCCGATCATAAGACAATGCACATCGTCCTTGTCTACCAGCGCGGTGATACCGTGCTTGCCGCTGATACTGCCCAGCACAAGTCCCTGCGCTTCAGGCAGATTTTTGCCTGCCCGCCAGTCCGGCACTTGGAAGGGGACGAGGGCGTAGGTCTTGCGGAGCTCCGCATCGGTTGCCCACCGCGCCGTGCCATGCTGCCCGTCGCCCACGGTCTTGGACTTGATGTTGTTCAGTGTGTAGTGGTCGCCCAACAGCGACAGCGTAACGATGACCGCCACCATGACGCCTGCCGCCGCAAAGAGTATCCAGAGGTTATCTGTCACAGGATTTCTCCTTTCTTTTTTTATCGATTTATGTTACTATTACCCTGTAAAAATAGGGGAGGGACACTACATGAGCCATCTCGTTGCCACCGAATATAAATGCTTTGAGGACATTCGCAGAACGCGCTCTGACGGTTCCGAGTATTGGTATGCCAGAGAACTGGCTCCGGTCCTGGATTATGCAAAATGGGAAAACTTTGCCAAGGTCATCAAGCGCGCTATGATCGCCTGTGAAAACAGTGGGCATAACGTTGCCGAATGTTTTCCTGATGTCAGGAAAACATCGCCTATGCCTCACGGCGGTGTGAAGGAGCTTGTTGACTATGAGTTGTCCCGCTACGCCTGCTATCTGATTGTGCAGAACGGTGATCCGCGCAAAGAGGTCATCGCGCTGGGACAAACCTATTTCGCCATCCAAACCTATCGGCAGGAAGTGGCAGCCCGTTTTAACCAGCTGGACGAAGACAGCCGCCGGCTGGTCGTGCGCGGCGACATCAAGCAGTGGAATCAGCTGCTTGCCGAAGCAGCCAGAAACGCCGGTGTGATCACGGCAGATGAATTTGCCGTATTCCAAAATGCCGGGTACATGGGATTATACGGCGGCATGACCGTGGATGACATTCACCGCAAAAAGAACTTGGAAGTCGGTCAAAAGATCCTCGACTACATGGGCAGCACAGAGCTGATTGCAAACCTGTTCCGTATTTCTCAGACCGAGGAGAAGCTGCGGAAAGATAGTGTGAACAGTGCCGATGCCGCCACCGCCGTTCATTACAAGGTCGGCAGTGAAGTACGAGAAGCCATCGAAAAAATCGGCGGCACAATGCCGGAAGATCTGCCCACTCCCGAAAAGAGCATTGCCCAGCTGGAAAAGGAACAGCTTCAGCGGTTAAAGCAGCAGGCGTTGGATGGACAGTTGATGTTGGATGAATGAAGGTTTCAGCAGCCTTGTGCTGGTAGCCATTTTACGTCTATTGCCGCCAAATACTGTTGAACATAGCGCCTTTCCTTTTTAGCTGTTTTGTGTTACTATGTGAAAAAGTGGTATGATAAGTATGTGAAGCGACATATCTTGATGGAGGACGCATGGACGAGCTATACACAAAACTTGCAAATCTTGCCGCACGGTATGGTGCACAGCGGTTAGTCCTCTACGGCTCCCGCGCCAGAGGAGACTTCCACGCACGCAGCGATGTTGACCTCGCTGTATACGGTATGCCCGAGAAGCAGCGCGGCGGCTTTTCCCTTGAGGCAGAGGATCTTCCCACGCTCTTGAAGCTGGATATCGTGCATATCTCCGAGAATATGGAACCCGCGTTTCTGCAAAACATCGAGAAGGATGGTGTAACACTGTATGCTGCAGAAGATTGAAAACTATAAACGTGCCTTTGCACAGTTGGAAGATGCCGTCAAAAGCTATCTTGCAGCGCCGCAGGATACGTTGTACCGTGATGGACTGATCCAACGTTTTGAGTTCACAGTGGAGCTGGCGTGGAAATCGCTCCGCGAATACTTGGAGGATCAGGGCGTTGTGCTCGCCGTCGTTTCGCCTCGCGCTGTGCTGAAGGACGCCTATGCCGCCGGCATAATCGACGATGCCGATATGTGGAACGCGATCATTTCCGCACGAAATATTACCTCCCATGTCTACGATGAGGCTACCGCCACCGAAATCGCACGGCAGATCTGTGAGGATTTCACGCCCGTACTCCGTTCTTTGCTATTGCGCTACCAACAGTGACATGAATTTACCCCGACAGCCTTATGCTGTCGGGGTTTTCGCTTTGCCTCGCTTCGCGCACAGGTCATCGTTCCAGTCTTTTCCCTGCGGACGCAGACGCTCCACGTCCACATCCATCTCCTCCAGCACTTCCATCATGCTTTCACAGGCATCCTCACCAGCCTCGTCATTGTCGAGGCAGAGATAGACCGTATCCAGCTTTGGATTCTGCCGCAGACGCTCCAACACCGGCTGGATGGATGTGCCGCAGCAGGCCACATAGCTATGCTCCAGCCATCCCGCCGGATAGAGCGTGATGTGAGACAGCAGGTCGATGGGTGCTTCAAAGACATATAGGGATCGATCTGTACCGTTCCTGTGGAAGCTGTGCTTTGCCTCACTGCCCTCCACATTGATACGGAACACCTTTCCGCTGCTGCTTGTGCTGCGAAGATGTGCGTGCTTGGCCTCGCCGTGCTCGTCCATGCCCACGAACACGCAGTTGTGATGCGCGGCATCCTCATAGAGTAGCTTCTCCCGCACGAACGCCGTGACCACGTCGCGGTCGATGCGCCGGTGAGTAGTCAGGTAGGCATAGAGCCGCCGCATATTGAGATAGGCCTCCGGCAGCGCGAAAGGCTTCGGCTCACGCGGCTCAGGCTCTTTCTTGACGATGGGGATGATGCCCTGACCGTCCCGCCCCAGCAGCATAGTCACCGCTTCGGGATAGGTCTTGTCGTAGAATTGCTGCACGGAGCTGATGGCGCGTCCGCCCTTCCGTGCGGCATGGTCATACCACATCGGCCCGCGCACGGTGATGCTGTGATCGCTGACCAGCCGGTAATCCCGTCCGGCCATAATGAGTTTCTCGCCTCGATCCAACAGAAAAGACGGCAGGTCAACCTCGTTGGCCTGCCGTTTCTCCGCGGATGTGAAATATACAAATTTGCCCATAATCCTCCTCATGTAAAAAGCGAGCCGCATAGCGACCCGCTTCTTTCTATTCTTCTCGTTGATAATGAGGTTCCGGCGTGTATTTCTCTTTTTGATATTTCCGATATTTCTCCTGTGATGTGCTTCTGTATTCATTTGCAGACGGGACTTCATCATACTTAACAGGTTCATCGCAAATGGCATCCAGCAAAATCTTCTCCAAATGCTCATACTCAGAAATATGAAATCCTTGCTCATACAACAACATCATGTTGGCACGGGACTGTTCGGCTTCGATCAGTTCTAAGGTCTTTTCGTCCTTAATCTGCAGCTTGTTGCGCAGCACCGGCACGCCATCATAGAGATAAATGTCAGGTATGGCTCTGCACCTGTACCGCCATTTTCCTATGAGAAGCCAGCAGTGCCGCCTTCATCTGTTCTCCTGTGATCTCACCTCTCGCCCAGCTATTGGACAGCGTTTTCGCATAATGAGATACGGGAGCACCCTCTATGGCATTGATGGCATCTGCCGTTTTGACAGCGGCGATCCGACGGTTTATCTGTTTTTTGGCCATAGTGGCTCACCTCACTTTTAGAACTAGAATACCACACAGAACGAAAAAGCGGAAGAGAAATTTCATAGTCACAGTATCTGCTCATTCCGCAAGCGCTCCTGCTCCTCATGGTCGTCCCGCTTGTGCCCCATGGCCATACGTTTCTCCTGTAACCGTCTGCGGCGCTTGGAGTCGATACGCAGCGCAGGCGGGATGACCGGCATATTGCCGCAGAACATACGACTCATGTGGAGGAGCAGCTGCATGACCGCATCGGCTGGTAGAGCGGTTCTCGGCATCTCTGGCAGCGGCTGCTGCACTGCGGTCGGTGTTTCATCAGAAGACTCCCGCGACTCCCTCGGTTCTGCATCTGTACTCGTCTGCACCGGCGTGGGTTCACAGATCGTTTCCGCCTCACGGATGATGAAGTTCTTGATGGCACGGAACTCTTTTTGCTGTACCAGTGGCTGATGGGGCGGCGTGTTCCGTCCGTAGTAACCGGCGATCTCATCCTTCAGCCGCCACCATTGGTCATAGCAAGCCGCCACCTCTGGGAGCTGCGCCAGCCGGTCAACGATCTCGTCCACCTGTGCCTTGACCTCCTTGGGCAGATAGCCATAGACGTGTTTGCCATCGACCTGCTCCAATGCGTGGGACAGGTTACACAGCTTTTGCTCTATCACGGGGTCAGCTGACTCGCTGTTCTCCAGCATCCTGATATATAGCAGCAGTGACTCTTTCGCGGTCTGGATGCTCTCTTTGTAGGCAGCGTCCTTCTTGATATAGAGTTCTTTCATCTCCTCATGGAAGATAGCGTTCGTCATCCTGGAACGCATGACTGCGATACCCTCCCGCGTGAGATACCCTTTCTTCGGTTCCGCCGACCACGCCATCATATGCACATGGGGATGATGCCCCTCGTCGTGGTACGCCGCGTACCAGCGGAAATCATCCGTCTGAATCCGCATAGCCTCCGCAATAGCGGCGCTCTCATGCTTCAACAGATTCCGCCACGCGGCAGCTTTGTTGTACCCAAGTCGCTCCGCGTCCTCACGCCGCAGGGAGAAAATAAACGTCCACACTTTTCCGTCGTGAGCGTCCAGCTCGGCCTTCGCCGCCTTGAGGTCGGTGGTGTCCACCTCGCTGAACAGGCCATGGCCGCCGTGCTTTTCGGCACGGGGACGCTGGGCGATATAGGACATATAGCCGCTCTCGGACTCCACTTCGTGCAGATGTGTATCCAGCGCCACGGCGATAAATGCGGATGCTGTACCGCGATTGGGCGTCTGTAGGTAGTCACTGTACTCGAATAGCTCCTTTGCGTCCGGGAAGTCCTTCAGCAGTTTTTGGATGAATTGCTCCTGCTTCTTGGTCACAGGCTCGGTGCTCTGGATGATCTCTACACCGTCCCGCGTAGCAACGTATTCCATGTAGCCGGTTGCCTTGCCGTTCTTGATGTAGCCACTTTTTTGTATCAGCCGCGCCATGCGTTACTCCTCCTGATGGAACAGCAGCACGTCCTTGAAAGAGATGTTGCCGTGAGTTGTCGCCACCTCACGGACGCTGCTGCCGCGCATCTTGCTGTACTCATCGCGTGTCATGTCCACGTCGCCGCCCAGCAGATGGTTGGTCATGTTGTGCTCTACCACCAGCTTGAACAGCAGCCTGCCCAGCCGGTCACCGAACACGCCCAGCGTACCCTCCAGCACCTCTTGCAGTGCGCGAGGCAGATATGTGCCCGTCCTCTCGGCGTGTAAGCGACCGCAATACTGCCGCAGAGCCTTCTCCACGAACTCGTTGCGGGTGGGGCAATTATCCAGCTTATAGAGCGCATCCACCTCCCGCCACACGTCGTCTGACAGCCAAACAGAGTGCCGGCTTTTCCCATTTTTATCCATCGAGTCACACCTCCTTCCTGCGCGTCCCGAAAGCCTTGTAAACACGGGGCTGACGGGCATTTTTACAAAGAATAGCGCCAAAGCACATTTGGAATTCGATAATCAGCGCCAATCGCAAAATGCCGCAAACCCTCGTGGCAGTCCGCACTGCGGGCTGCCGTGACCGGCATTGGCGCAGAAAAGCGCCAATGCTTTTCTCCTGCTCCGCTTTCGGCGCACCGAAAAGCGGGCAAAAACGCTCCAAATCTCCGGGGCCGCTATCCTTACCCTCCCGCGTCCCCGCGAGGCCACAAACCGGCCCACAAGGGCAAACACGGGGCTACATCTGTATCTGCGGAGACGGCCTCGGCTCCTCTTGAAGCTGCCGGGCGAAATCGTGCAGGCTCATGCCGTTTTGCTGCTGGCAAAACGCCTCCATCTTCCGCGCCAGCACCTCCTGCTCGGCAGCGTTCAGATGATAGCTCCAGTACTCCTCTGTACCGTCGCCCTTGCAGAGATTCAGCTCCAGCGTATCGCACGGCCTATCCCGCACGATGTCGTAGTTGGCGTAGATGTTCAGCCAGTCATCGTTCTCATCTGTACACACGAAGGTGCCGAAGGCGGCATCCACATCGAAGTCCGCCTGCACATAAAAATTCAGCTTCCCGTTTTCTATTAGGATCTCATCACTGAACGAAAAATTCTGCGCGGTGAGATGCCCCGCCGATGTGAGCTCCATGCCGTCCAACAGATTCAGCAGTTTGCGGAGCTGTTCCTCCGCCGTTGCGAAGCGCGGCCTTGTGGCCTGATGGATAGACGGGATCACATCCCGCATCGCCCACGTTGTCCAGCCGTTCATGATGTGGACTGCGGAAAACTCCCGCTTGTCAAAATCCAAATCAAACACGCCGGCGACCTCTCCTGTGTTCTCCATACGGAGCTGCATCAGTTGCTGGTACTCCTCCGATGTGATAGGCCGCGCATGCAAATACAGAGAGATGAATTTGCCGGTGCTGTGTTCTGTACTCGTGCAGTACCTGCGGAGCATCTGCGCAGTATCCAGCAGTTCCTCACCGGGCAAGGTCGTGAAGTACCACGTCTGTCCGTTTTCTGTTACACGGTACGCAGCACAGGTAACAGCCGCATCGTCCTGTATTCCCATATCAGTTGTCCTCCTTCGGTCTCACTTCGCTGATCTGCGCCTTGGGTGCGACCGATTTTGCCGGTCGCTTGGGCCTTGCGGCAGGCACCGCCTTACTGTCCACATACTCTCGCACCGCTTCCGGGACTTCCGACTCGTAGAGTTGTTGGAGCATTTCTGCCATACGCCGCTGTACAGACGACCGCTGCTTGCGGAGCGCGAATTCCAACGCATCCAGCTTGGCCGCATCAAAATTGATGGTGATATTGGTTTCTCCCATGCTGTGCCTCCTCACATTTTCATGTCCATATCGTGCTGCCGCTCTGCATACAGGCCGGTGAGCAGGCTCTGGAATGTCTCACCTACATCCACATTCCGATGCGCCATCCATGCCTTGCTCATCTGCTCCAACGGTCTGTCCTGCTCCAACAGGAAGACCAGCTCCTCGCGTGGCAGGCCCTCTCTCAGCAGCCTCAGCTCGCAGTCACAGGTCATCATGGCGTCGATCTCGTCTGCCGTCTGTATCAGTTCGTCGCGGGTACGCATATCCAGCCGACGCATATAATCGGCCATCTCATCCTCGATGCGCTGGGAGAGAATGTCCCACAGCTCTGTGTTGGTCTGCACCGGCTCGCCCTGTGTGACCCCCTCCACAAGAAACTGTGGCACATCGATGACCTCTGCATTGTGAAATGCGAGGTCACCGCGGTAGCCGATCTTCAGCGCGGAGAATTCACGCGCTGCCCTGACCAGCGCCGCAGGGCTTCCCGCAGGTATTTCTTGCTCCCAGCGATACCAGTTGTCCTTCTGTCGGCAGGGTATGAGCTTGAGGAGGACATAGTCCTCCGGCACAAATTTGGGATAACGGCAAAGTTGACCTGTCACATTATAGTAGGGTTTGCCCTCGCACATGACCGTCTGCTCCATGTACGCTCTCATCTTTTGCAGGTCGGCACAGAACCAGCATTCCGTATCACTGAAACGGCGGATCATGCCGTCATCCAGAATGCTGTTCAGGTTTTCTTTCTTCGCCAGGTGGTAGACCTCTGACGGTGCGTGTTCCTTTACATACGCCATGTCGTTTCCTCCTTGCAAGGCACAGAAAAAGCGCAGGCCTTCGCCTGCGCTTTTCATTGTTTCTATTCACTCTGATAGTATGCTCTTAACTTGTTCTACAAAGGGGTTCATGTCATCAAAGATGACGTCTGCGATCAGGGACCAGTTGATGCCGTCATAATCATGCACCAACCGATGCCGCAGCCCGGAGACAACGCTCCACGGAATGTCTGGATGTTCCTTTTTGAACTCTGGCGAAAGCTGATAGACCTGTTCACCGATGTTATAGACCGGCGTGGTTACTGCCCATTGAGAAAACTGCTCAGTCAACAACATCTCTCGTGTGATGCCCCGCCGTTCGATCTCGCTGCTCAGTGCATCCCACAGGGAAACAATCTTCTTCAACCGTTCAGTATCTGTCTTCTTCATGCGATACGGATACCCTCCTTCATTACGGACTCATAAAAAGGCGTTCCCGTATTGACCTCCCGCATCTCAAACACATCGGCATTCCGCCCAGTCATTTCACGCAAGTCCTCGGCCAGTGCGAAAATGTTACGGGGCACAAAGTCTTTTCCGCCCACGATAATGATGTCGATATCAGAATCGGGTGTGGCGTCACCACGGGCATACGATCCGAACAACAGCGCATATTCCGCGTGGTAGCGTTTCAGCAATTCCTTCACGACGGCTTTGACCTCACTGAGCGACAGCGTACTCATAGCGGTGGCACCTCCTTTAACCTGTTCTGCCATTATTATAGCCGATACACCTGAGAATAGCAATCAACTTTTACAGATTACCCTCATTCATACTCGATCCCCGGCACCTCCAGCCAGTGCGTCCAGCCGCGACCTTGGAGCGGTGTCTTGACCCCACCGTTTACATCTGCTGGATATCCATCCGACCGCCCTCGAAAGAACCGCTTGCGGCCATGTCTGATATCGCCTGGACATCCGCCCCCTGCTCCGCCGCCACAGCTGCGGGGAATATCTCGTGACTCAGCAGCGCATTGTTTGGCACGAGGACTACCTGATAGACGGTGTCCACGACATTGGGACTGAAGTTCCCCGCGATTTCGCGGAAGGCAGAGAGCAGTTTATTCGCTTCCAAGACGAAAGAAGTCTCTACTCCCTCTGCCAGCTCACTGGCGAAGGATATCCACGCAGAGGTAGTATGCACATCGGGCTGCGGCAGCAGCCTGTCCATTTGATCTGCGAATTCTCTCCTCAGCGTTCCTTCTTCCCACTCATATTGAAAATACTCCCGCAGGTCATTCAGCCCATACTGCATCAGCTCTTCGTTGCTGATACCCATTTGGCTGTGCAGAAATCTGTACGCCTCCTCACCGGGGATATGCGCGACGATGTAACGCAGCGCCCCATTCAGCAGTTTTTCATTTCGGTTCTCTGTCATGTTTGCCTCCTTATTCATACTCGATCCCCGGCACCTCCAGCCAGTGCGTCCAGCCGCGATCTTCCAGTTGCGTCTTGACTACGCCATACTTGGTGCCCATGGCCTCAACGACTTCACCATTGCCGATATATACGCCGATGTGTCCGGGCTTCCACACCGCCAGCCCCGGCGTATCCGGCATAGTCGCGATCTCACCCTTGCGCGTGGCGCTGTAGTACATCTCGTTGGCTCCGATGTCCGGCATACCATGTGTACCGTAGTCGATGGTCATGGTGTCGGTGGACAGCCAGCCGTAGCCCTTGATGAGCCCCACGCAGTCGGCAGTGTGTCTGCCCAGCCAGTTGGCGCGGATGAAGTCCGCGTACTTTCCTACGCCATCCGGATACTGCGTCAGCTTATATTGCAGCAGTTCCGGCGTCAGAACTTGTCCATAGGTTCCCCACACATAGCCCCACCCGGAGTTCCACGCATTGGCGACGTAGGTCACAAGGTCGGCGGCGTTCTTCGTAGTCGGGTCGGTGAGCATAGATGCATCCAACTCGATCGGCGCACTGCCGCCCGGCTCATACGCACCGTTGAAAGTGTCGCCGCCCATGCTGCCCATGACTATGGCGTAGATGTCCACGGCGTTGCTGCGCTCCGCATCTGTCACCACGCGGCCACGCCATGTGGTGAGTTTTTCGTAAACATCCTCCACCGACAGCGGCACAGCTACCTCGTATGTCTCCTCTACCAGCTCCTCCGTGCCGTCCTCCTGCGTCACCGTTACCATGCGCGTCCGTGTTTCCGTTTTATAAAAGCAGTCCACAAAGCGGTCTGCCGCGGAACGGGTCGGCGCGTTATCCCCAAAGCAGAGGGCAAAGAAAATAGCCTTGACCTGTACGGGGTCAAGGCCGCCTTCCTCGGCTTTCTGATTGACATAGACTGTCGCCGAATCTAAAAGCGAGAATGCCTCCTGCATCTCTGTGATATGCGCTCGGTATTCCGCAGGAATCTGGCTCGACAATTCCGCGCCATAGAACGCTGCGGATACCACGGCGTTGTTGTGCTGTGACGCGCCATCGCCGAAGCAGCACAGGAACGCCGCCAGTATAATAAGCGGCGACAAGAGCAACGCCAATACCCAACCGATGGCCTTTCGGCCATCCTCATTTGTCAGCAAGGCAGCCGCTGCTCGTGCCAATACGGGCGCGGCCATCACTTTCCACCTGCCGTTCCGAACAATACCGCCTTATGGTCCGGTGCTATGACCTTCAGATGATACCTCTCCGCGCCGCACTTAAACAGGCATTCGCCTCGCCGTGCGCGCCGGATGAGCTCGAACTCCGCCTCGTCCAGCTGCAGCATATCCATGTAGAACCGCCTGCCAATGGAGCCGGGATTGAACAGGAACTGGTGGGGCGGGATAGCGAACAGCGGTTTTGTCATTTCCCGCACGCCCTCCTGGTCGAAATCCTCCAAGTTTTGGGACGCCATCATCAGCGCAGAATCCCGTTTCCGCACGCGCTTCAAGCAGTTGCGGATATACTCAATGGCCACCGGATTGGACAGCCACAGGTACAGCTCATCCAATGCCGCCACCGTGTTGCCCGCCGTCAGAAGCCTGTCCGACATATACGCCAGCACATTGAACAGCAGGGCGTTCCGCAGGCTCTTGGCCGCCGTCAGTACGCCGCCTACGCCAAACACCAAAAATCTGTCGTCGGAGATATTGGTATGTCCGTTGAAGAACGGCGCGTCCGCACCCACGCACAGGGAGTGCAGCCCCAGCAGCACCTCCTGCAGCAGTTCCCGCGTGTACAGGCTGCCGTTCCTGTAATTCACCAATTCATTATTGATGAGCGCATACAGGTCAGAGAGAATGGGGTAGTCCTCCGGCATAAGCCGGCGGAAGTCTGTTTCCTCTGAGATACCCCATTTTTTATACAGCGCGGACAGCATGATCTCAATGGTATCCAACTGCGGGTCGGAGAAGTCCTTGTAGGCACGGAAGAAGTCCTTTAAAAAGGAGATGTGTCGCGCCAGCAGTGTGGACTTGCGGAAGGCCTCCGGCGCAGGCTCGTCTGTCTCTGTGTCCTCATTCCAGTACCGCACCTCCAGCACATTGATACGCTTCTCGCCGGCCATCAGGTCGATAAAGCAGCCACCCAGCTTACCACAAAGCTCCTCCAGCTCATGCTCCGCGTCCAGTGAGACCACGGACTTACCCGCCTCCAGCAGGTTGCAGATCAGCAGCTTCATGAGATAGCTCTTGCCCTGTCCGCTGTTGCCGAGGATGAGGATATTGGCAGAGGTCTTGTCGCTGTCGCGGCGGTCGAAATCCACCACGATGTTGCTTCCATATTTATCCTTGCCAATATAAAAGCCGTTCGGGTTTTGTCAATAAGGATAGAGAAAAAAGTAAATTATTTTTATGAGGTTACAACATCGGATTGAATAAGGCGCAGTACCTTGTCGGTAAAGGTTTCCCGGCTGGTCTGGCTGAAATGGAAATAAATATCAAAGGTCGTACCGCCAACGGTCTTTACCATATCGGGTGGCGGTACGTCCGGGGCGGGTGAAGCGTTGCCGCCCGCCATCACGGGCAGGGGGATGGCCTTGCCCTCTCTGCTGGTGCTGTCGCTCCCCTCCGGGGCGGGGATGGTGCTGGTGATCGTCATGCTGGGGTCGTAGGTCATAGGCTCTCCTTTCATCATTCATCAAAGTTAATCCACGTGAGCGCCATTTTGCCGCCCACGTTGGAGTGGGGGAAGGGGAATGTATTAGTCCCCCTTTGAGGACTGTCCACAAGCCCCCTGATTGCAAGGCTTTTCAGCCTCTAAATGTCCACGCCTGCGGCGTTCCCGTTCGCTGGCAGCTTTCTTTCTCCGGCGCACATTGGCGGCGCACTCGTCACAGTATTTGCCCCGATTGGAGCGCGGCACGAACATCGCCCCGCACTCGGCACAGGGCCGCGCCTGTCCTCGGTGGAGCAAGGCGGCACACAACCCCTTGTCTGTTGGCAGGACGGCGGCGCGGAACCATTTACAGACCAGGGAATAGGTGATACTCTGGACGCAGACACAAGGCTCCCAGCCGTCATCAAGAGCAAGACAGTTGCCGCCGTCATAATTGCAGCAGTCATGCACCAGCCGCCGGACGGCTCGGTACTGCTGGTAGGTCAGTCGGGGAATGCCGTTCACCGCTCCACCTCCCGGCGTTTCTGCTGGGTCTGCTCCTGCTGGTGTATGGCAGCATCGGCGTTCCGCTTCACCTGTTGAAGCCGCCGCAAATCGTCTTGGATAGGCTTGTACTGCTCATACTCGGCTGTGTACTCCTGGTGAAGCCTCGCCTGTTCCTGTTCCCACGCATGAACGGGGATTTTACCAGCAGGGGAACGGTGCTTGTCCAGCTTCCGGCGGGCCATGTGGAACGTCCTCAACTCGTTCTCATGCTCCCTCTCGAATTTTTCCCGCTTGCCCTTCCACTTGATACCCTGCAACTCGTCATAGACGGGCTTGGTGTCTCGGTAGAGGTCAACAAGGCGAAGCAGTTCCTTCAATTCGTTCAGACGGTCACGCTTCGCTTTCATGGATGTGTTGATGGCCTCCGTTCGTTCACTCTGGGCGGCGATATGGGTCTCTAAATCTTCCAGCGTAGCGATGCCCCTCTCGGTCAGAAAATTGATGGCCTCGGCAAAACCTTTAAGATTTCCAATCCTGGCGTTGCGGCTCCATGCTCCGGCGTTCCGGCCCTCATAGTAGTCGGTCAGCAGGGCGGCAAGGGTCGGGGCCTGGGGCTTGCTCAATTCTTCTTTTATGGCCTTAATCCAATCCGTCAGGCCGGCGATTTTCTTCCGAATATCCCGCAGAATGTTGTTGGCCTTTTTTATCCAGCGGTTCAGATCGCCCTTGTCGGTGGGGATGCCCTTGGCCTCCATCTGGCGGACGGCCACGCCCTCATGGACGGTGGGCAGCAGGTCAAGGCCCTGACGCTCATAGGAGCGGTGGTCGATGCGGCAGGTCAGCCCCTTTTCCTCAAACTTGGCGTTCACCATAGCGGCCCACGCCTCCCGCCAATGTTCCAGTGTTTCCGGGCTTCCCCAGTCGGTAGTGGGAACAGCGTCAAAGAGGGGCTTGCCGTCCTCTCCCATAATGCGGTTCCCGTCCTCGTCCAGACGGTAGCGGCGGCGCTGCTTGCACCCCCATTTGCCGTCTGGCTCAATGGGCCGGATGGGGCAGAGAACATGAAAGTGCGGGTTAGGAATACCGCCGTCCTCCTTGTCCGGCTGGTGGATGGCAAAGTCGGTAATCATGC
Organism: Vescimonas sanitatis; assembly: GCF_049060325.1. Taxonomy (NCBI): domain Bacteria; kingdom Bacillati; phylum Bacillota; class Clostridia; order Eubacteriales; family Oscillospiraceae; genus Vescimonas; species Vescimonas sanitatis. The sequence goes on along the minus strand of NZ_JBMGPW010000008.1, from coordinate 9,875 downwards.
CCCGGCCCACAAGCTGCTCCGAAACAAATTGCCTTGCAAGAGCGATGTTTTCCTCCAATGAAAACTCGTTCTGCAAGGCAATGTCAAAGCTATATGCAAGCTGGGCTTTCTTGCCGCGCTCGGCCTTCTCCACGGCGTTCCAGAGGGTGGCGCGGTCTTGGTACTGGTTGGGGGCCTGGGGCGGCAGGAGAATGTCTGTGCAGACCACGCCGCCCTTGTGGGTGTAGTCGCTGACCTCGCCATAGTATTCGCTATACAATTTCTCCCCGGCTCGGTAGGCGGCGGACGTGACAACAGACTGTCCCGCGCTCCGTTTGACCTGGGTAACGTGGAGATGGAACAGGGCCAATTATCCGCTTTCCTGCTGGTCAGTGGCTTGGCTCACCAGGGCGGCAACTTCCGGCAGGGAAAAGACCTTTTCCATCAAAAGAAAAAAGGCCCTTTCGCTCATGCCGCGCACCTCCGGGGCGATACTCTCCACCGCTCCGCCACGGGTGATAAGTCGGTGGTTTCGCTTCTTCCTTTCGCCTTGGGTGTAGTAGCGGATGCGGTTCTCATACCGCTGGCCTCTGTGCTGGTACTGCTCCAACTTAGCGGTGGCCTCAGCATACTCTTTCTCTAATTCTTCGCGTGACTTGTCCATCGTGTTTGACCTCCTTCTTGGCAAAACAAAAGACCGTCTACCTGCTGTGTCGGGTAAACGGTCAAGGGTAACGGTATTCGGTTTTAGCCTCGCTGGAAAGGTGCAGACGCAGAGCGGATGTACCTTTCCAGCGAGGGCGCAGGGATAGCCGCAAAGCGGCGCAAGGGGCGCAGCCCCTTGTACGGAGCGGAGCGACGCAAACGGCCCGGACTTTCGGAAGTCCGGGCCGTAGCCTCGCAGAGCGCACGATACATGGTCGCAGACCATGTATAGAAGTGCGCCCTTTGTTCCAAAGGGATTTTATAAGTCCATCATTGATGGGAGAATTTTGTTGAACATATGGCGCACCTTATCAATCCGGGTGTTTGGGCGGCGTGGCTGAAAAACTGGTTCGCCGCTGGCGATTTGATACCCCTTCAATTCTGTTAAACAAACGCTTCTCCCGTTTGTATAAAAGGTGAGGTCATTGCGGTACTCTTGCACACAGCGGGCAGGGATTTCGCCAGTAAAAATCACCTCGCTGTTTTTAACCTGGGTCGTTTCAATACTCGCGCAATATTTTGGTGCGTCATGATAAGCTCTGGAGAGATATTCCTGCGGCGCATAGAGTGTAAAAGAAAGATATGGTTCCAATAGCTGCGTCCCCGCCTTTTTCAACACCTGCTCCAATACAATAGGTGCCAATGACCGAAAGTCTGCGGGAGTGCTGACCGGACTATAATAAAGCCCATACTCAAAACAGATTTTACAGTCCGTTACCTTCCATCCATACACGCCTTGTTCCAGACCGTAGCGGATACCATCCAATACAGCGTTTTGAAAACTCTGATTCAAGTATCCAACGGAAACTTTGCTCTCATACTGCACTCCGGTGCCAAGGGGGAGAGGGGTGACGGACAGCCCGATGGACGCCCAGAATGGATTGGGCGGCACTTCGATATGAATGGTGTGACTTACCGCTTTCAATGGCCTCTCCATATAGATGACGGTAGGTTCTTTTGCAGTTGTGTTGAGCTGATATTTTTCCACCAGAAGATCAGAGATAATTTCCAATTGTACCCGGCCCAAAAAGGAGAGAATGATCTCATGGGTCACAGCGTCTACTTCATAGCGCAGAAGCGGGTCGGTATCCGCAATTTCTGTCAAGGCGTTTAACAAGCGTTCCCTCTGTTCTGGTTTCTCTGGTGCAATTGTTGTCCGCAGCAAAGGGAGAGGATTGTCGCTCCACGTTTCACGGGGCAGCAGCAGTTTGTTTCCCAGCACATCATTCAGCCGCAAACTGTCGCAGGGTACAATGACGATCTCGCCCGCATGGGCAATCTCTGTTCGGACAATCTCACCCTTTGAGGGGATACGCATTTCCGTAATTTTCAGTTTTTCTTTCCCTGCCAAGGCTACGGAATCCCGCAAATGAAGCGTACCGCTATACAACCGCAGATAGGCAAGGCGTTGGCTCTGGTTTGCGTACTCAACTTTGAACACAGTTCCGCACAATTCAGAGCTGTTCTGCCCGGTGGGTGATTGGAATGTATCTGTGACCGCTTCAATGAGTTGTCGGATTCCCAAGTTTACCTTGGCACTGCCATGATAGACCGGAAACAGAGAGACGCTTTGGATTCTCCTGTTTTCCTCCCGCAGAAGTTCTTCTTTGTCCATTGGTTCTCCGGCAATATATTTCTCCAACAATTCATCACAGTCCGCAATCACGGTATCCCAATTCTCCAGCCCCATGTTTTCCATGATGGATATATCCGGGGAAAGCTGCACGTTCTGCTTAATAATCATATTTGCGGAGAGCTTATCTCGGATAGACTGATACACACCTGGCAGGTCAATCCCGTCCTGGTCGATTTTGTTAATAAAGATAACAGTTGGGATTTTCATTACTTGCAGAGCATGAAACAGAATACGGGTCTGCGCCTGAACGCCGTCTTTTGCAGAAACAACCAAAATCGCTCCGTCAAGAATGGCAAGGGAGCGATAGACCTCCGCTAAGAAATCCATATGCCCAGGAGTATCCACAATGTTGACCTTACAATCGTGCCACTGAAAGGAAGTGACCGCCGTTTGAATGGTGATTCCACGCTGCCGCTCTAAAAACATGGTGTCCGTTCTCGTTGTTCCCTGATCCACACTGCCGGGCGCCTCGATTGCTCCGCTGGTATATAACAGGCTCTCCGTCAAGGTCGTCTTACCTGCGTCTACATGAGCAAGAATGCCAATATTGATGATTTTCATATGATTGTCCTCCATACAAGGCCCAGAAGGGCGCAAAAATCCCCAGCGACAAATACTTTTACCGCTGGGGATGATAGGTAGGACACACATGAAAACTGCGGCCAAGGCTGGCCGTTGTCTATCACGATATGAAATGAAAAGGCAAAAGTATTCTTAAATTGGGTACAAAAACCAAGCCCTCTCCTTGAGGACGTTTGTCTTTGTTCCCATTATCAAATTTTATTTAAGAATACCTTGCCGCATATTGATAAACTCCTTTGCTTGGATTTTTATAGTATAGCATATCAAATTCCCAAAAGCAACCCTGTTAAGATAAATTTTTTCTGTCACTGCACCTCCATATCTCTCTCGTGTATACGCCATACGCAACTCTTTTCAAAAAAGAAGTGGACGCGCTGGCAAAGCTGTGGTAGAATGAAACGAAAGAAGGTGAGGATGGTGGAGCTCAAAACGACAATCGCCCAGGGACTGCACGTCACAGATGACAGCGCGGGTTATGATGCCGCCTGTAAGCGTGTCCTGTCTGAAAAGGCAATCCTGGCGCGGATTATGAAGTCCTGCCTGGAAGAATACAAGGATTGCGATGTCAATGATATTGCCGAGAAGTACATTGAGGGCCAACCCCAGGTGTCCGCCGTCCCGGTGCTGCCGGACGAGGGTGGCACAGTCATCAGCGGCATGGACACCGAGGACAAATCGGTGCGCGAGGGGACAGTCACCTATGACATTCGCTTCCGCGCCATCGTTCCCGACTCCGAGGAACAAATTGCCCTCATCATCAACGTGGAGGCCCAGAACGATTTTTACCCCGGCTATCCGCTGATAAAGCGTGGCATATACTACTGTTGCCGCATGATTTCTTCCCAGTACGGCAGGGAGTTCACTGGCTCCCATTATGAGAAAATCAAGAAGGTCTACTCCATCTGGATTTGCATGAAACCGCCGCAGTATCGAGAGAACACCATTACCCGGTATCGGCTGGTGGAAGAATATCTGGTCGGCGAGGGCAAAGAACCCATCAGGAATTATGATTTGCTGTCCATCATCATGCTGTGCCTTGGCGGGCCGGATGGGTCAAATTATGACGGCGTATTGCGGATGCTGGATGTGCTTCTCTCCAACGAAACCAGCGAGGCGGAAAAGCGGAAAATTTTGCAGGACGATTACGACATTCAAATGACGCAGACAATGGAAAGGGAGGTGTCGGTCATGTGTAATTTGAGCAAGGGCGTTGAGGAAAAAGGCGTTGCTAAAGGTATCTTGTCCTCTATCAAAAACCTCATGGAAACGATGGGGCTGACCATTGAACAGGCTATGGCGGCGCTGAAAGTCCCGGAGGGCGAACGTCAGAAATATATGGATTTGCTGGAACGGCAGTAATGACAAAAACGCCACGGACTATCGTTGTCCCTGGCGTTTTCTGTATCTACGTTAGCTGACTTGAGCAGCTTCGGCTTCTGCCTGTTTCTTCCTGTGGTAGTTCTCCCGCCTCGCGGCAAGCATACGTTCATACCGGGCCTGGGCTTCGGGATCTCCGGCGGCAGCGTCCGCATACATTTTCTGACGGGACTTCTTTACCGCTTCTGACTGTTGCGCTCTCTGCTGCGCCAACTCTGCCGCCGCTACCGGGTCGGTTTCGGCGCGGGCTTTCAAATCCTGCAAAGCCGCCTTTTTCCGATTGCGATGGGCTTCCAGCCGTTCCGCTTCTTCTAGGGTGAGAGGCAAACCTGCCTCGGCACATCTGGCAAGTTCTTTCAACGTCCGCTGTTGGGGCTTCGGGGGCTGTGCGGACTTCTGCCTGTCACGCCACGCTTTGTGCTGCTCGGCTTTCTTCTGGCGGTGCGCCGCAAGCCGCTCCGCTTCCTCCGGGGTGAGATCGGCTCCATCCAGCTTGGCGAGTTCCTTCAGTGAGCGTTTGCGAGGCTTCTCTGGCTGACTGGCCTTTTTCTTGTCGCGTTGCTTCTGCTGATAGGCCCGATTGCGCTCTAACCGCCGTTCTTCCTCCGCCTGTTCCTCCGGGGTCAACAGGCCCGCCCGCTTCCTCGCGGTAAACTCCCGGCGCTCCTGCTTGTACCTCTCATACCGAACCTGGGCAAGCACCTGGGAGCGTTCCTCTTTCTCTGCCTGTTCCTCCTGCTGGCGGCGTTCTTCCTCCTGCTCCATCGGGGTCACAATGTCGGCGGGAACCTCAAACGCGCCAATGAAATTGAAATAGAAATCTAACCGCTGACGGCGCTGCTTTCCCCGTCCGTTGCCCTCATGGACAACGATTTTCTCGATAAACTCATTGAGAATGGGCGTAGTCAGTTCCGAAAAATCGGTGTACCGCTTGGCAAGGTCGATAAACTCCGTCATTCTCACCCGGTCGGCGTTCCAGTTGTCCAGCAAGCCCTGCCACTCCGTCATGGAGGCTTCCAGCGCGGCCTGTTCCTCGTCATACTCGGCAAGGAGACGGCTGAAATGCTTATCCGGCAGCTTGCCCGTGGCGTTGGCCTCGTACAGCTTCTTCACCAGTCCGTCCAGTTCGGCGTGGCGCTTCTTCGCCTGGACAATCTGTTTCCGGCAATCCTTGACTGCTTCCTCCTGGCGCAGACTGGATGCCTTTCGAACCCGCTGAACAAACTCCTGCTCGTTGTTGCGGACATACCAGCTTATCCGCTGGATGGCGGAGAGGATCGCCGCTTCCAGCTTTTGCGTGGCAACATAGTGAATGGTGCAATCCTCCATAGGTGCCCGGTATCTGGAACAGGTGAAAGCATCGTCAATGTACTTGCCTTGGACAAGACTGTTGTGGTGGGTCAGCTTTGCGCCGCAGTCGGCACAGTAGAGCAGTCCGGTTAAACGGTTAGGGGCATTACTCCGCTTGGGTGTCCGGCGCTTGGTTTCCCGCAAACGCTGAACATTGTGCCACGTTTCTTCGTCAATGATGGCGGGGACGGCTCCCTCAAATACAAATTGTTCCTCTGGCATTGTCCTGCGGGTGCTTTTAGTCTTGTAGTTCTCACAGACAGTCTTGCCCAGCACCTTGCGCCCCAGGTACTCCGGCCTTTTAAGAATATAACCCAGGGTGGTGGCAGACCATGCGTAGGGGTCGCGGTAGCTGTTGGCTCGAACAGGACAGCCGATACGCTTCCAGTGTTCGGAAGGGATGGGGATTTGCTCGGCCCGCAGCGTTCGGGCGATGCCGTTGACGCTCTGACCGTCCATGACCATCTGAAAGATGCGGCGCACAACGGCGGCAGCTTCCTCGTCGATCACCCACTCGCCCTTTTCTTCTTTTGAGGCGAGATAGCCATAGGGGACGGCCCCCGAACAGCGCAGGCCCTTTTCCATTCTGGACTTGAAAACGGTCTTGATTTTGCGGCTGGTGTCAGCAACGTACCACTCATTTATCACATCCCGGAAGATGGACATAATATCAAATCCATTGGCGGTGTCCAGGTTGTCATTGGCGGCGATAAAGCGGACGTTGTACTCGTCAAAGGTGCGTTTGAGCAAGCCGACCTCCACCACGTCACGGCCTATTCTGCTCTGGTCTTTGACAATGACGGTAGCCACATTTCCGGCCCGTATCTCGTCCACCATAGCGTCCAGGCCGGGCCGCTTGAAGGTCGTTCCCCGCACCCCGTCATCGGTGAAGTGGCGGACATTAGTGAAGCCATTTTTTCGGGCGTAGTCCTCCAGGATGCGCTTTTGATTTTCTACGGACACGCTCTCGTCAGACCGCCCATCGTCGTGAGATAACCTTTCGTACAATGCTGTGATTTTACCCTTTTGCTCCTGCTTCCTCATGTGTGTAACCTCCTGTTTTGTATTTTCACGACCTTTCTATCCTTATTATAGTGACCCTTTGGGATCTGTTTTACCGGAGTAGTTGAATGGGTACAGGTTGGCCACGCTGCCAGCGGGCAGTACGCGTTCGAACTCCCGGCCAAGGGCGTTATAGCCTACGGGACTGGCGCAGTAAAAGCCCTGCTTCTGCCGCAGGAGCAGCTTGTCCACATTCAACTTACAGCGCACCAGCTCCGACAGCACATCGGTCTGAAGCTGCCGCAGGTACCCCATGCTGTCCGCCGTCATCTCCAGATACACGGCGCAGTGGAGCAGCGGCTCATGCTCACGGTGCATCTTATGCACCAGCTCCGCCACATCCCGCAGGTTGCTCTCGGCCTCCACTGCCTGCCGCAGCTTGTTAGGATCTGAACCGTCCAGCTTGTTCTTCTTGTTGGCATTGTCGATGATCCTGTCCTCCTCACCGGGGGACACCTGCCGGCAATATATCCGCAGCGTCACGCCGCTTTTTTCGCCCAAGTGCCGCAGGATGGCCTGAGATTCAGTGCTGGCGGGGTATTCCCGCAGCGCCCAGACGCAGCGGTAGGTATTGCCGAAGATGTAGTGATCCACCTCGAACTTCACCACGCCCGGTGCGATGCAATCCAGAAAGGAGCGGATAAATGCCTCCTGCGGCGAGATCTCCTTTTTGTGAAACGGGTTTTTCATGCCATCCACCTCACCAGCAGAAAAATTCCATGCGCGGCTCCAGCTCCGGTTCGTGGCCGGTAAACTGCTCCGGCTCCCGAAATCGCTGCGTGTACCGATCCAACTGCTCGTCTGTCAGAGAGCAGAAGCCGCCCTCATGGTCATCCCCCACCAGGAAAAACGGCCCGCAGATAATATCATCCTCGAGCCACCGATTGGGCTTCATGCCATTGAGCTTTCCCTCTTCATTGCAGCAGAGGATCACGCCATCCTCTACATATACCGGCTGAAATAGTCCCTGCACCTCCTGCTGAATCGCCTCCAACCCATCCTTCATATCCTTTACATAGGGCACTTCGCCCGGTTCAACTTTCAAAATCCGCATTTTCTTCCTCCATTTCCGCCGTCAGCCAATGCGCACCGTCTACGAGGTCAAACGCCTCGTGGGTGGCGTCTTGTTCAAAATAAATCGCAAGCAGCTCCAATAGTTCCGCTCCTTCCACTCGGCGAACGGTAAAGCCACTGTCCCGCAGCCGCTGTTCCACTGTCGCGAGGTTGATCGCACCGTCCGTCTTTCTGCGCCGCAGCACAAAGCAGAATTGTCTGGATGATGCCATCATGGTCTGCACATCGTCCAGATGCCGCCGGTCCTGCGCCAGCAGAGCGCGAATAGCGGGATTGCCTTCCTCCTCTGTTCTGCGCCGATAATAGAGACGGTTATCCTGATAGGACTCCTTGGAGTCTAACGCCAGCAGCTCCATCTCTGCCGAGGTCTTCAGCACATTCAGCAGTGCTGTCACCCTCGTGCGGACACCCGACTCCGGCAGCACGTTCAGGTTAGTAGGCTGCACAAGGTAAAAGGTCAACTCACCGCCTGCCGTCAGCACGCTGCTGTCCGTCACGCTCTCAATGCCCACCAGCTGCTGCGTGGACTTTTTCTTTCTCATACTCGTTCCCTCCATTCGTAGTATTGCTGCCCGAAAAAGAAGAACGCTGCGGCGTAGCGCAGAAAGTCCAGCATGCTGACGCCGCCGTGCCGAATACAGAGAAAGGCCAGTGCCGCTGTGACCACCAGCGGAACCACGGTGCCGGCCTGCGTCAGTGCCAGTGCCGACAGCAGCAGGCCGATGCCGATGAACGCCACGTCCCGCAGCGTCCACATCCACAGCATTGGGCGAGCCGTCAGATTTTCAGGGTATAGGTACATAGTTTTCCTCCAAAAGTGAAGCCGCAGGCACACGCCTGCGGCTCTGCATGTTGTTATTCCGCATCCACTGCGTCGTTCAGCTCCCGCTCGATGAGGCCGAGAATGAAGTCCTTCTGCTTCAAGCCGTGTTTGGCAAGGTAATCCTTCAGGCGGTCAAAGAGCTCCTCCGGTACCTGAAAGGCGATGGTGCGATTGGTATTGCCCATGTTTTTTGCTCCTCCTTCAAAATGTTCGTTGAGTATATCCGTGATGTAGTCTGCCAGCGTCTGTCCACGCTGCTCCTGCTCCGCACGCAGCCGCTGGTGCAGCGACAGCGGAATGGGTGCGCAGAGGTTTTTCTTTTCCTCCATGGTGTGCTCCTTTCCGCCTCCCTCCGAGGCAAGCAAAGCATAGCCGAAGCGCAATGGGAAAGCTATTGACAAGTACAACGAAGAAGCAGGCGCAAACGAAGCACAATGGACAAGTTATGTTTAATCACTTCCCCGTATGGCGTCCGCCATACACTTCATCACGAAATCCACGCAGGGGATGGCCATGGCGTTATGTGAAGCTCAACATAACAGTGTTTATTTAATCATGGTCGTTATGAGAAGAACAGATGTGAAAACTGCGCCAGGAGAGGATTCCTGGCGCAGTTGCTTCACATAATGTGCTATGCTTTTTGAGACCCAAAACTTTTCAACCACTCCATNACATAACAGTGTTTATTTAATCATGGTCGTTATGAGAAGAACAGATGTGAAAACTGCGCCAGGAGAGGATTCCTGGCGCAGTTGCTTCACATAATGTGCTATGCTTTTTGAGACCCAAAACTTTTCAACCACTCCATCGTACTCCGGCTTTTCTGCCAGGAAGGCATTGAGGGAACTGGAGAATCCGAAACTCGTTCCAGAGCTTTCTGCTTCATTGTAAGACTTGAACGGGCATATATGTCTGTAGTTTTAATGTCGGAATGTCCGAGGAAATCGCGCACATGAACGAGATCATTATCCGCGTCGTAAATGTGCATTGCTTTAGTATGGCGCATCAAATGCGGAGGAATTTTCTCCGGTATGGAAGGATCAATCACTGAAGCGGCCTTGGCATATTTGTTCAGGATGTACGTAACCCCTGCACGAGTCAGCTTTTGCCCGTTGCGGTTCATAAATAGCGGCAGATGACTTTTTTCCGGTACAAGCATGTGCATTTCAGTAAGATATTTTTTCAAGTTCTGCGCCGTTGCCGGCAAAATGGGAACTACCCTGGTTTTTCTGCCTTTACCAAGGATCTTGACACTTGCAGGATAATCAAGACGGACATCTTCAATAC
>NZ_JBMGPW010000007.1:0-155393 GCF_049060325.1 Vescimonas sanitatis | reverse complement strand
GGTCAGTGCCTATGTGACCGTTACCGACAACGGCAATATGTCCGGCGTCACTACCTCCTTCGGCAGCCTTCAGGTGGCGGGTACCAATGCGGGCGGCTCCTATACCGTGCCTACCGGCACACCCAATCAGACTATCTCCATGCGGATCCCCGTGATCAATGTAGGCGGTACCCTGACCAGCGTGACGGTCTATCCCGTGGTGTCCGCCGCGCTGGACGAGTTCCCCTTCGTGATCGACTCCACCAATTTAGGCAAATATTTCGACTACTGGGCCAGCGGCGAGGTGAAGTATCTGGACTACACCTTCACGGTGTCGCCCTTTGCCACCTCCGGCAACAAGTCCATTAAATTCAAGGCCAACTATTTCGAGAACAGCGCCCCTGCGGAGGGCTCCTTCTCCACGCAGTTTACTGTGATCGACGGCTATGACGCCTCCGCCATGTCGGTGATGGTGCAGAGCTATAAGCTGTATGTGGACGATACCGAGGTATCCGGCCTGATGGCAGGCGAGGAGACGGAGCTGCGCCTGACCCTGATCAACAATTCCAAGTATGACACGGCCAAGAAAATCATCTCCAGCCTGGTATTCACCAATTCCCCCGGCCTGACGCTGTGCGTAGGCGGCACGGATACCGCCTATGCCGACTCCATCAAGCCGGGCGGCACGACGATCCTGAAATACAAGATCATGGCCAAGCAGGACGCGGAGGTTGGCCCCGCCATGCTGGGCATCAACCTGACCTATGAGACCACCGAGGCGGTGGCCGGTAAGGCGGCGCAGAACATCATGCTGCCGGTCAGCCAGAAGATGGATGTTCTGGCCGGTACGCCGGAGGTGTACGGCACACCCAGCAAGGATAAGGAAGCTACCATCTCCGTGCCGCTGACCAACATGGGCCGCGCCAAGGCTATGAATATCCGGGTGCTGGCCACGGACGGCATGACCGCCGCCGCGCCCTGCTACGTGGGTGACCTGCTGGCAGGCGGCTCCACCAGTGCCGATGTAACGGTGGGCTTCTCCAAGATCGGCGCGTTTATGGGAAAGATGATCCTCCAGTATGAGGACGCCAACGGCGAGACGTATTCTCAGGACATCTCCGTGCCCCTGAGCGTGGCGGAAAGCTCTGCGGATACAGATGCCAACAGCGTCAACGCAAATAAAGACGGCACAGACAGCCGCTGGTGGCTGTGGCTGCTGATAGCGATCCTTGCTCTCATCCTGATCGGCATTGTGGTCTATGTCATCATCCGCTATAAGCGCGGCGAGATCGGACCCGGTGCCGAAAACACCGCTGCCTTGGACGATTTTGACGACGACTTTGACGCAGACGGCGGCACGCCGGATATTGGAGAGAAGCCGCTGACCTACGACGGAAGCAATAAGGACGGGAATGTATGAAGCCAAAAGACCTGTTTCGCTACGGCTGCACCAACCTGTTCCGACGAAAGACCCGCACGGCGCTGACAGCCCTATCCATGGCGGTGGGCGTCATGTGTATCGTGGTGCTGATCTCCGTAGGTCTGGGCTATGAGCAGGCGTACCGCGAGAGCATCGAGGCACTGGGCAGCCTGACAAAGATCGATGTGACGCCTGCCACCGGCGATTACGGGCGCAAGGCGCTGCTGAACGACAAGGCACTGGAGGCGTTCCGGGGCATCGACGGTGTGGAGGCGGTAACGCCGGTCTATCAGCAGTCCGCCTATATCGTGTCCGGCAACTATGTCAACATGGTGCGCGTCTACGGCATTGACATGACCACGGCGGAAAACTTCATGCTGACGCCGGAGCGGGGCGTTATGGCCGAGGACGGCACACGCCTGCATCCGGAGGTGCTGTTTACCGACGATGTGGCAGCCGGACTTGCCAACAAGGCGAAGGACTGGGAGCTGGCGGTGGACGAGAACGGCAACGCTCTGATTGACCTGCTGGAAGTACCTGTCCGCATGACCTTCGATTCCTCCAGCCTGACCGGCGAGCCGAAGGCTGACACCGACGGACGGGCACTGCCCTCCAGCAATCTCTATACCCTGCGGGTAACGGGTATCTGCTCCACCCTGAATAACAACTTCGCCACCGCCGCGTTCATGTCCTTTGACCGCTTGCAGGAGATGACGCAGGCCAACGCCAATTACATGGGCGCGACAACTCAAACCAAGACGGCGGAGGAAAAGGCCAACGGCCCCACCTACGACTTGGTTTGGGTGAAGGTGAAGAACGTCAGCGACGTGCAGCGTATTGTCAAGCTGATCCGGGACACGGGGCTGAACACCTATTCGCTCAATGATATGCTGGAGACGGTGCGGACGCAGTCCCGGCAGATCCAGGGGATGTTGGGCGCGCTGGGCGGTATCGCTGTCCTGATCTCCGCCATCTGCGTGGCAAACACCATGATGATGTCCATTACGGAACGGACGCGGGAGATCGGCGTGCTGAAGGTGCTGGGCACCGTTCGCAGCGACATCTTCAAGATGTTCTTGACGGAAGCGCTGATCGTGGGCGTGATCGGCGGCGCGGCTGGCTTGGTGCTGAGCTTTATCGCCAAGTGGCTGATACCGGTGATCTTCGCGTCCCGTGAGCTGCGGTGCGTGCTGCCCTGGTGGCTGGCGGTCTGCGGTGTGGTGTTCTCCGGCGGCGTGGCCATTGCCGCCGCTTGGATCCCCGCCCGCAAGGCAACGCTGATCAGCCCCAACGAAGCCATTCGCTCTGAGTGAGGTGACGATATGAAAAAGACAACACACAATTTCAAAAAGCCGCTGCGCAGTGCCCTCGCCATGGCACTGGCACTGGTAATGACCCTTTCTCTGACGGTACAGGCTTTCGCAGCAGTTGGTACTTGGCCGGCCACCGGTACGGCCAGCGGTGACAGGTATTTGCAAAACAGTGGTACTTTCTATAACGGCAGTGCTGTAATGGCCCCGCTATATGCCAATTTTGGCGGCTTTATCAATGTATACGGCGTGCCGCAGGGTTCCGATGCAAGCTCCTATGTCATGACGCCGACCTCCATTTACTTTGGCGACAACAAGAGTTCAAAGGATAATAAAGCTGATATAGTACTTAACAATTCTTATGATTTTTCAAGGCCGATTCGCTATAACCTTACTGCAGCAGATGGACGGACATTCCCAGTCTATACCTTTGCAGCGGAGGCTACCAGTAAGGAAACGTGGACAGAAGCGAATACCCAGGAACTGCTGGGTATGGCGGAGCTGTTCGCGGATACCTATCATCAGCTCTATCTTGTAATAGATAAGATCAATGCGGCAAAGACCAATATCGGCGCGTATCATCCGGCCAATGCGGATATGCTCGGCACACTGGGCTACTGGCTAGGCATGGATACCGCCTTTTATGACGACGATACTGTCGGCATGGGAGGCAACCGTCTCTTTGACTCCTATGAAGCAAAGTGGCGTGCGGGCGGCGAGGAGGCCGTTCAGTTCATGCAGGAATACCTGCAAAGGTATATTACCAAAAAAGGCTATAGTCGGGTCAGCCCCGCGGCACTACGGATCATCTATGAGCAGATCGTTCCGGAGTATCTTTCCTACGTTGAACAGAATCGCATCAAAGAGCCGGTCATTGACCGGGTGACCATTGGCGGCTCTGTGGGCAGTATCGATGCCGCGGCTCGCACGGTGACGGTGAAGCTGCCGAAAAATGTAGACCGTTCCCAATTAACAGTGGATGTTGAGGTAGGAACTGGACTAATCGCCAATTCGGTGGCGGGTTCTGTGGCCCAAGGGTCTTTGGCCTATCAGGTAACACCCTATGATCCGGCATACGGCACGAAATACAATGCACTGAGCGCCACATGGCGTATCATCATCGAAACGGGTAAGCCGGACAATCTAGTTACCTCCTTCACCGTTACCGCTGATGATGGCAAGACCCGGTACGCCAAGATCGACGAGACCAATAAGACGATTTTCCTGAACCTGCCTGAGGGCACCGACCTGAGCGCTATCACGCCGGTGGTCGTTCATACCGGCACGGCGGTCACGTTAGAGGGTTCGGCCCTTGACGGCAGCATTTCCTTCGATTTCACCAATTCCGAGACGACACCTCTGACAATGGTGGTGACCAACAGCAACTTTGCTCTGCGAACGGAATACAGGGTAACCGTCACAGCCAGAAAGTCCTCAGAGAATTACATCACCGCCTATAAGCTGGGCGACGCGGAGGGCGTGATCGATGGCGACAATATCGCCATTACCATCCCTTATGCAATGGACTTGGCTGCCGTAGAGCCGGAGATCACAATTTCCGAATTTGCGGCGCTCACCGCGCCTGACGCTTTGAAGGAAGGTGAAAACACTTACACCGTCACCGCCGAGGACGGTACCGAGCGAGTCTATACGGTGACCATCACCCGCACGGCGGTGGCAACGGGCAGGCAGATCTTATCCTTCACCTACGGCGCGGTGGCAGGCACAATCGATCAGGTGAATGGTACGATCTCGCTGGGGCTGCCCGCCGGGACAAGCACCACCTTTGCGCCGGCTATCCGCGTATCAGATTTCGCCACGGTCACACCGGCCTCCGGTGAGGCGCGGGATTTCAGCAAGCCGGTAAAATACAAGGTCACAGCGCAGAACGGCTCCACCACCACCTATACCGTCACTGTAACGGTTTCTCAGGAGCAAGCAGAGAATCCTTACAAGGCGGATATGGAGTCACTGATCAGCAAGATCAACCAGCGGTACAGCCGGACAACGGCAGGCGCGTGGGAGGACTGGGAATGGATGAACCTGGGCTTCTACCAGAAGAAGCTGGGTAATCTTGACGACGGCTTCTCCATCGCGGAGTGCATCAAGCGGCTGGACACCACCACCAATGTGGCCATGACCAACATTGACCGTAAGATCATGACACTGACCGCCCGCGGCATCGACTGCTCCAAGCTGTCCAAGTACAACAACGGCGAGCCCTTCATTGACGCCAAGGGAAACAAGGTAGACGACCTTGCCGCAATCCTCTATAACTACAGCGGCGGATATACCATCAACGGTCCCATTTTTGCCCTGAACGCCCTGGATATGGGCAACTATACTATCCCTGAAAACGCCGTGTGGACGCGGGAAAAGCTGCTGGAGACGATCCTGAACCACAAGTATCTGTCGGACGGCTTCGGCTTGGATATGGTCACCATGCTGATGCAGTCTATCGCGCCCTATCAGAACGATCCAGTGTACGGCGAGCGGGTCAAGGCTAAGCTGTGGGAGGGCTTTGACATTGTTATGGACAGCTTTGGCACTGACCCCTTTGACAACCCATTTGGCGTCCAGTGGGGCGGCGTGTATACCTCTGAGGGCGCGTCCCAGATCATCTGCGCTCTTTCCGCTATGGGTGTTGACGTTCACACGGATGTGCGCCTCAACAACGGAAAGGACAGCGTGCTGACCTCGTTCCTCAACTACGCCGACTTTGTCGAGGGCTATTTTGCCCACAGCAACACGACGCCCAAGAACGCCATGGCCACCTATCAAGGCTGCTATGCCACACAGTGGTATCTGGGCTTCCTGAATGGCGGCGGCGCGGGACATCCCTATTCCCTGTATTATCATCGCTTCGATTTCTCCCGTAAGCTGTCCACCGAGGCGGACATTACCTCCTTTACACTGGAGGGTAAGAAGGGCGTGTTTACCACCGAGGGCGGAGACAACATCATCACCGTGACCCTGCCTGCCGGTACGCCGCTGAATGATATGCACCCGCAGCTTCAGCTGTCTGATTATGCCACGATCCTTGCACCGGATCTTACCGGCGGCATCACCTTTGTGAAGGATACCAAGACCGCCTTCACCGTGCAGGCGGAGGACGGCAAGACCACCAAGACCTACTATGTGGTAGTCAAGCTCTCGGATGAAGAAAAGCCCTCCGGCGCGGAGATCTACACCGATACCATTATGCTGAAGGACGCCAATATCCTGCGGGATCTGGACATTCTGGGCAAGAACATCACCACTGGCACGGACAGCACGGATATTGAGCTGCTGCTTGACGCAGGAAAGGACACCTCAAATCTGATGATCTACGCCCGCCTCTCCTATGGGGCCACCGCCTCGCCGGCGCTGGACGGGAAGAAGGGCATGAACCTGTCGGATTGGACGACCTTCACCATCACTTCCGGCGACGGGACGAATACCCGGACGTACCGCATCAAGGCCACGGCACGGACGCAGGCGTCTATCTCCGCCTTCAGCCTTACCATCGGCGGCACGGTCTATGAGGGCGTTATTGACAACAAGGCCAACACCATTACCGTGTCCGGTGTGGATGACAGCAATCTGTCAAGCACCTCCTTCGCCCCGGATGTGACGCTTGGACCGGAGACGCTGGTCTGCTCTCCTGCCCCCGGTCTGGCGCAGGACTTTTCCCGCACGGTGCAGTACATCGTGGCGGGCAATGAAAAGGTGCTGTCCCGCACCTACACCGTCTCCGTGCTGAATAAGGCGGGGCAGTTGATCTCCGGCAGCGGCGGTGGAGGCGGCAGCGATCCTGTAACGCCGGCCACCGGCGCGAAGATCACGGCCTTTTCCGTGCTGGGCGTGGACGGTGTCATCAACCAGAGCGCAGGTACTATCACCGTAACGCTGCCTGCCGGTACGAACGTGACGGCGGTAGCGCCCTCCGTTACAGTGACGGCGGGCGCGGTGGTCAGCCCTGTGCCCGGCGAGGTGGTGAACCTTACCGCTCCGGTGGTCTACACCGTGACGCTGGGCGAGGAAACCAGCCGCTATACCGTCACCGTGACCTTCGAGCGCAGCGTTTCCCAGCAGCTTTGGGACGAGCTGGGCAACAACTCGGATGTGGCGGATCACCAGACCAGCCACACCAAGCGGGATTGGAGCTGAGTGCCATGAGGAAAAGAAAAACTGTATTTCTATTGCTGGTGTGCCTGTTGCTGACGCTGGCGGCTGGCTGCGGGAACGCACCCCAGCAGCCGCAGGAGCGCAGCAGGTGGGATATTCTCTCCGCACGGTGCGGCGAGGCGGAATGTATGGTGTCCGTCACCAAGAATTGGGGCAGACAGGAGACGGGGCTGAGCTGTGTCGTGACTATTCCCCGCAGCGAGGGCATGGACGTGACCGCCGTCCCGCTGACGCTCCAGTTATCCGAGGGCGCGACGCTGGATGAGACTGAGCCGTGCATCGTATCCATTGACGGTATGTCGCTGGTGGTGGATCTGACGGTTAGCGGCCCCTGCATCACCGTGCAGAACGAGGGCTATACCCGCACCTACTGCCTGCGGCTCAAGGAGGCGATGGGATGAAGCGTATAGTATGCTTGCTGATCGCCGCGCTGAGCGTAAGCCTGCTGCTGGGCGGCTGCGGCCAGAACAGCGATCCGCTGGCTATCCGGGAGTTTATCATCGGCGACAGCATCGGCACGGTGGAGCAGCGCGGCAGCGGAAAGGATGCGGAATATGTGATCTGCATCACACTGCCGATAGAAACGGATTTTCAGAACTGCACAGCCAACATTACGCTGGCGGACGGCGCGTCCGTCAATGGCGATAGTCCCTGCCTGAAGGCAGATTTGGGCGGCCGCATGGTGCTGGATCTGACGCGGGAACATCGGGATCTGATTATAGAGAATGGGTCAAGCAGCCGTTCCTACGGCTTTGAAATAGGGCTGAGCCGGTAACGGCTCATGATAGAAAAGAGGTGATGCATGGGATTACGGCGTTCCCTGCGCAGAAGAGATCAACAAAAAATTAACAGAAGGAGAACGAACATGAAAATGACGAAGAAGATCACCGCATTGTTGTTGGCTCTCGTGATGGCGCTGTCTCTCAGCACCATGGCATTTGCCGACGGCACCACGACGACCACGACCGGGAAAGTAACCCGCACGACCGTCAATTCCATTGACGCCGTGTCCTCCGTCACCATTGGCGGCACCACCGCCTATTATGAGAAGGACAGCAATACCGGCGACCAGATCTATATCCGCGCCATGGTGGCCGGCGGCTCCGAGTATGGCCTGAAGAGCACCAACGTGGTGATCAACCTGAGCAATGCCGGCGCCACCATCAACGGCGACCTTGCCTTCACGGGTGCGGGCAATGTCCGCACGGCGACGAATGTGAACCTGCTCAACAAGGTCTATACCGTGATCATCAGCACCTCCGAGGGCGGCGTCACGACCAGCAAGACCTATAAGCTGGCTGCCGGCTTGCCCAATGGCGCGGTTGCCATTGCTTCCGGCGATCCTCTGCGCATTTCCACACTGCAGTTCGGCGATGTGGAGGCTACGTTCACTGCTACCAACGCGCAGAATCCCCTCATGGGCAACACTGTGTCGAACACGGATGGCAAGTGGACCTTCGTGAGCTACAAGGCCGCTGCCACCATGGACAGTGTTATTAGCAATAGAACTGCGGTTTCTGCCTTCATCGGAGTACCTACCGGAAGCACTGCTTCTGGCGGATGCCTGGGTGAAACGACTGTAAGCGGTGAGGCTGAGGTTACGCTGAATCTCAGTGATGGCACTCCCTTTGTGAATGTGACAAAGGGCAGTGAGACCCGTAAGTACTTTGTTTTTGCCACCGACCCCGGTACTTTCACGGTGAAATATGGTATTGATTTTACCGAGGCCATGGCTGATTCCCACTATACCGGCACCGTAAAGACTGCGGTGGATACTCTGAATACGCAGGCCAAGGAATTCTTCGGTATTACCGATGGCCACGCTTATGGTGAGCGTGTTGTTAATTCCGGCGAGACTGTGATGGATATCATGCACAAGTTTGCTGTCAAGTACAGCTATACTTCCGAGGTCCCCGAGGGCTGCACCTATATGGCGACGCTGAACGGCATCGGTGAGTTTACTTTTGGGCAGTACTCCGGCTGGATGTATACCGATGGTCCCACTTGGGTCAATGGTGCGGCTGACTTTACCAAGTGGAACACTCCCGCTGTGGGTGGCGCCAGCTATACTCTGAGCGCGGGTGACGAGATCTGCTGGTTCATTTGCTGCGACTATAGGCATCATCCCTGGGGCTAATGCACAGGGAGAAGATAAAAAATGAACAGTAAGGAGGGCGGGGCTTTCCGCCCCGCTCTCCCTACATTAGAACTGGAGAATGTTTATGAATAAATTGAAGCGCATATTGATTCTCGGCCTGATAGCCATTTTGTGCTTCAGTGTGATCCCGACAACGGTTGCCTATGCGGACTCTCAGCCGTTTTCCATCATAGGAAGTGATGGAACTGCTTATACTCCGGTCAAGACGGACATCAAATATGATCCTGTTGGCGAGATATATCCTACTGTATATTGCCTGTGGGTTCCCGAAGATGTTGCGACCCTGACGATTCGGGCATCGGACACCTATCAAAAATTGCATTGCGCATGTAATAAAGGCGGTACTTCCACGACAGAGAACGGCGAAATAGTACTTTCTCTATCCACGAATAACCACACAAAGCGGTGTTTATCTACAAAATTAAAAAATATCCCTGATGTTGGTAAGTATATTGATTCCAGCACGGATGTTGCTCATTTGATGCTCGTGAAGCTATATGACGACCAAGCCACGAAGATAAGCTACATTCTTATCCAAGCTGGTGGGACGAAGCTGATTGCAGACCCTCAGCCGTTTTCCATCACAGGAAGTAACGGAACTGCTTATACTCCGGTCAAGACGGACATCAAATATGATCCTGTTGGCGAGATATATCCTACTGTATACTGCCTGTGGGTTCCCGAAGATGTTGCGACCCTGACGATTCGAGCATCGGACACCTATCAAAAATTGCATTGCGCATGTAATAAAGGCGGTACTTCCACGACAGAGAACGGCGAAATAGTACTTTCGTTATCCACGAATAACCACACAAAGCGATGCTTATCTACAAAATTAAAAAATATCCCCGGCGTAGGTAAGTATATTGATTCCAGCACGGATGCTGCTCATTTGATGCTCGTGAAGCTATATGACGACCAAACCACGGATATTAGCTACATTCTGATCCAAGCTGGTGGTTCTGCCCCAACGGAAGATACAACGCCTCCGGAATTCAGTTTGGTTGCAAACGGTGTGCAGCGCACAGGAGAAACAACAGCCACCGTTAAATTTACCTCCAGCGAGGCCGGTACGGTTTACTATTCTCTCGTTTCTGCCGACGCTGTGGACACGTCCGGCGCTGGTACGCCGATGGTCAGCGGCGAGAATACGCTGAATATCACCGGATTGACCGCCGATGCGGCAACAGTCTATATTAAGGCGAAAGATAGTTCGGGTAATATTAGCGAATCTACGTTGAAAGCTGCGGTTCCTGCCTACGAAACCACTTATCAGATTTATCTGGGCCTTTGGAGCCATACGCAATACTACGATTTAGGCTATCGGGTCGCCAGTGTGACCGCAGACGGGAGACCTCTTAGCATGAGCGGAATAAGTGAGGTCGAATGCAGCGGCGTAAAGGCGGGACAAACGGTCAAGGTCACGCTTTACATTCCGGAGGCCGGTAAGGAGCTGGCGTCGGTTTCCCTGATCACGAATGACGGAAATAAAACGCCGATCAACGTAACCGTTGACGGCACGGAGAACAGCTTCACCTTTACCATGCCGGCGGCCAATGTGCGCACGGCGATCGGTGAAAGCTTTACCCTCAAGGATTCTTCGATTGTGCGGTATAGTCTGAAATCGGGTGTTTCCCTGCTGTACAGCAATGTTGGAAATATTGAATCGAACCGTCAAGGCACCGTGACCTTCACTGATTCCAACGGAGTAACGCTGATGCAGGCGCAGCCCGGTCAGCAGGTAACTGTGACTGCGCAGCCGGTGCCGTATACGGCAGGCGATGTGTTCCATCGGAAATTTGTGTGTTGGAAGGATATTAAGGGCATTGAGGTCAGCACCGAGGATCAGTTGAACCCCTCCTTCACGTTTACCATGCCGGCAAGTGATGTCTATTTGTTTGCGGAAATCAACAATGTCGGCACAGAGGTCACATGGAAAACAAATCCTTTGGACGTGACAAATGTCCAACTGAAAGGACTTAGCAGTAACGACAGTCCGTTTGTCTTTGCTGACGGTGCCACACTGAGTGCTATTCCGTTAGGTGAGGACTGGTGGTACCGGTACGAATTCACCGGCTGGACGGTGGAGCGTGATGGAACGACATTGCCGGACTCCGAAGTGAGCACTTCGCTAGTCAACTCCAGCCGCCCGAAGGGGTCGTTCGGCTATGCAACAAAAGTGGAGTTCAAGGCAAGCGGCGAGAAAATGACCGTCACGGCTAACTTCCGTGAGCGTGCTTTTGCCAGCGTTACCGCCGTGGCGGATGCGACCATGGGCAGCGCCACCGTTACCGTGGGCGGCAGTACCCCCGCAGAGACCCAATCTGTTGTCTACGAGGGCCAGACCGTCACCCTGACCGCCACCCCCGGCGAACGCTATATGCTGAAAGGCTGGGAGGTCAAGGATGCCGATAAGAACGATGTGACATACACCGTTGCGGAGGATGTTGTCAACGTTGCCACCTTCATCATGCCTGCCACCGGCAAGGACATCACCGCAAAGGCGATTTTCAAGGTAGATCCCGCAAAGGCCAGCGCCGCCTGCGATCTGAGCAATGTGACGCTGAATATTCCCGGTGCCACCAGCGAGCGCAGCGGCACCAAGTATACCATCACGGTTCCTGCCAACACAGACGAAGCCGCGCTGGCGCAGGCGGTACTGAAGCTTGAGATCTCCGAGTATGCCACGGTGAAGAAGTCCGGCGATACGGGCAACTGGCCCGCTGAGGGCAAGGCCTGCGATATGGAGCTGGATAAGGCTGCCACCTTCACGGTGACGGCTGAGAACGGCTCCACGCAGGACTACACCGTGACCATCACCAAGGCAAAGAGCAGCGAGAAGGACATCACCGCCGTCAAGCTGTTGAACGCCGATAAGTCCGTGATCGCCGAGGGCAAGCTCAGCGGTACGACGTGGACGATCACGCTGCCCTCCAATACGGACAAGGCCCTGATCAACAAGATCGGCTCTGCGCCGGATGTCTTTATGCAAATCAACTACACCGGTGTGTCTCTGGCACAGGCAGAAGGCTATGACGATGCGACTGGCATCATCGGCAAATGGTCCTCCGGCAATGTCATGTGCGGCATCAGCCCCAACAGCAGCAAAACTTTCACCGTCACCGCCGAGGATGGCAGTACCAAGACCTACACGGTGGAGATCAAGTACACCGCCCCCAACGCTCCCACCCTGTCCGGCGGCTCTGCCACCCGCACCAGTAAGACTGCCGCAACGGTGAAGTTCACCTCCAATGAGGCCGGAACGTACTTCTACAAGGTGGTTGAGCACGGTGCGGCGGCACCCACGGTAGATGAGATCATGAAATCCACCACCCATGGTACAGCCAGCGCAGGCGAGACGACCATCACCCTCAGCAATCTGACCGAGGACGCCCGTGACATTTACATTGTGGTCGTAAACGCCTCCGGAGGCGAGAGCACTGTCCTGAAGGTGGAGATCCCCGCCTATGGCAGCGGCAGCGAAACGCCGGATACCGGTAAGTTTACCATCACGATTAACGCCCCCAAGGGCGGCAAAATCACCACCAACCGCACCAAGGCGGATAAGGGCGACGAGATCATCGTCACCGTCACGCCCGACAGCGGCTATCAGATGGCAGAGGGCTCTCTGACCTACTCGCTGGCTGTGGCAGGTGGTGAAACGGTGAAGATCACCGGTAACCGCTTTACTATGCCTGCGGGCAATGTGACCATCACCTGCAAGTGGGAGACGGCCACAACGACTGCCAAGGGCATCACCAGCTTCTCCATCAACGGTGTGGCCGGTGCGGTGAACAATACCACTAACACCATTACCATCACCATGCCTCGCGGCACAGATGTGACGAAGCTGACCCCGGTTATCGCCACAAACGGCGTCAAGTCCCTGACACCTGGCAGCGGTGAAACGGTGGACTTCACCAATGCCGTGACCTACACCGCCGCCATGGAGGATGGCAGCAGCAAAACCTATACTGTCACGGTCTACGTGGACAAGGGAACGCTGGCCGATCAGTTCTGGGACAAGCTGACGGACTTTGCCACCCAAGTTCCCTGGTGGGAGTATGCAAAGCATCAGCAAAGCACCAGCAAGTATCCCAAGTATTGGTAAGTAGATGGCTCCCGACCCCGCAGACACCCTGAAATACCAATCGCAAAACGAACAAAAGAGCAGCCATTCCTAGGAATGGCTGCTCTTTCTCTGTAATGACTCAGGCACGGGCGTGATGGGCGTTGGCCTCCCCGTGTGCCTGAACCCCGCCTACCCCCACGGCATGACACTATGGGGCTCTGAAGGGGCTGAGTGCGACTGCGAAGGCAATTGCTATACGCCGCGCGACTCACGAAACGTAAATACGCATTTGATGTGTCAGAGCAGGGATGCCAGTTAAGCATTGAGCCAGTTGTCGAGAATAGGCCGCACCGGTTGAATAAATGAAGGAAGACCACTTGCCGAAAACAGCAGGTAGCCTTCCCTTAGATAGAGAGTGATTTCCTTGGAATTTGTCCTTCCGAACGTATTGACAATATACTCGATTATGCTACGCTGGGATTAGGGGGCAGGTGCGGGGGTACGAAGTTACATTTCCCCGCCTGAGCGTGACTGTCTAGGCCGCTGGGGTCACTGCGGAGTTGCGGAAGGCACGGTGCTCGTGCCACTTCCTTGCTCAGACCGCTTTTTGAGCCCCAAATCTCCATCTGAATACTCATTAATGATGGTAGAAATTTCATCGTCAACACGGAGAACCGTCATAGAATAGTATTGTAGGCTATTTCGCCAATCCTTTCTGCGAAAAGTTTGCTTGAGATCTTCAAAAGCTTGCTCGCAATTCAAAATGATTATAATGTGTGCCTTTAATGCGTATGTGTTAGCAAATAGATTTAAGATTATGTCGGAGGCAAGTACATCTTCCCCTTTGAAGTACTGAAAATTCCACGATTCACCACCGTCTTTTGTGCCAAGATTATAGGGCACACACTCATAATTCCTTTCGCCGCTGGTGTTGTTATTTGGCCTAACAGGCGTACAAGTTGAAAGCTCTCTCATATCACCGTCTATATCAAAAGTATCTCGCACAAAGCAGGTAAGGCGTGAACCATAATAGATTAACTGCCAATCTCCAACCAGTTCAATCAACTTCCGCGTGTCTTTTATATACCGAGCCAAATCAATATTCAATCCAAGTATATACGCAACTCTATTCCATTCTGGTTTTGATTTCACGTTGTCAGTCCTCAGAAAACGAGAGAATAGGCTGGAAGATAGTTCGAACTCGGTTGCAATATCTACCTGCGAGACTCTCGGATTTTGTTGTAGGAACAAATTAATTACATCTTTTACTAACTGAGCATCTTTGGGAAAATTGTTCTGGTCTCCAGTGGCCTCTACCATAAAGTTATAGTCATCTTCAAATTTTTCTAATTCTTTTGACAGCTTTGCATCTTTGCCCATATACAAACCTCCAAATTTATTTGATTAATAGTACCACAAGAACGAAAAAAAGTCAACGTAAGATAAGCGAAATGACGTTTGGCAGAAATGATTGTATTAACATTTTGAGCGTTATGATTTATTTTTTTACATCTATATATTGACTTTTATTGCCACCTGTGTTATTTTAGAGGAGAAGACAGATAGTCTTCAAGTTATTTTTCTGAAATGACGGCAAAATACGGAACGGCTCATTCGAAATTTACGCCTGCGGAGATGCTGCTATCTACGAAACAGGAAGTGGCTGATAGCCATCAGAGCCTTAAGCAAGAGGTACGGGAAGGCCGTCTCGGAATTTACGCCTGTGGAGATGCCACCATTGGCGAAGCAGGAAGGTTGAAAGAAAGGCCACGGCCAATAAAAAAGCACCTCCCGCTTGCCGGCGGGAGGTGCAGGATACAAGACAGCGAGAAACCATCAAGTACCAGTGCAAGGTTATTTTATCATGGTTTCTCGGAAAAATCAATTAGAAAAGGAGTTACCATGAATTGCATTTTACTCGACCGCCGGGACTCGGCGAAATACTTAGGGATCTCAGTTTCGAATCTTGACCGCCTTCGTGCAGCGGGGGAACTTCCTGCTGTCCAATACCGGCGTAAGGGAAACGTCCGTTATCGCGAGGAGGACTTGAGGAAATTTATTGAGCAGCGGGTTGATAACGTGGATCGCGGCAGAGCGGATTTTCATCCCAGCTTTCGCGGTGGCAACGGAAAGAGGGGGCGTAATTAATGCCTCGAAGGAAAGAGAAGACAGTAATCCGAAACGGGATTGAATACTATTATAAAAGCATTCGCGATGAACGTGGTAAGTATATCACTGTTTATGGCCGGACAATTGCGGAGCGCGACGAGAAAGTAAAAAAGCGGGAGGCCGAGATTCGCCTTCGTCGCAAAATTAAGGAATTCCCAACCTTCAGCGAACGTGCGACGGAGTGGCTCTCCGATAAGTCCAAGGATCTCAAACGGAATACCTATAATAATTACGAGCAAATCATCCGCACACATTTCATCCCCGTACTTGGTAATAAGCGCTTGATTGACATCACCGGCGAAGATATAAAAGCGGCTATGGCTGTAGCAGAGGCGCAGTCCGCGTCCGTTTATCGCAAGGCTTCTATGCTAATCAAGCAGATTTTTGCCGATGCTCTTACCTGTGATTTGATCCAGGTTGACCCGACGACAAAGCATACCTTTAAACGCGTAAGGCACGAAAAAGAGGATACAGGGGAGGAATACTTGACGGATGCGCGAGTTTCCACGCTACTCGCTGCGGTCAAAGATATCTATCCTTTAGAAACGTTCGTTAGGCTGGGACTTTATGCCGGACTGCGGCGCGAGGAATCTCTGGCACTCCAATGGGACTGCGTTGATCTCAATGCGGACACTCCGCAGATCGAGGTTACGCGTACATGTATTTTCTGCCACAATCGTCCGGAGATTTCCAATGTGACCAAGACCGCAGCTGGCCACCGTAATATACCTATTCCAGTGCCCCTTTTCAATCATTTGAAAGAAATCAAAAAGAGCATTGCCTCTGATTTTGTTATTTGTAATAGCAGTGGACTTCCCTTGAGTGAGACTCAGTTCCGGAATATGTGGCGAAAGATAAAGCGACGCAGCGTTGGACCGGACGAATATATCCGCTATAAACAGCATGGAAAGAAGTCTCATTCCGTCAATCGGGAAGCAGGCCAGACTGCTGCCCACAATCCCAATGTACGCTATATCATTGACTTCCCGGTTAAAACACACATGCTTCGAAAGACCTATATCACAAACCTGATTTATAGTGGGGTCGATGTTCGCACGGTAATGGATTATGCCGGGCACAAGAATCCCGATGTTACCCTCAAAATCTACGCACAGGCCAAGAGCGCAGAAAAACGGACAGAGTCTGCAAAGCAGATCAATGAGGTTTTCCCGTCCGATCCTACCACATAACTATCCCCCGCAGGCACCATACGCACACCTTAAAAGACAAAATCGACGACAAATTTCATTCGTCAAACCCGCAAGTCGTTGCAAATACAAGGGTTTCTGTCAAGTGAGCGCAAGAAGTACGGCCTGAAGGCCGCTCGTCGCGCACCTCAGTTCTCCAAGCGCTGAGAGATCAGGATTTTACAACAAAATCGAACGGAAAATGCCAGAAACAAGAAGTTTCTGGCGTTTTCTTGTATAATTGCGATTTGAATGATTTTGGAAGGTTTGGCAAAATCTGGCTGAACCAGACCCATGTTAACCCATTTTATAGGGGCTAAAAATTGATAGTATCCCTGACGATCATTTCATTGTCGGGATCGACTGCCATATTTGAGGGAGGTGCAAAGATGATTTTGAATAGAGATGGGGATTCCTTTGAATATGCAGGTGTCACATATATAGAAATGCAAGAGAATGCCAAGGGTTCCATGACGTAGGGGCCACTTTATGGTGGAAGATAATAAACCTTGTCACTTCACAAAAAAAGAGAGGCAGATATCGTAATGATATCTGCCTCTCCTGCCACTATTTTTTTGCTTTCAGGATATAAAGCGAAAGTAAAAAAAGCGCCAAATGTGTAATGATTAGGATGAAAAAATGATATTCAAAAAATTCAAGCTTGATAATCGTAGTATCAAGGGGTGCATTCAAAAGGTTAACGAACGAAAAAATGATTTGAAATAGTCCCCCGAATACAGCAATGACACATGCGAATTGCTTATTCCTACCGCATTTTTCTCGATTTTCTTTGTGTAATAATAAGCCTAAATAATCTCCGACGATTCCGCCAGCAAGGATCATGGATATCTTTAAATATATATTTGCGTAATTATACTCATTACGGTTTGTGAAGACGAAAACGGCCACAATAAGAGGAGCAACAGATAAAAGCAGTCCCGAGAGTTCTAATTGTGGCAATGTAGAACGGTTATCTTCCTTTTTGCTCATTTTACTGTTCCTTCCTGCAACCTCAGAAGTCCTGACAACGGAACGTTATGACTGGAGAATCGGTAGATTTATGGTTGAAGCCCGCCCCTGCATATAATACTGTACTATGCTTTTCCACACCAAGCGGGTCAATAGAACCGGAAATCCAATAACCTTTCACATTGTGCACATAGATTGTATCCTTATAAGAGGCTGCAGTCGAATACGGCGCTTTATCAATCATAACCGACGCAATAGAAAGTATTTCACTAAATCCGCAGGGAGCAAGGGCCGGAACTTCGGCAATAAGGATTGAGGTCAAAATAGTAACCCCTATGGATAGTAGTGCATTTTCAAGAAGAACATTACTATGCTCATCATATCTGTAATATGTTGAATAATCCGAGGCGCGACCATAAGGACACGTCTGAGTCCAATAAATCTCGTAGACAGCCATAGGCTGAATCTGTGGACTGACAGTTCCGATGTTTTTGTTATTCAAATACAACTCATTGTTGTTGGTAAACTTCATACTAGCTACCGTTGATCCCTCGGAAACTTCAAAAGTGGTGCCGTCACTTTCTTGAGTGACAGTAATAGCAGAAGCTACCCCGTCAATGTCATATGAAAACACAACCATTCCATCTTGGTTCACGGTCGTACCTGTCAGGTAACTCCGGGGAATCTTCATGAAACTTTCAATCAATTCAAGACCCTCGGTAACCTCCGCGTCGGACCTCAGACCGTGGGCATAGGCCGGTGTTGAACAAAGGGAGCAGGCGAACGCCAAAATGAGCATAAAACTTGTTATTTTCTTCATCAACTTTCCTTGCGTAAATTTTTTCATGGCAAACCTTCCTTTCTTTCTTTTTCAACATGATGGACTTTTTCTTCTTGGGATAGCACTGTGTCGTTGTTTGATATCATTATATAGCATAAATTTTATGCTGTCAACGAATTGCTATATGTATATTTTGCCGAATTTGATCCAGCCGAAGGAAGTGGAGTGTTTTGGTGTGTACATTAGGATTGAGCTTCTATAAAGGTATTTTTCCCTAAGGAAATTATCAAAATGTTTTGCGGTTTGTAATCGCAAAACATTTTGACTTTTGATAGGAATTGCGGTATACTATCTACAGACGGAGGTGGTCATAGTGATTTACAGACCTTTGTATGTAGATAAAATCATGGCGTATCAGTGATTATTTTCGAGTTTTACGTGCAAAAGAAGCGCGTAGTATCCCTCTGACACTTATCACAAAATAATGGGTGAGCAGATGGGTTAACCGAGAGCCGGGGATGCCGCAAACCCAGTAATACCAACGGTTTGCGGACGTAAGAGCAAAAGCAGTACGGCCTGAAGGCCGCCCGTCGCGCACCTCAGTTCTCCAAGCGCTGATCGGACGCAAATTCACAACTCAAGAGCTCAAAAACCCCGGAAAATCCGCATTTTCCGGGGTTTTCTTATGCTCATTTTTCGTAAAATATGACTGATTTTCTCCATCCTTTCCTTTGACCATCGACCGTTTTGCAGAGCCTATTATACTACACAAGCATAAGGCCTATGTTAAGCAAGAGGTCTTTGGGGCGATTGGAACAACGAAAGACTGGCTTTTACTACCCGGTTGACAAAACGGACCATTTCCTCTTTGCTGTACTTGTCATAGCCCTCCACGACGACATGCATCAAACCGTTTGACAGATGGGTATACATCATTTCCAGCTCTGTCTCACTGGCTCCGGGCAGTTCTTTCCGCCAGTAAGCAATGCTGTCCGCCTTGGCCAGGGCAATCATCCGCATGAGGACCGTTGAGTTTGTATTCCCCAAAATCAGGACGCGGCACGCCGTTTGATTCTGATCGACCATATCGTAGATGGCTTCGATCAGCGCCGTCACATCAAACGAATTGACATAGCGAAGGGATTTCTCAAATGCGTCGATGAGTTCATTCTCAATGCTCTCCATCAGGGCAAAGCAATCGCTGTAATGGGCATAGAAGGTGGCACGGTTAAGTTGCGCCAGCGCACAAACCTCCTTCACCGTAATTCTGTTTACAGGTTTTTCCTTCAGCAGCTTCAGAAAAGACTGCTTGAGCACCATTTGCGTATAGCGTTTCCTTGCATCCATCTTCTCCATATAGAGCCCCTCCAAAAAAAGTTTACAAAGAAAAGCAACGCTTTGACAGAAAGTGTTGTTTTTCTTTCGGTCGTATGGCAAGTGCTGATTGTTTCTGTCTTTCCTCTCAAGTATACTGTACTTGTGAAAGATAATCAACACTTGTATGATTATTTGAGGAGGCTTTTTTAATGTATGATAAATATCTTGTTACAGGCGCTACCGGCTTCCTTGGCAGAGCTGTTGTAGAAGCGCTGGTACGCCGCGGCGCACGAGTGTATGCGCTTGTGCTGCATGATGACCCCTATATCAATTTGCTCCCCAAAGAAGTCCATACCGTCATCGGTGATGTGTGTGCGGAAAACTCGCTGACAGACTTCTTCGCGGATGCGGACAGCCGTACCTGTGTGATTCACTGCGCCGGTATCGTCTCTGTCGCGTCCAGACCCGGTTCGAAGCTCTATCAGGTCAATGTAGGTGGGACATGGAGCGTTCTCCGGCAATGTATGGAGCGTAATGTGGGCAAAATGGTCTATGTTAGTTCCGTCCATGCCATACCGGAAAAGCCAAAGGGCTGCACCATTACGGAGGATTGCGAATTCTCCCCGGGGCTTGTGGACGGAGATTACGCCAAGAGCAAGGCAACCGCAACAGAGTTTGTCTTCAATGCGGCAGAGCGCGGGCTGAATGCCAGCATTGTCTTCCCCTCCGGTATCATCGGGCCGGGCGATATACAGGGAGGGAGCTTCACCTCAATGGCGAAATCGTTTCTTTCCGGAAAGCTGCCCTTTGCCGTTTGCGGCGGATATGACTTCGTGGATGTGCGGGATGTGGCAAAAGGCATTCTCGCCTGTTCCGAAAACGGAGAGCTCGGCAAAGGATACATTTTGTCCGGCCACTATGTCACTATCCGCAAGATGCTTCAGCACGTGGGAAAGACTGCAAAGCTGAAGTATCGCCCCATCTGCCTGCCACTGGGGCTTGCAAAGCTGGCGGCTCCATACTATGAACGTCGAAGCATGAAGGAGCGAAAGCCGCTGTTTTTCACCCCTTATTCCGTTACTGTTCTTGCCTCAAACGGGCAATTCAGTCATGCCGCAGCATCGGAATGCTTTGCATATCATCCGCGCCCGGTGGAGGATACTTTGCAGGACATGACAGCCTGGCTTTTGGGGCAGAGGAGAACGGACGAAGTGTGACCTCACCGCAACAAAAAGCACCTTGAGCAGGCTGCACATGCAACTGATATAAGGCGGCGCGGCGCAGTACATCGCCTACGCCCTGCCGGTGCTGCTGGTAGCGGCGGGAAGATGGTCCGTTTTCCGCTTATCGCAGAGGAAATAACCGAACATTTACTCCCTGAGAGCTGCTTTTTGGCGGCTCTCAAATTTTTTTGAAAAATTTTGCGTTTTGGGTGAGAGTTTTTTCGATTTTTTGTACCTATATAAGTGAAGGGGTTTTTAAGCCGCATTTCAAAAAATCCAGAAAGGAGGTTCAAACGATATGTACGATACCGCAAGACGGGTCGCACTCGTCAAGCAGCGGGTGCGGGAAAACACCCGCCGGAGGCAGCGGCGCGAGGTAATAAGTCTCTCCGCAGCGTGTATGCTGCTGTGCGCGGTCTTGACGCAGACGGCGGGCACGGTCGTCGGGCCGGGGCAGACCGCCGCATGGGGCAGCTTCGGCGCGATGCTGCTGCGGGAGGACGCGGGCGGCTATGTGCTGGTAGGCGTCGTCTCCTTTGCCGCGGCGGCAGCGATCACCGCGCTGTGCTTCCGGCTCAGAATCAGAGAAAACCAGAAAAAAGACGGGACGGACAAACCGAACCGACACGAACAGGAGGAGAAAAGCCAATGAAGAAACGAATACTTAGCATCCTGCTGCTGTGCTGCATGGTGCTGACGCTGCTTCCGACAACAGTATTGGCGGCGGACGGGCCGATGGATACCATACCAAAGTACGACGTGAGCATTGACGTGTACAACCGGACATCGGACATATCCATTAAGGACAGTCGGAGCTACTACATCTACTCGTCCGTTCCCGATAAGCTCAGGGACACATGGGCATGGGATAAGAAGATATTCATCAAGGGAGATAAAACCGCGCCGCACGTATTTATTGACGGCGTAAATATCGAGATGAGTCCCAGTTCCAAGGGGCCGGCTATTGAATTAAATAAGAAGGCTTCGGCATATATCTATTTCATCGGCAAGAACAGCTCCCTGCAAGGTGCCGACGGCCGCGCGGCAATACAGAAAAACCGCAGCGAGGGTCAGCTTTATGTTCTGGCGCGCACAGGCACCACGGTGACCTGCAAGGGCGGCGACAAAGCGGCGGGCATAGGAGGAAGCTACGCGACCCGCAATATTTCCAACGGTTATTACAACGGAGATATGTACGGCCACGGCGTGAATATGCACTTTGGCTCTCGGAGCAATCCTGACTACTGGGGCGGCACCATAGCGGCCATCGGCGGCAATGGCGGCGCAGGCATCGGCGGCGGCCAGGGCGGAAGCGGTGAGAAACTGTATTTCTACTCCGGCACGGTGCAAGCCAACGGCGGCCGCTTGGCCTCCGGCATCGGCGGCAGCTATAAGGGTCGCGGCAGTGAGATCTATATTTATGGTGGCACAGTCAGCGCTCAAGGCGGTGACGGAGGCGCTGGTATCGGCGGTGGCTGCTGGACAACGGAGCAGGACATGAATGGCATCAACGCCGCCCACGATATCTACATCTCCGGCGGCACGGTCACGGCTAAAGGCGGCCACAACGGCGCGGGTATCGGCGGCGGGCAGTATGTCCCCGCCCGTGATATCACGGTGACGGGCGGCTTTGTTACGGCGACGGGACACTACGGAGCGGCGATAGGCGGCGGCCGCTGGTGCCGCGGAATGGACATAACCCTTACCGACGCTACCCTGAATCTGTCGACCAATTACCGCAGCAACGGCTCGGACGCGGCGGCTGTCGGCTACGGCGACATTGTTTACAAACCGGAGCAGCTCGTGGCGGATCCGTCGATCGCGACGAACGACCGGATAAAGGTCGGCTCAAAGGATGGAAAGATCGTCATGCTGACGGCTAACGGTTACGCGCTCAGAACGGATGGGAAACCGAGCTACTTCATGCATCTCACTGATTTCCTGATTCCGGACAGCGACGGAATGATTGACCTGTCACTGCTGACTCTGCCATACACGCAGAACTACGGATGGGCGATAACTGATCTTGATGTGAAAATGATGGAGACCTCCTGCGAGGGAAACCATACCTACGGCTGGAAAAACCGGAATGGCTGTCATGTCTGGGGATGCACACGCTGCCCGGCCCGGAATCCGCTAGAGCGTGGACCTGTACCGGATGGTGAGCATATTCCCGGAGAGTGGGAAAACCAGGAAAAGAAGTGCACCGTATGCGGGGTTGTGTCGGCGAAGGACACCACGCCTCCGGTGACCGAGGGAATTGCGAATGGAATGGAGTATACCGCCGACGACACCGACGACGGGCAGCCCGGTACGATCAGCTTCACAGTCAGCGACCCGGTGAGAGACAAGGAGGTGTCCTCCGGCGTCAAGTCTGTGACGATCAACGGTGAGGAGCAGACCGTGCAGACCGGACAGGCTTATCAGCTGACCGCGCCGGACGGCGGCAACAATGACGAAGGACTTGTGTATGAGGTCGTTGCTACGGATAATGCGGGCAACAGCACCACAACAAAGATAACTCTGTACAGAAGGCACCGGGTCCTGATCCTGAGTGACAGAAACGACCCGAGCAGCACGATCCTCCACCTTGGCGTGCCGCACGGGTCTGAACTGGAACTGCCGTTCGATCATCTGCCGAAGGAAGCCTATTTTGTCGACTGGGATAACGAGGACATCAAAATAAGCCGCGGGGAGAATAATTACTATAACCTCGGCATCATCAACTCGAACCGGACGTTCCTTCAGGTGATTCCGGAGACTGAACTGCCAACGCTGGAGTTAGGGCTCAGAAGCAGGCGCTTCTGGGGCTATCACGCAGACTCGGAGAGCGATTTCTGCTACGCGGATATGCCGTCAAAGACTGAGGAAGGCTATCTTATGGATATCCGCGTCACATCAAACAAAATCGGCTACTACTTCGGATCGCCGGTACGCTACACGCAGGAGCAGCTGAAAGCACTGGATGCAGAGGGCAAAATCAAGTGGACGCAGTTCGACACGACCTCGCTCCTGACATTCGATGTGATTTCCTATGAGGAATATAACGGAAGCTGGTACTACTATGCGAAAGCGACAAACGAGGTGGGGACAAGATACGTTTCAACGCCGAACATCATCATAGACGCCGACCCGGCGGTGGCGCTGGAATATCCCTCCGGCAAGGAACTTACCGGCAAGTATGGGCAAACCGAGAGCGGTACATACTGGGGCGATCTGCAATTCACCGTGGTTGATGAATCGGAGTTCACCGTAAAGGACGGGAGTACGCCTCTGGAGCCGGATGAGAATGGCGTCTATACGATAAAAGCGGACATGGACGAGGGCATAAAGCACGAGATCGTTATCATGGACGCCGGCAACAATAGAACTGCGTATATCAACGAGATACGTATGAACACGCTTGACCGCAGGGATAATCCCTCTGCCCTGAATCTACCGAACGGTGCGAATCTGGAGGAAAGTCTCCCGAAGACGGTTCGGATTCTCACGGCAAGAGACAGCTCTATGTTTACCAATATCCCTGTGATATGGGAAATACCAGAGACGTATGAGCAGGCGTCAAAGCGGGAGCAGAGCTTTACCGTGAACGGAACGCTTGACCTGTCAGGCACAGACATTGTCGTCCTACCGGAGCAGGAATCCTTGCAGACTGTTACGGTAGAGGTGACGGTGGCCGGTGCGCCGCAGTACAGAGTAACGGCTACGAGCAGCGAAAATGGCACAGTTACGGTGACAAATTTTGCGAAAACCGCCGAGGACGGCACGCCTCTGTTCTGCAAGGACGAGTTTGTCATGCTCTCCATTGCACCCGATGAGGGCTATATGCTCAGCGCGCTATCCATCAACGGCACCCCTGCCGCCGTTGCGGTTGGGGAGGATACCTATACCTTCGCCCAGCCGGAGGAGGACGTCACCATAACTACAACGTTTGAAAAGCGCAACGAGCATACCGTCACCTTTGACGCGGGCGATGGTACGTCCTCTGTCGGCAGCATGACCACCACCAATCAGAAGCTAAGTTCGCTGCCCAGTGCCTCCCGGAGCAAGCACAGCTTCAACGGCTGGTACACCGAAAAGAATGGCGGTACGAAGGTCACGACGGATACCGTATTCCATGCCAAAACCACCGTCTACGCCCACTGGACGTATACCGGCGGCGGCTACTACTATCCGCCTGTCACCTACTACACGCTGCGCTTTGAAACAGGCGGCGGCAGTGATATTTCCAGTGTGCAGGGAACGTACAATGCCTACATTGACCTGACCCAATATGTCCCCACCTGGCGCGGCCACACCTTTACCGGCTGGTACAGCGAACGCAGCCTGACAAACAAGGTTTCCGGTGCTTATCTGACGAAGGATATGACCGTGTATGCAGGCTGGCGCGTGACCACAGTCCCGCAGACCGGCGACAGCAGCGTGTTAGGCTTGTGGGGGTTCTCCCTCTGCACATCTCTTGCCGGATGCCTTGCACTGACCACATGGCAGATCAGGCGGCGACGTCAGGAAAAATCACTGCAAATCATCGAAAAGTAAACAGGCTCACCTTCAGGGGCGCGGGCAAATAGCCCCGCGCCCCATTCGCTGTCTTCCCAGAAAAAGACGGCTGTTCCTCAAAAGAACAGCCGTCCCGTTTTTTTCTGCTGATATGTATCTGAAATCAGACCACAAACAGGTACAGGAGATATCTACAAGTCTGTTTGTCAGCCCATATCGGCGGATAGAGCCTTGCTGATTTGGGCTTGCAGTGCCTCCGCCTGATTCTTTTCCGTAACAGCGCCCACGATGGGGTCGCCCACGATGTTGCCGTTCCTGTCAACCACATAGGTGGTGGGATAGGCAAAGATATTGGTGGTGAACTTGCCGGCCTCTCCATCGGAAGCAAAATACACGTTCTGATAGGTCGCGCCCTTCTTGGCAAGCACATCCTTGGCCTCGGAAATGGCCGTCTCGTTGCCGTCCAGCGTGAAGGTGTTGACACCGATGAGGGCGCCGCCCTTCTCCGCAAGCTCCTTGTTCAGCGCGTCCAGCTCGGCAAGCTCTCCCACGCAGGGGTTGCAGGTGGTAAACCAAAAATTCACAACGGTGACGGCGTTTTTGGCGAACAGCTCGCTGCTCTTCACCGTGTTACCGTCCAGATCCTTGCCCTCAAAGGCGGGAAACTTCTGCATACTGCCATCGTCAGGCGGCGTGGTCATATCGCTGCCCGCCGGGACGCTCGTATTGTCATCGTCATCAGGCGTCTCTGACAGCCAGGGATACTTCGTCTCCAGCTCCGCCCGTTGGTTCTCAATATCCTTGATCTTGGTGGCCTCGCCGGTGAGCAGCGTCAGTTCCTCCTCGGTGAACTGATCCTTGGCATTCTCGATGGTCTTGAGCAGAAAATCGCCGTAGTTGCCGCCGTCCTCTATCATGGCCATGCCCTTATCGGCTGCCATAAAGACCTTTTCCCAAAGAGCTGTGTTTTCCGACAGGATGGCATTTTCCTGCGCCATCAGCTGCTCGTACAGCGCCTTTGCCTCCTCGCCGCCATCATTGCCGTCTGTGTCCTCTGCGGGCTTTGTGCCACAGGCGACCATACCGGCGGCCAGCACCAGCGCCAGCAGCAGTGTGATGATTTTCTTTACGTTCATTTTGTTTCCTCCGTTTTTAATGTATTTGCAGGTTCTACAGGTTCTTTTTTGCCGTCTCCAAAGCCGTAGCGGAAACTGACGGCGTTGGTGGGACAGGCGCGGATGCACATCCCACAGCGGATGCACTCAGTATGGTTGGGCGTTTTTGTCACGTCCACATCCATTTTGCAGGCCTTGGCGCATTTTCCGCAGGAGACGCATTTGTTCCTATCCACCTTCATCTGGAACAGGGACACCCTGTTAAACAGCGCGTAAAACGCACCCAGCGGGCACAGCCACTTGCAGAAGGGCCGGTAAAATACGATGCTCAGCACGATCACTGCCAGCAGGATGCTGAATTTCCAGGTAAACAGGCTGCCCAGCGCTGCCCGGATGCCGGAATTGGCAAGGGACAGTGGGATGGCCCCCTCCAGCACGCCCTGGGGGCAGAGATACTTACAGAAGAAGGGGTCACCCATGCCTACGTCGTTGACGAGAAACGCCGGCAGCAGGAAGACCATCACCAGCAGCACGGCGTACTTGAGGTACGTCAGGGGCTTGAGCTTTTTTGTTGAGAGCTTCTTCGTGGGGATCTTATGCAGCAGCTCCTGAAACCAGCCGAAGGGACACAGGAAGCCGCAGATGAAGCGCCCCAGCAGTACTCCCAGCAGAATGAGAAAGCCTGTGATATAATAGGAGAAGCTGAACTTGGAGGACCCCACCACCGCCTGAAACGCCCCGATGGGACAGGCGCCGGAGGCCGCCGGGCAGGAGTAGCAGTTCAGCCCCGGCACGCAGACGGTCTTGCCCGCGCCCTGATACAAGCCGCCCTTGAGAAAGTTCGGCAGGTGCAGGTTGGTCAATAAGGCCGCCCCCGCCTGTATCCAGCCCCGAAAACGGGCCAAAAGATGGGACGCGCCCGAAGTATTCTTCTTATCCAATGCCCACACACTCCAAACATAATTTGATCGCTTTGCTCAGCACCGTGGCGGCCTCGCCCCGCCAGACACCGAAGCACAGCATGGCGGCTCCCGCCAGCAGCAGCGTGACCTGCGCTGCTGCCTTCTTCCTGTGACTCATTTTGATCACCCTTTCCTGTTTCTGTGGCCTATCATAGCGCAGGTGGGTTAAAATCTCTGTTAAGAACAGAAATTTAACACAAATTTTATCCGGCTCTGCTATAATAGGAGACAACCTGTTCATTAAGGAGGCGACTATGCACCTTTTGATTGTAGAGGACGAGCGCGCCCTGTGCGACACCGTCGCCCGCAGCCTGCGGCGGTCGGCCTACAGCGTGGATTGCTGCTACGACGGCGAGAAGGCGCTGGAGCTGCTGGAAACGGAGCGGTACGATCTGGTGCTGCTGGATCTGAACCTGCCGAAAAAGGACGGAATGACGGTGCTGCGCACTCTGCGGCAGACCGACAGAGAGACACCTGTGCTGATCCTCTCGGCTCGCGGCGAGGTGGAGGATAAGGTGACGGGTCTGGATGCCGGCGCCAATGACTATCTGGCGAAGCCCTTCCATCTGGCGGAGCTGGAGGCGCGCATCCGCAGCCTGACCCTGAGGCAGTTTACCCAGCAGGATGTGGTGCTGCGCTGCGGGCAGCTCACCTTTGATGCCCGTGCGCGGGCAGTTTCCGCCAACGGGCAGCCCCTGACGCTGACCCGCAAGGAGACGGGGATCCTGGAATACCTGATGGCGCATCAGGGGCGGCCTGTGAGTCAGGAGGAGCTGATGGATCACGTCTGGGACAACAGCGTGGACAGCTTCAGCAACTCCATCCGCGTCCACATCTCCGCCCTGCGGAAGAAGCTGCGCACCGCGTTGGGCTACGACCCTGTCCGCAACCGCATCGGCGAGGGCTATCTGATGGGAGGGGACGAAGAATGAAGCGGCTTTCCCTGCAGTGGCGCATCACTCTGATGACCGTTCTGCTCATCGGCATCACCTGCGTGGCCATGAATTTGCTGCTCTGTTCCTCCGGTGTGTACTATATGGACACCATTGCAGACAGCTTACAGGGCGGCGGCACGGTGATCCTGAATGAGGGCGGCGCGGCAAGCTTTGACCCGCAGCTCGTTGCACCCAGCGAGGAGCTGACCATCGTTGTCGATGGGGCGCAGGGACGCTTCCGCACCACCAACTGGTACATCACAGCGGCGGTAACGCTGCTCAGCGGCATCCTCGCCTATTTCGTCAGCGGGCGAGCCCTCAAACCCCTGCACAGCTTCGCCTCTCAGGTAGAGAAGGTGCAGCTGAACAATCTGGCGGATGTGAGGATCGATGAGGACGTGCTGCCGGAATTCCGGCAGCTCAGCCACTCCTTCAACCAGATGCTGGAGCGGTTGAACAACGCCTTTACCGCCCAGCGGCAGTTTACCGGCAATGCCGCCCACGAGCTGCGCACGCCGCTTGCGCTGATGCAGGCGCAGCTGGAGCTGTTTTCCGCAGAGCACACCGATGTGCTGCCGGAGACGGCGGAGTTTCTCCTGCTTTTGCGGGAGCAGACGGAGAGGCTGACGCAGATGACCAAAACGCTGCTGGAAATGAGCAATTTGCAGCAGGTGGCGCGGAACGAGCAGATTCAGCTTATCCCAATGATTGAGGAGATCTTCACAGACCTCGCCCCGCTGGCAGAAAAGCGCGGTGTCACGCTAAAAGCGGAGGGCGACGGCGTTATGACCGGCAGCGACGCGCTGATCTATCGGCTGATCTTCAACCTGACGGAGAACGCCGTCAAGTACAATCGCCCTGGCGGCTCGGTGTGGGTCTGCGTCACACAGGAGACGGAAAAAGTCCTGATCCGCGTTTCCGACACCGGCCGCGGCATTCCGGAGGAATTTCAGCGGAGCATCTTCCAGCCCTTCTTCCGGGTGGACAAGTCCCGCAGCCGGGAGTACGGCGGCGTGGGGCTGGGACTTTCACTGGTGTGGGAGATCGCCGATCTCCACGGCGGCTGCGTCCGGGTAGAGGAGAGTTCAGATGAGGGCACTACTATTGCGGTGGAGCTGCCGGTACAGTGAAGCTGCATCTCACATAAAGCAATAAGCCGCGCAGCGGGAGCACCCTTCGGGCGCTCCCGCCTTATCTTAGCATTTTGAATGACTTTGTATTTTCCCAAAGGCCCCCGCTTCGGCGGGGCCCTTGTCTTTTCACCTTTCGTTTCCCGCTGCGTAGGATAGACTGTACGGAGCCGCCCGGCTCCGCATACTACGGATACGGAAAAGGGAGTGTCTATGCAATCATCTGTCCTTCAGGGGATATTGCTCCCCTTCTGGGGCACGTCGCTGGGTGCGGCGTGCGTATTCTGC
Source organism: Vescimonas sanitatis (assembly GCF_049060325.1). NCBI lineage: Bacteria > Bacillati > Bacillota > Clostridia > Eubacteriales > Oscillospiraceae > Vescimonas > Vescimonas sanitatis. Next base: position 125,711 of record NZ_JBMGPW010000007.1, on the reverse strand, counting down.
CTGCGAAGAGCGCCCTCCGCCGTTCTGCGCCGTGTGCTGGAGGGCTTCGCCGCCGGGGTGATGACCGCCGCCTCGGTGTGGAGCCTGCTGCTGCCCGCTATCGACTGGGCGGACATGGGCCGCTGGTCCTTCCTTCCGGCGGCGGGCGGTTTCTGGCTGGGGGTGCTGTTCCTGCGGCTGCTGGAGCGACTGCTGCCGGAGGCTGTTACCGACCGTTCCACCACCTTGACCCTTCTGGCGGTGACGCTGCACAACATCCCGGAGGGGATGGCGGTGGGTGCGGCCTATGCCGGATGTGTGGCGGCAGGAGCCGCCACGCCCGCTGCGGCGTTTACGCTGGCGCTGGCCATCGCCATCCAGAATGTGCCGGAGGGCGCCATCGTGGCCCTGCCCCTGCGTACCGCCGGTGCGGGGAAGGGGAGAGCCTTTCTGGGCGGTGTGCTCTCCGGCGTGGTGGAGCCGCTGGCCGCCGGCGTGACGGTGCTGGCGGCGGCGCTCATCGTTCCGGCGCTGCCCTGGCTGCTTGGCTTTGCCGCCGGGGCTATGCTCTATGTGGTGGCCGCCGAGCTGCTGCCTACGCGCGGCGACCCCGGCCCGGGGGCGCTGGCTTTTGCCGCGGGCTTTACCGTAATGATGATCCTGGACGTGGCATTGGGGTAGGGAGGAGGGTTGACAACGGCCAATTCCTGTAATATAATGTCGCTGACAAGTAAATAAACAGTCTGTTGATCCAATGTCGCCGGCGGCCGTACAGCCCACCACGGGCCAGGCGTCGGCATAGAAGGAAAGGGGTAGCCAAACCCCGCACGACCGGTACTGTGAGCGCAAGGATGCACCGAAGCGGCGAGAGCCGCCGGGACGAAAGTCCGCCATTGTGGGTAAGCCCATGAGAAGGTAGGCTGCAAACGAGGTGGGATGGCTGTCCCCCGCGGCGCGAGCCAGGAGAATTGCATTGTGTAGGACATAGTTGCAGCGGGCGCGCTCTCCGTGTGCGGGAACCTTGTACCACCATGTAGATGTACCACGCTGGCCTCCTGAATGGGAGGTCGGTGTTTTTTGCACCGCCTTTTTCGCGGCCGGCCCTTTTGGGCGGGCGGCGGGGGCGGCGACGTCTTTCCGTGGCGCAGGGGTCGTATCTATTGCGTTCGCTGTCCGGCTTTGCGCCGGGCAGCGTTTCATTTTTGCGGGACAGAGTGCACTCTGTCCCGTTTTTCATGCCCTGCATGAAAAACATTTCCCTTGCCAGGCTGACACGCTGCCATACACAGCGAAGCGGTGCGGAAAACTCGACTGTCAAGCTGAGGCGCCGTGCGCTTTCCATCTGCGCAGTGAAACTGTACAGATGGGTCCCCTTTGTCAAGCGGAGGCGGCCATTGGCCGCGTGCTTTTCCATAAGTGGGGCGGGGATGTTGCCGCATCCCCGCCCACCCCCTCACGTCGACAAAAAATTTACATAAAGGAGAAAGAGATATGAGGAAGAGAGTCATAAGCTGGCTGCTGACCGTTGTGATGGTCGTCAGCATGCTGCCCACCTCCGTGTTGGCCGACACGCTGGCCGCGGATCAGGAGCAGCAGACCCAGCAGGAACAGATAGCTCCGGTGGACACGGAGAACACCGTCTCTGCCGGGAATGAGGAGACGCAGGAGCAGCAGGAGCAGCAGGAGCCCGCTGAGGAAGTGCCTGTGTCCCGGTCTGCCCGCAGCGGCGGCGCGGCGCTGGCGCTGGCGGAAGGAACTGTCAGCTCCGCGAAGGATTTTGCCGAGATGGAGCCCGGCGGCAATTATCAATTGACGGCGGATATCACCGTCACGGCGCCCTATGCCAAGGATTTTACCGGCACCTTTGACGGCAACGGCCACACCGTGACGCTGGCACTTGAGAATGAAGCAGGCGAATGTCAAGCGCTGTTTTCAAAAATTGCGGCTTCCGGCAAAGTCCAGAATCTTGGGATTGCGGGAACCGTTACAGGGAAAAAATATGTTGGCGGTATTGCCGGAAAAAATGCGGGCAGCATTGAGAATTGTAAGAATACCGCTGCAATCAAAGGTGCCAGTGCTGATGGCAGATGGATAGGTGGCATTGCCGGAGAAACCTCCAATGGTTCCAAGATTTTAAACTGCTACAACATTGGCACGATTTCCAGCGATCGAAGCGGTAAGGGTGTGTGTTTGGGTGGTATTGCTGGAAATGCTCCCAGTGCAAAAATCAGCAACTGCTATAATGCTGGACAGATAGTAACAAAGTCCACGACAAATTATGGCGCAATTGCTGGTTATGGTTATGGCGTTACCGTTTCTAACTGTTATTTTATTGCTGTTGACAACCTAAAAGGTGTATATGGTACTGAAACGGAGTCTACTCCAAAATCCGCCGAGGAGATGAAATCCCCCGCGTTTGCAGCCTTGTTAGGCAGCGCCTTCATGGCCAAGACCGGCGACTATCCCGCCCTCAGCTGGGAGACCCCCACCGCGGCGGTGACGTTTGCCATTCAGCCCGAGAATGCTGTGCTTACGATAAACGGCGGCACTTATACCGGCTCCACCACCGTGGCGCTGCCTGCCGCCGATGCACCGTATTCCTATACCGTGTCCTGTGACGGTTACACCACAAAAACCGGCACCGTGACCGTGAGGAACAAGGATAATCCCGTGGCTGATCCTGCCAATGTTACTGTTACGCTGGCGGAGGACACCTCTGCTTGGGTGAACGTGACCTTCAATGTCACGCCCACGGGTGCGGCCCTGACCGTCAAGCGGGGCGACATGACTGTTGAGCCGCAGAGCGACGGCAGCTATAAGCTGCTGAAGGGCGTCGAGTATACCTATACCGCCGTCAGTGACGACGGGGGCTATGAGCCCGCCGCCGGCACCGTGACGCCCACCGAGAACAGCACCCAAACCGTGGCGCTGAAAAAGGTGCAGAGCATCGAGGTGACCAAGGCTCCCACAAAGACGGAGTACTACAAGGGCGATGCCGAACTTGACCTGACCGGCATGGTCCTCACGGTGAACTATGATGGCACCAATGAAACCCGCACCATTACCGATGGCTATGACGCCGCCGGTGTGACGTTTGAAGGGTTTGACACCAGCGAGCCGGCGGAATCGAAAAGTATTACCGTCAGCTATAGAGGCAAGACCGCGAGCTTTGCGATCGAGGTCAAGGACAAGCTGCAATTCTCCGATTTCTTTAGTGCCATCAGTGACAGCGTCACGGCAACGAATAGTACGTCCCGTCCATTTGAGCCGGTACAATCTGAGGGATGCCTACAACCGGCAAGTAACGCGAGTTCCTATTCCCCCTCAACGATAACGATTGCGGCTATCAAGAATGTAACTGTATCTTTTGACTATTGCGGCGGTACAGGTTATACGGACTTCTATGTCAAAAAAGGCAGTAGTCAACTGTTAGCCTCCTATTATAGCTCCGAGTGGAAGAATTTTTCTGCTGATCTGAGAATTGGGGAGACACTGACGCTGAGTTATGGTTCCTCAAGCGGACTCAAGCTCAAAAACTTCACCGTCTCCCCGCTGTACACGCTGACCATAGCGCCGAACCAGACGGACGCGACGGTCACTCTGAAAGATAAGGAAGGCAAAGCCGTCTCCGGCAGCAATGGCGTATTCGCCGTAAAAGCCGCGGCGGACTACACCTACACCGTCACCAAAAAGGGCTATGAGCCCGCCACCGGCAAGGTGACCATGAGCGCCGAAAATCAAACGGTCAATGTTACCCTTGTCAAACTGCCGGTCATTACCCTGCAGTTTACCCCCGATGATGCGGCGGTAACACTGAAACAGGGAAACACCACCGTTTACAAGGAGTCTGCGGACAGCGAAAAAGGCAAGAATGTCTATATCGCTGCCAAGAATACGGCCTATACCTACACCGCCACCAAGTTCGGCTATGAGACGGCCACCGGCACGATCAGTGTTGCGACCACCGATGTGAACAAGACCGTCACGCTGACCGAGTTGGCAAAGCAGACGGTGACCTTCAACATCACCAAGCCGGAGGGCGTGAGCGCCGAGCCTGTCGTCACCGTGAAGTACAACGGTACCAAGGTGTACGAGGGCAGCGGCACGAACTGCACCCTCCCCGCCGGGAACTATACCTACACGGCCACCCTGGATGGCTGCGATACCTTGTCTGGGAGTTTTGTGGTCCAGGCTGCCAAGACCATAGGCCTGGAGTTCGTCAAGTCGCTGACCTTTGACGATTTCTTTGCCGGCCTGGACGGTATCACCGCCGAGAACGGCACACGATATGGCTTTGAACCGGTACGGGCTGCTGGCGGGAACTACCTGCATCGAAATGACAGCGTAAGTTACAGCAATAATACAGCCACGATTACCCTGAAAGCTGATAAATCGCTTGTGCTGCAGTTTGATTATTACGGAGGTACGTATTATAGCAGCAGCGAGTATTTTTCTGTAAAAAAGGGAAGTACCGAGATTTTTAAGTCATATAACAGCAATGAGTGGAAGACATATAGTGTGGCAGTGGCTGCGGGCGATGTGCTGACGCTGACATACAAAGGATATGGGGAAAACAGCTATGTCGATCTGAAAAACTTTACCGTTTCCCCCGTCTACACCGTCTCTCTCAATGTCACCGGCGCGGAGGATTGCACGGTCGCCTTGCAGGATGCCAGCGGTGCAGCCATCACCGGCACCGACGGTAAGTATGCGGTCCCCGCCGGAGTGTACACCTACACGGTCAGCAAGTTCGGCTACGAGACTAAGACAGGAACCATCAAGGTTGAAGGCGGGGACGTGTCCAAGGATGTGGCCCTCACTGCCCTGACGGCGTACCAGGTGAAGTTTGCAGCTGATCCGGCGGATGCGTCTGTTGCGCTGACCCACCCCGTGGGCGGCACGATCGCAGCAGACGAGAACGGCGCATACATCGTCTACGCCGGCGAGACGTATGCCTATACCGTCGCCAAGGCGAACTATATCACGGTCAGCGGCAGCTTTACCGCTGCCAAAAACGACACCATCAAGGTAACGTTGACCTATGCCGGTGCGGGCTGGGACGGCACGACCAAGACCGCGCCCAAAACAGAAAACGGTGTCTATCAGATCGGCACCGCCGCGGAACTGGCATGGTTTGCCGATGCGGTCAACGGCGGGCAGAGAGATATCAGCGCCAAACTCACCGCCAACATCAACCTCAACGACAAGACCTGGACGGCCATCGGCACCAGCAGCAATAAGTTCGCCGGCACCTTGGACGGCGATAATTACACCGTTAGTGGACTCGTTACAACCGGCCTTGTGGGGGAACTTGCAGAGGGCGGCGTAGTTGAAAATCTGCGTGTGAATTGCGCGATTGTCAGTACCTCGTCGCTTTTGGGAGGTGTTGCCAATTCCAGTGCAGGAACGATACGGAACTGCATGGTCAGTGGTAGTATCACATTCTCCAGCAATGGCCCTAATGCTGCATTAGCAATCGGAGGCATTGTTGGACGGACCACCGGAAACAGCGTGATTAGTGGCTGCGTTAGTAGGGCTGTCGTCAAGGATGCTTACGATAACAGCACATATGGTACAACCGCACCTTTGGGAGGCATTACCGGATATGCACACGGTGTTGTCGAGAACTGCTATTTTACCGGTACTCTCGCGGTAAAGAAGACGCAGCCGAATAAGATTATCTATCAAAAACGCGGCGGACTTGTAGGCGAACTGCAAGCTAATGCAGAGCTCAAGGGTTCCTATGTGGCAGGAGAGTTCGCAATAGCAGATGAGAGTAAGTTCGGTGCGGTAGTTGGCGTGGTTGCCAGCAGCGCCACCATCACCAACTGCGCTTATCTGGACACCATCGCACCACAGGCCGTGGCGGAAGGCAGCACCAGCGGTATGACTGCCCGCACCGCGGACTATATGCGCACCCCGGAATTTGCGGCGGAGATGGGGATGCACCTTGACAGCGACAACAGCAACGGCGGCTTCCCGGTGCTGCCCTGGCAGGGCGGCACCCCCGTGGACAATGCCGATCTCAAGGCCGCTGCCGCCGCCGCCAACGCCTTGCAGCTTCGCGGCATGAGCGCCGCCGACGCCGCCAAGAAAGCCAAGGCCGACTGGTACGCCGAGAATGTGCTGGGACTCTATAACCTTGAGAACTATAACGATAAGGCCGACCTCTGCGAGAAATACGGCATCGAAGAGCCCGGCGAAGCGGTCACGAACCCGCACGACTATTTCCTGACCGCCCTGCAAAAGCACTTCTATAAGGAACTGGGGCTCGATGCCGAGAATGCAGACCTTCTGAAGGCCGATGCCTCCGGCGTCTATCAGCTCCGCGGCCTTACCCCGGTGAGCGGCGACCCGGAGGAGGAAGAGAGTGCGCAGACCTATACCGGCTTCCTGACCCTGCCCGCGAACGTCACCGTTTCCGTGGAGGGCGAGGAAAAGACCGTTTCCCTCGCATGGACGGCGGATAACGCTCTGGTGAACACCGCCACCGGCGCGCTCACCGCGCCTGCGAAGGATAAGGTCACGGTGACCCTCACCGCCACGCTCCGAAGCGGCGCGGCCGCGAAGGTCAAGACCTTCAAGTTGTGCCTTTGGTCCGAGAATGCGGAAAAGGTGCAGACCCTGGAAGACATTGCCGCCGAGTTCACGCGCAAGAATATTGCCGTGCAGCCCCTGCAAGGTGTGGGACTCTATGATGAAACCAACATCACCGACGCCTTCTGCCGCCTGCTGAGGGAACAGGGCTATGCGGATGTGGCGGACAAGGCCGAGATCACCTATGTCAACGGCAGCGCCAAGGCCAACGGCTTTGACGGTACCAAGGTACAGTACATTGCCGACAACGGCGACATCACCTACTTCACCGGTGACGGCACCGCCCGCCAGACCGTGCAGTACACGGGATTGAAGTTCCGCATCGCCTATGCCGGGGTCACCAAGGAGATCATCCTGCGAGGCACCGTGGGACGCAGCGCCGATGCTGTGCAGCAGCTGGTGGAGAGCGCCGCCGAGTCCCTGAACTGGGAACTCATCCGCGGCGAGAATACCAACGGGGCCACCCAAAGCGAGGTGGCGGGCTGGACGCTCTACACCGTGAACGACCGCATCACCTCCAACCTCACGCTTCCCTCCGGCATTGCGGGGCGCTATGATGTGAAGGTGCAGTGGGGCACCCGGAACACCGAGTGGCTCTACATCACCAACGGCACCAACGGCACCGGCGTGGGCACCGTCAACCGCCCCCTGCAGCCCGCCGACGGCACGGCGCTGCCCGAGAAGGCCGGCAAGTTCCGGCTGATCGCCCGCGTGACCTATGACGCCTTCGATGACTACACGCTGGCGCACATCACCGGCGACAACGGCGTGGAGGTCTATGCCGATGTGCTCTTTGACGCCACCGTTGCGCCCTTCGACAGCAGCGTGACCAGCGAGATGCAAAACGCTCTGGCGGAGAAGTATCAGGGGCTCCTGCGTGACTTTGTGGATAAGACAAAGCCCGTGAAATTGGATGCCGTCAGCGACGATATGCAGATGCCCAGACCCGCTCTTCTGGAGGAAAAGGGCATCATGAGCGACAGTTATAACCAGAAGGTCACGATGGTGAGCCTCACCCCCGATGTGCTGGACTTCAACGGCTATCACGCCATGGTCTACCGCCCGCTGCCCGGTGAGGAGCCGGCGGAGGCGAAGTATGTGGTCACCATCACCACCCGCAGCTCCGGCCTTCTGCTGGCGCGGCAGGAGTTTACCTTCACCATCGCGCCCTTTGAGGAGCAGGAACTGAAGGATGCCGCCGACTTTATGACCGATGCGCTGACCGAGAACGCCTACTGGAACGGCATCAGGAACAAGAATACGGATAAGACCAAGGTCACCTCCGACCTGTATCCCTTCGCGGAGATCTGCAAAAACGAGGACGGCACGCTGAAATACGTCCGCGGTACGGTGAATATGACCTTCGACGGCATCGAGGCCGACGATATCCCCGGCTGGTATGCTTCGGAGAAGTACCGCACCTTCTATTCCTCCCGCCCCACCGTCATCGAGCATGAGCTGCTGCGGGTGCACCAGCCGGAGTACAATACGACAGTTAGGCTGGACAGCGTCCTGACCTACACCAAGTACGCCCAGTACTGGGAGAAGTTCGGCATCAACGGCACCGAGGAGACCAAGGAACGCTACAAGGACTTTGCCCAATTCTACAAGCAGCCCATCCACATCGACCTGACGGTGTCCGGCACCACGGAACAGAATGACCCCAACGAAAATCAGACCCTCACCGTGAAGGTCAAGGTGGACGGATACAACAAGAACGGCCATACCTTCACGGGAATCTCCGACTTTACCTTCACCGGCAAGGTCAACGAGGATCCCACCGCTTGGGACGCTGTGAAGGCGTGCTTGGACAGTGCCAACTACACCTATACCGGCAGCGGCACCTACATCAAGAGCATCACCGATGCGGCGGGCAACACCCTCAAGGAGAAGGGCGACGGCAAGTCCTCCGGCTGGATGTTCGGCCTCGCCGTCAAGGGCGGCACCGAGACCTTGCCCAAGACCACGCTGGACAACACCTATCTCAAGGACGGCGACACCCTGCGCCTGTTCTTTACCGACACCTATATTCCGCTGGACCCGACGGATCCCACGGTGCCCGGTACGGAAGTGCCCGGCTTCGATGAGGCGTATGCCGGCGCCAAGGCGTATATCCAAAGCGCGGTGAGCGCCCCGGTCGTCAGCTATCTCTTCGGCGAATGGGCGGTACTGGGACAGGCTCGCGCCGGCGTGGAGCTGTCCGATGCATACATTCAGGCCTACTACGATAAGGTTGTGGCCTATGTAAAGGCGAACATCGGCTCTGACGGCATCCTCCGGAAACCCGATGATAAAAACACCCCCGTCATCACCGACAATGAGCGTATTGCCCTGGCCCTTACCGCCATCGGCAAGGACCCCGCCAACGTGGGTGGCAAAAACCTGCTGGCAGCGCTACAGGACAAGGATATCATGAAGGTCACCGATACCAGTTACACGGATATCAACGGTCTCGTCATGGGTCTGCTGGCGCTCAACAGCCGCAATTACACCTCCGACACCTCCTGGCTGGTGCAGGCCATTCTGGGCCAGCAGAATGCGGACGGCAGCTGGAGCGCCAGCGCCGACAGAAAATCTGTCGGCGACGTGGACATGACCGCCATGGCGCTACAGGCGCTGGCACCCTACTATAAGGACGGCGGCAATGAAACCGTGAACACCGCCGTGGAGAAAGCCCTCAACTGGCTCTCCGGCAAGTATCAAAGCGGCTACGACTCCTCCGAGAGCTGCGCACAGGTGGTCATCGCCCTTTCCGCCCTGAATTTGGATGCCAACACGGACGCGCGCTTTACCAAGACCGTGGAGGGGAAGACCCTGAGCGTGCTGGGGAACCTCCTGCAGTACCGCGTGGCGAAGAACGGCGGCTTTAAGCATCAGTTCGCAGACAAGGCCGTCAACGAGATGGCCACGGAGCAGGCGCTTTGCGCCATGGCCGCCTATGCGCGCTTTACGGAGAAGGCCAACGCCCTCTACGATATGACTGACGCCGCCTGCGCCCATCGCTTCGGCGAGTGGAAAGTGACCGTGGCCGCCACCTGCACCAAGGACGGCGTCAGCCGCCGGATCTGCTCCATTTGCGGCGCCGTGGAGGAAAAGTCCGTTCCCGCGCCGGGCCACAAGTTCGGCGCGTGGACGACCACCAAGGAACCCACCTGCACCGAGACCGGCACGGAGAAGCGCACCTGCTCCGTCTGCTCCAAGGAGGAGACCCGCGTTATCGCTGCGTTGGGCCACACCCCCGGCACGGAGATGCTCGCAGACAAAGATGGCCACTGGAACGTCTGCAAGGTTTGCCATGCGGTGGTCAACAAGACCGGGCACACCTATGTGAACGGCATCCAGTGCGTCTGCGGTGCGGTGAAGTCCGAGGGTGGTACGCTGAAGCGCATCGAGGTATCTGACACGATTACAGTGCCCGATACCCTGCGGGATAACGAGAAGCTGAACAGCGTGGAAAGGATCAAAGCCGAGCTGCAGCTGCAGATCACATTGAAAAACAGCAAGGGCAATAAGGACAACACCGTTTTCATGGATGTGTCGCTGCTCGTATTCGAGAACAACGAGTGGCGTCCTGCCACCAAGGAGGACCTGACAGCCGGCAAGATCACAGTTTTGCTGCCCTACCCGGAGGCCGTGGCCGCCAAGTACGGCCAGTATAACTTCACCGTGGCGCACATGGTCGCCATGGCGGACTGCGGCCTGGATGTGGGTACCGTGGAATTCCCCGCTGTCACCAAAACCCCCAGCGGTCTGCTGGTGACGCTGACCGGCCTGTCTCCTGTGGCCATCAGCTGGACGGAGTCCACCAACCACTATTACTACAACCCCACCGCGACGCCGGACAAGACCGACTCTGCCAACACGGCGGACGACAGTCAGATGGTGCTGTGGCTGGGCAGCGCGGTCCTGGCGGCGGCAGCCGTTGTGGTGCTGACCCGGAAGAAGCGCGTTTCCAAGTAACAACAGCACAGCCGACGCAGGGGCGCGAAAGCGCCTCTGCGTATGGCGCTTTTATGAGGAATGAGAGATATGAAGAAAAACCATCGATTTTGGCTGTTGGCGCTGGCGCTGTCCCTGCTGCTGACCTGCGCCGCCTGCGGAAAAAAGACCGTATCGTACGCCCCCGGCAACATTCCCACGGCAACGCAGGAGCAGACCACGGACACCAGGAAGGATGACACAGCTGAAACGGGCACCACCAAGGCTGACGGCAAGCAGGACGCGGCAAAGACTGAGGATAAGACCGCGGACGATAAGAAGCCTGACAAGCAGAAGCCGGCTGATGATGCCAAAAAGGCCGAGGAGGACGCCAAAAAGCAGGAGGAAGCCAAGCGCCTGGAGGAGCAGAAGCGGCTGGAAGAAGAGAAGAAACAGCAGGAACAGGAGCAGCCTTCTGCGCCGGACCCGGACCCTGCGCCTGCACCTGACCCTGCGCCGGCGGCGTCCGTATCGCTGTACATTTCCTGTGCCACGGTGCTCAATAATATGGACAAGTGCTCCGACGGTGTGAAGGATATCATTCCCGCCGACGGCGTGATCCTGTCCACCACGGTGACCATCACCGAGGGTGAGTCTGTCATGTCCGTACTGAAGCGGGCCTGCGGTGATGCGGGTATCCCGGTGAGCTCCAGCGGCAGCTATGTCAGGGGCATCAATGGCCTGTTCGAAAAAAATGTGGGCAGGAGCTCCGGCTGGATGTACTGCGTGGGGGGAACCTTCCCCAGCTATGGCGCGGACAGCTATACGCTCTCCGGCGGCGAGAGCATCCAGTGGCTCTATACCTGTAATATGGGTGCAGACGTGGGCAATACCTATATGGGCTGACAAAAGGGCGGCTTTTGCCGCCCTTTTTCCGCACGCAGGATTGACGTATCCCCTGGCGGCAGGGTATAATCAAAAGGTTAAGACATCATGTATGCAGGAGGTGATCCCATGGACGATACGCTGCGCACTTGCCATCCGGCGGTGAGCTTTGCCTATTTCGCCCTGGTCATCGCCTGCGCGATGCTGCTGATGCACCCGGTGTGCCTGGTTCTGTCGACGCTGGGCGGCGGGTGGTATGTTGCCCGTCTGCTGGGCGGCAAGGGCCTGCGCCGCCACCTGCTGTGGCTGCTGCCCATGGCCCTCTTGGCGGCGGCCCTGAACCCGGCCTTTGTCCACCAGGGCGTCACCATTCTGGCCTACCTGCCCTCCGGTAATCCTTTGACGCTGGAGAGTCTGCTCTACGGTCTGGCCGCCGGCGCCATGCTGGGCACCGTGGCGCTGTGGTTCGTCTGCGTCACTGATGTCATCACCTCGGACAAGGTGGTGTACCTCTTTGGCCGCGTCATCCCGGCGCTGTCCCTGCTGCTGAGCATGATCCTCCGCTTTGTGCCCCGCTTTGTCCGGCGGCTCCGTGCCGTGGCCCAGGCGCAGCGGCATCTGGGCCGTGATACCCAGACCGGCGCCCCGGCCCGGCGCGTCAGAAGCGCCCTTCGTGTGTTCTCCATCGTTGTTACCTGGAGCCTGGAAAGCGGGCTCATTACCGCCGATAGTATGCGCTGCCGGGGCTATGGCCTGCCGGGGAGGACCTCCTTCTCCCTCTACCGCTTTGACCGGCGTGACGGTGCCGTCGCCCTCTGGCTGGCCTTCTGCGGCTTGTATCTGCTGGGCGGCGGTCTGGCCGGCGGCCTGCGCTTTCAGTATTACCCCATGCTGCTCAGCGGCCCCGTCACACCGCTGACGGTCAGCTTTTTCGCCGTTTACGGCCTGCTCTGCTTTACGCCGGTGCTGCTGGACGCCCTGTCCCGGCGCCGCTATCTCGTCCGGAAAGGAGGGACGCCCCGTGCCTGAACTGCTGCGTTTGGAGCATTTTGGCTTCACCTACCCCCAGCAGCCCCGCCCCGCGCTGGCGGATGTGTCCCTCACGGTCCGTCAGGGCGAGTTCTGGGTCCTCTGCGGCGCCTCCGGCTGCGGCAAGACCACGCTTCTCCGCCAGCTGAAGCCCGCCCTGCGCCCCCACGGTGCGGCCGAGGGCCGTATCCTCTTCGACGGTCAGCCGCTGGATGACCTGCCGCCCCATCGGCAGGCCGCTGATATCGGCTTCGTCCTCCAGTCTCCGGAGGAGCAGACCGTCACCGACAAGGTCTGGCATGAACTGGCCTTCGGACTGGAGAGCCTGGGCTGCGACACGCCCTCCATCCGTCGCCGCGTGGCGGAGATGGCCTCCTTCTTCGGTATCCAGGACTGGTTCCATAGGAAAGTGGATGAGCTCTCCGGCGGTCAGAAGCAGCTGCTGGCCCTGGCTTCGGTCATGGTGCTCCAACCCCGTCTGCTGATACTGGACGAGCCCACCAGCCAGCTGGACCCCATTGCCGCTGCCGACTTTTTGCAGACTGTGGGCCGCCTGAACCGCGAGCTGGGCATCACCGTCCTGATGACGGAGCACCGTCTCGAGGAGGCGTTGCCCCTGGCCACCCACGCCGCCGTGCTGGACGGCGGCCATCTCCTCTGTGCCGGCGCGCCGGAGGCGGTGTGCCGTTCCCTGCGGGGCCGCGGCCACGATATGTTCCTGGCCATGCCCGCCGCCGTCCGTATCTGGGCCGGAGTGGACAGCGACGCACCCTGCCCCATCACTGTCCGCGAGGGCCGCGATTTCCTGTCCGGCTGGTGCGATGAACACCCCCTGTGCCCGCTGCCGCCGGAGCCGGTGCATCCCGCCGGGGATACCGCCCTTGCCGGCGCGGGTCTCTGGTTCCGCTATGAGCCGGACCAGCCGGACGTGGTCCGCGGTCTGGACCTTCAGGCCCGCCGGGGTGAGCTGCTGGCCCTGCTGGGCGGTAACGGCGCGGGCAAGTCCACCACCCTGGGCCTGCTGTCCGGCGCGCTGACGCCCCAGCGGGGCACCGTGACCCATACGGGCCGCGTCGGCGTTCTGCCCCAGGACCCGCAGGCTCTGTTCGTGAAAAACACGGTCCGTCAGGACCTGTACGAGTCCTTTGACGGCACGGACCTCCCCAAAGACCAACGTGACCGCCGGGTAGAACAGGTGACGGCCCTTTGCCGCCTGACCGAGCTGCTGGACCGTCATCCCTATGACCTCTCCGGCGGCGAGCAGCAGCGGGCCGCCCTGGGTAAGGTGCTGCTGCACCAGCCGGATATCCTGCTGCTGGACGAGCCTACCAAGGGCCTGGACGCCGCCTTCAAGCAGTCCTTTGCCGCTATTCTTTCCGCGCTGACCGCCGCCGGCACGACAGTGGTGATGGTCAGCCACGACGTGGCCTTCTGCGCCCGGTATGCCCACCGCTGCGCCCTGTTTTTCGACGGCAGCATCGTCGCGGAGGGCACACCCCGTGACTTCTTCTCCGGCAACAGCTTCTATACCACCTCCGCTAACCGTATGGCCCGGGACGTCTGCCCCTGTGCCGTCACGCCGGAGGAGGTGATCGCGGTCATCGGCGGGACCGTCCCGCCCCAGCCGGAGGTGCCCGCCGCCTGGCAGCCTCTGCCTCCGGTGGCGGAGGAGTCCACCGCCTGGAAGCCGAAAAAGCTCCCCTGGTGGCGCAGAGCCATCGCCGCCGTGTGCGGCGCGGGTGCGCTGGCGATCTTCTGGCTGGCGGCCAAACACACCGACCTCACCGCCCTGGTGGGCGGCGGCACGCTCTCTCAGGCCGGCTGGCAGGCCCTGGGACTTTACGGCCTGTTCATCGCCCTGCTCTTCGGCTGCATCGCCGCCATCGGCCGGCGCTCCAAGCCCCTGACGCTGCTCCAGACCCCGGTGCAGAAGCGAAGGCTCTCCCACCGTACCCGTCTGGCGGCGGCACTGATCCTGCTGTGTATCCCCGCCACGCTGTATCTGGGCTTTTTTTACCTGGGCAACACTGCCTACTACCCCATCGCCTTCGCCGTGCTGCTGGAATGCATGGTGCCCTTCTTCCTGGTGTTCGAGGGACGGAAGCCCCAGGCCCGTGAGCTGGTGCTGGTGGCCTCCCTCTGCGCCCTGGGCGTGGCGGGCCGCGCCGCCTTCTTCATGCTGCCTCAGTTCAAGCCCGTCCTGGCTCTGACCATCATCTCCGGCGTGGCCCTGGGCGGCGAGACCGGCTTCCTGGTGGGCGCCATGACCATGCTGGCCAGCAACGTTCTGTTCTCCCAGGGTCCCTGGACGCCCTTCCAGATGTTCGCCATGGGCATCATCGGCTTCCTGGCGGGGGTGTTGTTCCGCCGGGGCTGGCTGCGCCGCAGCCGCGCCGCCCTGTGCGTCTTCGGGGCAATCTCCGCCGTGCTCATCTACGGCGGCATCATGAACCCCGTCTCTGCCCTGCTCTACGCCCGCACGCTGGAGTGGAAGGTCATCGCCGCCTACTATGTCACCGGCTTTCCCATGGACTGCGTCCACGCCGCAGCCACAGTTTTCTTCCTGCTGGTGCTGGCGGAGCCCATGCTGGAGAAGCTGGACCGCATCAAGATCAAATACGGCCTAGTGGAATGAGCAGACGCGCCCACCCCGACGGGGTGGGCGCGTCCGCGCGGTGCAACTTCAGGTTTCCCACCTTTTTTTCCGCTGCAACCCAAGGCTGATAGACAATCTGCCCGATCTGCTGTATAATAGATCCAAACACACAGAAGGGAGGACCGCCTATGCCTGCCATCCGCTGCAAGGCCTGCGGCAAGACCTATGATTCCCGTGAGGGCTTCTGCCCCAAGTGCGGCGCCTATAACCGCCCGCCCCGCCGGGAGTGGGTGGACGCCGGCGGCGACGTCCACTACGCCGAACAGGAGAAGGTCTGCTACGAGCAGAAGGAGTGCCACGAAGAGAAGGTTTGCTACGAAAACCAGACCCGCCGCCCCCGGCCCCATATCCAGTGGCGCGCGCCCAAGAAGAACACCGCTTCCGGTGTGATAGGCGCTGTGATCGCGGTAAGCGTCCTGATCGGGCTTATCAACACGCTGCGCGGCGTGTCCGGTGACATCTTTGACCGCAATGAGCCGATGCCCGACTACGGCTGTGAGCAGGTAGCACCCGCCGAGGAGATCGAAGCCGCGGTGCGGGAGTACGCGGAGATAGGAGCGAGCTTCTATCTGGAGGATTCTGCCTTCGCCGTGGCGAGTCTCAAAGCGGACTGGGAGAGGGATGTCCTCACCGTCTATGTCGTAGAGGGCGACACATATCAAACATTCCCTTACCTGGTGCAGGTGGACAGCGATGGCTTTGAAAACTGGTACTATCCCGAGGATGTTGTCGTCTCAGACACCGACGACGATGTGTTCATATGCACCTATGACCTGTCGGTGCTGGAGGAGCTTACGGAGGAGACTTACCTGATCTTCTCCGGCATGGATAAAGAGGTCGTCGTTCCCGTTGACCTTGCACAATGGTGATACAATAGCCTCCCCTGTGGGGGAGGCTATTTGCTCTATATAGACAGGCCCTCCGGCGAAGCCGGGGGGCCTGTTTCTCAGAACTTATCCTTATTGAATATCCGCAGGATCTCGTCGAAGGACTTGTCCATCTCGTCCTGACCCTGCTCGCCCTTCACCTCGTCCAGGGGCTGGGGCGCGCCGCTGTTCTCCGTCTGTGCGGGCTGGGTCACAGCGGCGGCGTTGGCGGCCTGCTGCGCCTCGTCAAAGCCCGTGGCGATGACGGTCACGCGGATCTCATCGTCCAGCGTCTCGTCGAAGGCGGCGCCGAAGATAGTCAGCGCGTCGGGATGCACCGCCTGCTGCACCAGTGTGGCGGCCTGCTCCACCTCCTCCAGACCGATGTCCATGGAGCCGGTGACGTTGATCAGCACGCCCCGTGCACCGTTGATAGAGGTCTCCAGCAGGGGGGAGGAAATGGCCATCTTGGCGGCCTCCTCGGCCTTGCCCTTGCCGGCCGCGCGGCCCACGCCCATGTGGGCCAGACCTGCGTCCTTCATAATGGCGGTCACATCCGCGAAGTCCAGGTTGATGAACCCGGTGTCGCGGATCAGGTCGGAGATGGACTGCACCGCCTGGCGCAGCACGTCGTCCGCGATCTCAAAGGCGTTGGCAAAGGTGATCTTCTGGTCGGTGGCGTATTTCAGACGCTCGTTGGGAATGATGACCAGCGAGTCCACCTTGCTCCGCAGCTCCTCGATGCCCTGTTCCGCCTGGGTCATGCGGCGGCGTCCCTCGAAGCCGAAGGGCTTGGTCACCACGCCCACGGTCAGAATGCCTGCCTCCCGGGCGATCTCAGCCACCACGGGTGCCGCGCCGGTGCCGGTGCCGCCGCCCATGCCGGCGGTGATGAACACCATGTCGGTGTTCTCCAGCGCCTTGGCCATCTGGTTGCGGCTCTCCTCCGCGGCCTTGCGGCCCACATCAGGGTTGGAACCCGCACCCTTACCGCCGGTCAGCTTCTCGCCGATCTGAATTTTATAGGTAGCGCTGGAGGCATTCAGCGCCTGCTTGTCTGTGTTGACTGCGACAAAATCAACGCCCTGCGCGCCGCCGCGTACCATGCGGTTGACCACGTTGTTTCCGCCGCCGCCTACGCCCACGACCTTGATGCTGACAACGTTCTCTGGGCCGGTTTCCAATCCAAAAGCCATGTCTGCTCCTCCTGCCATAATTTGTATGAAAATGACGGATTATCTCCTGGTAAATGCTATATCTTGTATTGTATTACGAATTGGCGCAAGCGTCAAGTGCAAGCACTTAATTTACCGAAAAAGTTTTGTGCCGGGAGCATGAAGTACCTACGCAGTGTCCCCGATGCGGTGCGGTACGCGCGGCATCACTCCGGAATGAACCGTGCCTTCCCCTCCTGCATCATATTGATAACGCCCTTTTCGTTGACCTCCAGCTTCTCCACCACGGCCATCAGATAGTCCAGCTTGTAGCCGTAGTCGGCCTCCCGGGGCAGCTGCACGTCGAACCGTTCCAGATACCGCAGCGTCAGCTGTGCCGGGTCGCTCATATCCAGCAGCGATACGTCTGCCGTCATGCCGCGCTGGTCCAGCGCCTGCATCAGCGTCAGCAGCTGCTCCAGCGCCAGCTCCTGCCCCTCCGCCGCCTTTGCCGGCTGACCCACCGCCGGGTCTGTCAGCGTCAGGCCCTTTACCTGCATCCGCTGCTTCGCGGCAGCGGGCGTTACCTCGTCCACGATGTTCCCCGTGTCGCACAGCAGGTATGCCTTCCCGTCCTGCACGATGGCCGCCGGGTCCGCGCACTCCGTCACGATGATGGAAAGCCCGTCCGGCAGCGACCGTCGGAACTGCACCGTCTCGATATACGGCAGCGCCTTGCGTATGCGCTCCGCCGCGCTGTACTTGTTCATCAGGAACATATTGTCCCCCTCGCTGACCCCCGCCGCGTCGATGATCTCCTGCCGGGTATAGCGGTCATTGCCGCTGACCTCGATGCTGCGTATACGGAAAAACAGCGTCAGAGCCAGAGAGATGGCGGTGCAGATCAGCACAAAAGCCAGCAGCTTGTAGAGGAAGCTCAGGCTTCCTCTCCGCCGCTTATGGTTGTACCGTCTGCGCCTTGCCATCGTCCGTGCTCCTCCGCTGTTCTCGTTGTCTCGTCTATTGTGCCGTGATCCGGGCGCCCAGCGCCCGCAGGTCCCCGGCCAGGTCCGCGTAGCCCCGCTGGATGTGGCCGATGCCCTGCACCGTGGTCACGCCCTCGGCGGCCAGCCCGGCCACCGCCAGCGCCGCCCCGCCCCGCAGGTCGGTGGCCACTACCTCCGTGCCGTGCAGCCGTTCCGTGCCGCACACCACTGCCACCCGTCCCTCGGTCCGGATGTCCGCGCCCATGCGCGCCAGCTCCGGCACGTGCCGGTACCGGCTCTGAAAGATATTCTCCACAAACACCGTGGTGCCCTGTGCCCGCAGCAGCGCCGCCATCAGTATGGCCTGGCAGTCGGTGGGGAACCCCGGATACGGCGCCGTCCGCACCGGCGGTACGGCCCGCAGCGGCCCTTTCCGCACCAACTGTATGTACCCCTCACCGCAGCGGACGCCGCAGCCCGCCTGGTCCAATACCGTGGTCACCGCAGCCAGGTGCCGGTGCTCCGCGTTCCGCAGCGTGACCTCTCCGCCGGCGGCTGCCGCCGCGCACAGATAGGTGGCCGCTACGATCCGGTCCGGTATCACCCGGTGCACGCACCCGTGCAGCTTGCGTCTCGGCGACACCGTGATGACCGAGCCGCCCGCGCCCCGCACCTCCGCGCCCATGGCGCACAAAAAGTCCTGCAGGTCCGCGATCTCCGGTTCCCGCGCCGCATTGCAGATCACCGTCTCGCCCTCCGCGCCGCAGGCCGCCAGCATGGCGTTCTCCGTGGCGCCCACGCTGGGCGTGGCCAGCACGATCTGGCAGCCGGTCAGCTTCCGCGCCCGGCACCGCAGGGTCCCGCCTGCGTCGTCAATGTCCGCCCCCAGCGCCCGCAGGGCCGCCAGGTGCAGGTCGATGGGCCGCGGCCCCAACTCGCACCCGCCGGGATAGCTCAGCTCCGCCCAGCCGCACCGCGCCAGTATCGCCCCCAGAAAGATCACGGACGACCGCATCCGCCGCATCAGTGTCTGGGGTATGTCGCACCGCGTCAGCGTGGTGCTGTCCACCAGCAGATCGTCTCCGTCCCACTGCACGGCGCAGCCTAAGTACCGCAGGATATCCGCCGCCGAGTCCACATCGCTCAGGTGCGGACAGCCCTCAATGCGGCACACATCCCCGCTGAGCAGCGTGGCGGCCAGAATGGGCAGTACGCTGTTTTTCGCGCCCTGCACCGCCACCTCGCCCCGCAGCGGCGTGCCGCCCTCTATGGTGATATACCTCATGTGCCCTCCCTTTCCCGTCCATCCAACAGCTACGCCATTGTATGAACGGACAGGGGAGAGGGGTGACTCCCTTACTTCCGCACCAGCGCCATGACCGTGTCGTAGATGCGCGC
Source organism: Vescimonas sanitatis (assembly GCF_049060325.1). NCBI lineage: Bacteria > Bacillati > Bacillota > Clostridia > Eubacteriales > Oscillospiraceae > Vescimonas > Vescimonas sanitatis. The sequence continues at coordinate 106,243 of NZ_JBMGPW010000007.1, read as the reverse complement.
CGTGGCGTCGGGGATACCCAGCTCCTTCATGGCCCGGGCCATGGAGATGCGTTTTTCATTATCGGAGAGGATGGCCTCAACGGCCTTGTACAGCCCGTCTCCGGTGCTCTCCGGCTCCGTGATGACCACCGCGCCGCCGTGCTTTTCCAGCAGCCGCGCGTTCTTCTCCTGATGGTTGTTGGTGACGTAGGGTGACGGCACCATCACCGTGGGCTTGCCCAGCGCCGTCAGCTCACTGATGGTGGAGGCCCCGGCGCGGCACAGCACCACGTCCGCCGCCGCCATCACCACGTCCATGTCATAGATATACTGCCGCACGTCCAACCGGTCGGACTTGGGCAGTCCCAGCTCCCGCAGCTTCTGCTCCATGGCCTCCCAGCCGCCCTTGCCCACCGCGTGGATGTGGCGGAAGGGATAGCCCTCTGCGTCCTCCCGGCGGAAGAAGTCCACCATGCACTCGTTCATGTGGCTGGCGCCCAAGCTTCCCCAAAAGGATACCACAAGGGGGGCTCCGTCGTCAAAGCCCAGCTTTTTCCGGGCCTCCTCCCGGCTCAGCCGGAAGAAATCCCCCCGCACCGGCGTCCCGGTGACGGCGATGCGCTCCGGGTGCTTGTAGTGCTGCCGGCAGTCCTCAAAGCCCACCATGATGACGTCGGCGTAGTTCTCCAGCATCTTCGTGGTCAGCCCCGGCACCATGTTGCTCTCATGCACCGCCGTGGGGATGCCCGCCCTGGCCGCCGCCTTCACCATGGGATAGCTGGCGTAGCCGCCGGTGCCCACCACCAGGTCGGGCTTGAAATCCCGCAGGATGGCCCGCGCCTGCCGTCCGGAGGACGCCAGCACCCGCACCGTGTGCAGATTGTGGCGTATGCCCGCCGCATTCAGCTTCCGCTGAAAGCTGCTGACCTCCACCGCGGCGTAGTCGTACTCCGCCTTGGCCACCAGCTCGCGCTCCATGCCCGTGGGCGTGCCCACGAACAGCACGGCCGTCTCCGGATCTTTCTCCTTCATATACCCCGCCAACGCAAGGGCAGGGTTTACGTGTCCCGCGGTGCCGCCGCAGGTAAATATCACTCTCATTCTGCTGCTCCCTGGAACCGCCGCGGCGGTCCGACCTCTATATTTTGATACGAATAGTAGTTTTCCTGCAATAAAATACGGAATGTTGTCAAATCCTGCGCTTTTATCCCGCCCGTGCCGCCGGTATCTGCCGCGATACGCTCAGCACGATGCCCATCTCCACCAGCTGCAAACACAGCGCTGTGCCGCCGTAGCTGAAGAAGGGGAGGGAGATGCCCGTGGTGGGCACGAAGCCGGACACCACGGCGATGTTCAGAAATGTCTGCAAGGCCAGATGGGTCATCACGCCCACCGTCAGCAGCGCGCCGAAGCGGTCGCGGGCATGGAGGGCGATCCAGAAGCCCCGCAGTATCAGCATGGAGAAGATCAGCATGATGACACACGCGCCGATGAGCCCCAGCTCCTCGCAGATCACGGAAAAGATGAAGTCGTTGTACTGCTCCGGCAGGTATAGGAACTTCTGCCGTCCCCGGCCCAGTCCCACGCCCAGCAGGCCGCCGGAGCCGATGGTGATCAGGCTCTGCGCCAGCTGGTAGCCGTCGCCGTAGTAGTCCTCCCACGGGTTGTGCCACATCTCGATGCGCGCCGCGCCGTACTTGATGACGCCCGCCTCCGCCAGCTTGATGAACAGAAAGCCCAGTGCGCTGACGCCGCCGACGCCCACCGCCACCAGCCAGCCCTGTATGCCGCCCACGATCATCAGCACCGCGCCGGTGGCGAAGATCAGAACGGTGCCCGACAGGTGGGGCTCCAGCATCATCAGCACGCCGATGACCGCCAGCAGCGCCACGTAGGGCAGTATGCCCTGCCGCCACGTCAGCATCTTCTCCCGCTTTTTGGAGATGGTGTCGGAGAAGTAGACGATGACCGCTAACTTGGCGATCTCCGACGGCTGGAACTGGAACACGCCCCGGATGCCCAGCCATCGGGTGGCGTTGTTGGAGGTGATGGCCAGCGGGTTGTGGGGGATGATGACCAGTATCAGCAGAAACAGCGCCAGCCCCACCAGCAGCCGTCCCGCGCCGCGCCAGCGCTGATAGTTGATCTTGCTGACGATGAACATGGCCACAAGACCCAGCGCCGCGAAGGCGGCCTGCCGCTTGAAGTAGTAGGTGCCGTCCCCGGTGTCGTAATAGGCCCGGGGAAAGCTGGCGGAAAACAGCATGATCAGGCCGATGACCGTCAGCAGCAGCGTCAGGATCAGGAAGGGGAGATCCATCTGCCCGCGGGCGGCTTCCTTATGCCGGCGCTCCACCTGCCGCATCCGTTCCTGCTGGGCCTTCCGGGCGCGCTGTTCCTCCCGTGTCATAGTCTCCCTCCTTTCCTGTGAAAATAGTGCGAAGCCTTAGAAGCTGAAGCGCTGGCACACGGCCAGATAGGCGATGACGCAGCCTATGACACTGACGGCGGTGAACACCGCCACCACCTTGGTCTCCTTCCAGCCGCACATCTCGAAGTGATGGTGCAGCGGCGCCATCTTGAAGATGCGCTTGCCGTGGGTCAGTTTGAAATAGCCCACCTGGATAATGTCGCTCAGTGTCTCGCAGATATACACGATGCCCACCAGGATCAGCACCAGCGGCATATCATAGGCGAAGGCCAGCGCCGCCACGGCGCCGCCCAGAAACAGCGACCCCGTATCGCCCATGAACACCTTGGCCGGATAGTGGTTGTACAGCAGGAACCCCAGCAGACCGCCCACCAGTGCGCCGGAGAACAGCCCCAGCTGCTCGAAGCCGGGCCAGATCACCGCCATCACCAGGAAGAACAGACCCACCGGCACGGTCACACTGCTGCTCAGTCCATCCAGACCGTCCGTGATATTCACGGCGTTGACGGTGCCCACGATCACAAAGGCCGCGAACACCAGATACACGATCCACGGCAGCACGATGTGGGTGTTCCAGAAGGGAATATACAGGTTGGGGCTCAGCATCCCCTCGTACCGCATCAGGCACAGGAACGCCACCGCCGCCGCCAGCTGCAAAATAAACTTCTGCGGCGCGGTCAGGCCGGTGTTCTGGTGGTGCTTCACCTTCTGATAGTCGTCGATATATCCGATAACGCCGAATACCAGCGCGAACAGGTACACATACAGGTGTACGAAGCTGCCGGCCATCATCCGCTGCCAGCCCAACACGACGATGGTGAGGCCGATGCCGATGATGAACATCAGCCCGCCCATGGTGGGGGTGCCCTGCTTCGTCATGTGCCAGGAGGGCCCGATCTCCTTGATGGACTGTCCCGCCTTCAGCTTTACCAGCGCCGGTATCAGCAGCTTGCCTGCGATGGCGGTGACGATAAAGCATACCGCGACAGGCAGCACGATCTCCATAATTCCCATACTATCTTGCTCCTTCCCTCCGCGCCGCGCGGAGGTCTTTTCTTTATTTCTGCGTTTCCTTCAGGTGTTCGGCCACGATGACCCGTTCATCCATAGGATAGTGCTTGTGGTCGATCTCCTGGTAATCCTCGTGGCCCTTGCCGGCCAGTACGATCACGTCGCCCGGCTGGGCGTGGTCCATGGCGTAGTGAATGGCGGCCACCCGGTCGGGGATCACCGCATAGGGTGTGTCATAGCCCTTCAGTCCCACCAGAATGTCGTCGATAATGGCCTCCGGCTTCTCCGTCCGGGGGTTGTCGCTGGTGACGATGACAAAGTCTGCCAGCCTTGCGCCGATCTCACCCATCACGGGCCGCTTCGTTTTATCCCGGTCGCCGCCGCAGCCGAACAGCGCCACCACCCGCCCCTTGGCGAAGGCCTTGGCGGATTGCAGCACCTTTTCCAGCGCGTCCGGCTTGTGGGCATAGTCGTTCAGTACGGTGTAGCCCGTTCTCGGCGTAGGGATGATCTCCATCCGGCCCTTCACGCCGTGGTTCTTCGCCAGTGCGTCGGCACACTCCGCCAGCGGCACGCCCAGGTTCCAGCAGCAGGCCATGGCGTCCAGTGTGTTGTACACGGTGAACAGCGCCGGTATGCCCACGTGGACGTGGCACCATTCCGTGTCCGCCTCCGCGTCAAAATCCACGCAGCCGGGCTCCAGCGCCACGTTCTTCGCCATCAGGTCCGCCTGACCATTCACGGAGTAGGAGAACTGCCGGCGGCAGGTGGCATCGGCCATCAGCCGTTCCGCCCAGGGGTCGTCGGCGTTGTAGATGCCCACGTCGCACTGCCGCATCAGCAGCGCCTTGGCGTCGCAATAGGCATCCATGGTCTTGTGGAAGTCCAGATGGTCCCGGCTCAGGTTGGTGTAAATGCCCACCGCGAAGGGTATGCCGTACACCCGGTCCAGCATCAGTGCGTGGGAGGACACCTCCATCACCACATGGGTGCAGCCCGCGTCGGCCATCTCCCGCAGCAGCTTCTGCAGCTCGAAGGACTCCGGCGTGGTGCGCTCGGTGTGCAGCACCCGGTCGCCGATCATATTCTGTATCGTGCCGATCAGGCCCACCTTGGCCCCGGCCTTCTGTTCCAGAATGCTCTTGATGAGGTAGGTGCTGGTGGTCTTGCCGCTGGTACCGGTGATGCCGATCATGGTCATCTCCCGTGCGGGGTGATCAAAGCGATTGCCGCCCACCACCGCCAGCGCCCGGCGGCTGTCCGCCACCCGGACGAAGGGCGCGCCGTCCTCCGGCGCGCGCTCGCACAGCACGCAGGCAGCGCCCTTCTCCCGTGCCATGGGAATATATTTATGTCCGTCCGTCTCCGCGCCGGTGACGGCGATGAACAGATCGCCCGATCCCACCAGCCGCGAGTCGTACCGTACCTCCCGGATGTCGCTATCCAGCTCGGCGTTTGTTTCCAAAATATCCAGCCCGTTCAACAGCTCACGCAGTTTCATCATCAACTCTCCTTTGCATCTGTGCATAATGGTATACACACTATTCTACCACATTTCGTCCGCGGACAAAAGGGAACCGTGTGCTCTGTTGGGCGCAAAACGTGTGGCGTCAGTCCGTCACGGACGTGTCGCCCAGCTGCACGGTAATGACCGTGCCGGCCTCCACCTCCGTACCCTCGTCGATGGACTGGCTCAGCACCCGGACGGAGCTGGACTCGCTGCCTGTGGTGCCGGAGAACCGTATCAGCAGCCCTGCCGCCGTGGCGGTGGTGTTGGCCTCTGAGGGCGTCTTGCCGATGAGATGCGGCACCACGCACTTGCCCGTGGACTTCTCCTCGCCGGCGTACAGGATAACGCTGGACTTGCCGGGGATGATGGCACCGCCGGCCGGCGTCTGGTCAGTGATGGTCTCGCCGTCGCCCACGATCTTATAGCTCAGCGCGCGGTCCTTCAGCTTCGCCTTGGCCTCCTCCACGCTCATGCCGATGACGTTGGGCACCGTGGTGTCCATGCCCAGCAGCTCCTCTGCGGAGTAGCTGGGCTCCACGCCCAGATAGGGCAGGATCTCCGCCATGACGGTGCTGGCGGTGGGTGCCACCATGTTGCCGCCGGAGACATAGGTCCCCGTGGCGCGGCTGGGGGTGTCCATGGTGATGAGCATAATGACCTGCGGGTCGTCCGCCGGCGCGAAGCACAGGAACGACACCACCACGTCGCCGGTCTGGCCCTTATCGGCCGTGCCGGTCTTGCCGCCGATGCGGTAGCCCGCCACCTGGCCGTTCTTGCCGGTGCCGCTGGCCACCACGTATTCCAGGCACTCCCGCACCGTGGCGGAGGTCTGCTCGCTGATGACCTGCCGCACCGGCGTGTCGTCGTGGCGATAGGTCACGTTCCCGTTACTATCGGTGATGCGCTCCACCAGATACGGCGTGTGCAGATACCCACCGTTGACGCAGGCCGCCTGCGCCGCGATCAGCGCCAGCGGCGTCACGGTAAAGTTCTGGCCGAAGGCGTAGCAGGCCAGATCCAGCTGGGTGAAGCTGCTGTCCGCGGCGAACACGCCCACGGCCTCGCCGCCCAGGTCGATGCCCGTGGTGTTCATCAGTCCGAAGGAGCGCATGTATTCATAGAACTTCTCGTTGCCGATGCGCAGCCCGTAGTTGATGAACGCCGGGTTGCAGGAATTCCCCACCGACTGCACCAGCGTCTGTAAGCCGTGGCCGTTCTTGTTGGAGCAGTGGATGGTGTAGCCGGCGATGTTGACGCTGCCGCCGCAGTTGACGGTGGTGGTCTTATCCACCACGCCCTCCTCCAGCGCCGCCGACAGCGTCAGGATCTTAAACGTGGAGCCCGGCTCATAGGTATCGTTCAGCGCCTTGTTGCGCCATTGCAGCAGCTGCATATCGGCCACGGTGCTCTCCCCGCGCTCGATACGCTCCTGCAGCGTCTGGTCGCTGACGGTCAGAAAGTCGTTCAGATCGTAGTTGGGATACGACGCCATGGCCAGTATGCCGCCGGTCCTGGCGTCCATCACGATGCCGCTGGCGCCGTTGGCGGCGGAGAACTTATCCACCATGCTCTCGATACCCTTTTCCAGATAGTACTGGATGGTGGTGTCCAGCGTCAGCGTCAGGTCGCTGCCGTTCTTGGCGGCGAAATACTGCTCATAGGTATACAGCATATCGTTCTCCGCCTGATCCTTGGAGGAGATGACCAGTCCGCTCTGCCCCTCCAGCTCCTTCTCGTAATAGGCCTCCAGCCCATACAGCCCCGTGTTCTCGTCGCCCACGAAGCCGATGACCTGCGCCGCCAGCGAGCCGTAGGGATAGTACCGCTTCGTGTCCGCCACCAGGTGTACGCCCGCGATCTTGTTCTCGTCCACATACGAGCGCACCTTGGCCGCCGTGTCCTCGTCCGCCCGCAGCTGTATGACCTCATACTGGGACTTCACGTTGTCCATCCGTTTCCGGATGGCCGAGGCGTCCTTGCCCAGGATCTCCGCCAGCCCTGCCGCCAGCGACTCCTTCGTCCAGCTGACGGGATCTTCCGTGTCGTTCACCGCGTTGTCGATCTCCAGCGGGGAGAGAATGATGGTCTCCGCGCTGGAGGAGATCGCCAGAATGTTGCCGCCGGCGTCATAGATGGTGCCCCGGTTAGCCGTCACCACCGTCCGCCGTGTCTGCTGGTTCACAGCCTTGCCCTGCAATTCCTCATGCCGGGTGATCTGCAGGTCGAACAGCCGGAAAAACAGCAGCACGAACATCACGACGCCCATCAGGATCATCAGTACAAAGGATCGGGTCTGAATGATCCGGTTGGCCCGCCGTACGTTCTCGTTTTTTCGGTTGGAATTTTGGTTTTCTGCCACGATAGTGCCTCCTGTTTTGCCGTCGGACCCTGCTCCGGCGCCGCCGCGCCCTGCTGTTATAGACCAAGCAAGGAGCAAGAAGTCGCCTTCTTACTCCTCGCGCTTATACTATACTTTCCCTCAGCGGAAATATTCCAGTACATACGCCCACAGCGACTCTGCCTTTTCGGTAAAGCCGTTCAGCGCCGCCGCGCCGCCCGCGGCGTATACCTCCACGCTGTCCGCACCCGACAGGTCGATGTACTGTATCTGGCCGCTGCTGGGCTTGGACATACCCGCCGCCTCCGCCGCCGCCTTCACGGTGGCCAGATCGAAGGTGCGCTCATACGCCGTCAGCAGCGCCACGTGCTCCTCCTCCAGGGCGGAGATCTCCCGCTTGATGGAGGACACATTATCGGAAATGCCGGTCAGCTTCACATAGCACAGCATCAGCGCGATGACCATGCCCACCACCAGCACCGTTCCCAGCAGCAGAACAGGGGAGGGCCGCACCGCGGCCCGTACCGCGGTCTGCCGCCGCTGTACCGGCTGTACCTCCGGCTGCGCCGGCCGTACCTTCTTCTGGGGGAGCTTTCCGGCCTCGTCCAGCTGCTTTTCCCGCGCCAGCGCGTCCAGATCATATGCCAGGCTGCCGTAGGTGGCGCCGTGACGATAGTTGGCCATGTAAAACTCCCTCCTTCCTCCGTCGGTTCTTTTCCGCCGATACTTTGTTGCAGCCGCTTGCCATACACAAAGTATGGCTGCACGTCTGTGCCGCGTCTCGGCGAAAAATAACTCGCCGGATGTGGTTCTTTTCCGCCGATACTTTGCTGCAGCCGCTTGCCATACACAAAGTATGGCTGCACGTCTGCGCCGCGTCTCGGCGAAAAATAACTCGCCGGATGTGGCTCTTTTCCGCCGATGCTTTGCTTTGCTGTTATACCTTCTCCGCCACCCGCAGCTTGGCGCTGCGTGCGCGGGGGTTGTGTGCCAATTCCTCTTCGCCGGATACGATGGGCTTCCGGCTCACCAGCTTCAGCTTCGGCTTCCTACCGCATACGCACACCGGGAACTCCGGCGGGCAGATGCAGCCGGTGGCCAGCTCCTGCAAGGTCTTCTTGATGATCCGGTCCTCCAGCGAGTGGAAGGAGATCACCGCCAGCCGCCCGCCTGTGTTCAGATGCGCCGCGGCCGCCTCCAGCATGGGCGGCAGGGCGTCCAGTTCGCCGTTGACGGCGATGCGTATGGCCTGAAAGCTCCGCTTGGCCGGGTGCTGCTTCTCCCGCAGCGCCTGTGGCGGCATAGCGGACTTGATGATGTCCACCAACTCCAGCGTCGTCTCGATAGGCTGCTGCTCCCGGTGCTGTACGATCCGCTTGGCGATGGCCGGCGCGTAGCGCTCCTCGCCGTACTCAAACAGGATGCGCCGCAGCTCCTCATAACTCCAGCTGTTCACCACCTCCCGGGCGGTGAGATACGCCGTCCGGTCCATCCGCATATCCAGCGGCGCGTCGTGCATATAGCTGAAGCCCCGTTCCGCGTCGTCCAGCTGCGGAGAGGAGACGCCCAGGTCGAACAGCATACCGTCCGCCCCGTCTATGTGCAAGTCGGCGAGGATATCGCCGATGCGGTCAAAATTGCTGTGGACCAGCGTCACCCGGTCCCCGTAGTCCGCCAGACGCTCCTGCGCGGCGGCAATGGCCGTCTCATCCCGGTCGATGCCGATGAGCCGTCCGGTGGTCAGCCGTTTTACGATCTCCAGCGAGTGACCCGCCCGGCCCAGCGTGCCGTCCACATAGATGCCGTCGGGCTTGATGGCCAGCGCGTCCAGGCACTCGTGCAGCAGCACCGGCACATGGCCGTAGTCCTTCTCCTGCGTCACGGTGCTCACAGACCCATCTCCGCCATGGCGCTCTCCAGCTCGCCGGAGGCGAAGGCATCGTTCTCCACGGCGGCCCAGCGCTCAGCGTCCCAGATCTCCGCCCGGTCAAAGCTGCCGATGACCACGACCTCCCTGGTCAGCCCCGCATACTCCCGCAGCTTGGCGGGGATGAGGATGCGTCCCTGGCCGTCCGGCTCGCAGTCCGCCGCGTAGGCGAACAGCGCCCGCAGCTTTTTTACCTCGTTGTAGGACAGCGCCTTCAGCTTGTCCATAAACGCCGCCCAGCTCTCGTCGGAGTACACCGACAGGCAGTGGTCCTGTCCCACGGTGATGTGGAACGTCTGGCCCAGCTCCTTCCGCAGCGCGGCGGGAATAAAGAGGCGCCCCTTGGCGTCGATCGTGTGTGCATACTGACCGGTCATGGGTCCGCCTCCTTCCGAAAAAAATAGTCCCCGGTGGAAAACCGTGGGAACATCCCCCACAAATATGGATATTGCCCCCACAATTCACCACTAACGAGGTTAGTATACATAATCCCCAGCGGAATTGCAAGGAAAAATTATGTCTACCGCCACGGCAAAAGCCAGATATTCCGCCGGTTTTCGGCCCAATTTTCCCACTTTTTGAAACGCTTGTTCGATGAACATAAGCGGAAAACTCCGGCGAGCACAAGATTTTGTGCCCGCCGGAGCCTGTTAACACAAGATGAGGATTTCTTGTGGAAATCGCAGAAAAATTTACGTGGATTTTATAGATTTTCCACAAAGTCTATAACTGCCGCCGGATACCGCGGCGGCAGCGGCGTTTTCCACCGGTCGGGATCGGCCTCGCTTTCCGTCCGAAAAGGCGGACCGCCGCAGGCTCTGCCTGCGGCGGTCAACGTAAATACTGTGTGGGGGAGGGGAGCGCTCAGCGCTGGCCCTCGCTCTTTTCAGCGGCGGACTCGTTCAGCTGCTGGCGCTGGGCCTGCATCTGCTCCTTGCTGGCGGCCCGGAACCGCGCCCGGGACTCCTGTACCTCGGTCAGCGCGGCCTGGATGGCCTCCTCGGTGCGGCGCAGCGCGTCCTCGGTGTAGGTGTTGGCCACGTGATACAGCTCCTTGCTGCGGTCCTCGGCCCGGCGGATGATCTCGCTGCTCTTCTGGCGTGCCAGCTGCAGTGTCTCGCTCTCGGACACGATGGTGCGGGCATCCAGCTCCGCCTGACGCAGTACCTCCTGCGCCTCCTTCTTGGCCCCGGCCACATATTCGCTGCGGGCGGCGATCAGCTCCTGGGCCTTTTTCAGCTCCAGGGGCAGCTTGGCCCGGATCTCATCCAGCAGATCCAGCGCCTCGTCCCGGACGATGATACATTTGTCAGAGCTGAAGGCCACGCTTTTTGCCTCGTCGATCATGCCGTAGAGCATATCCAACAGGCGCTGTACATCTTTCTCTTCCATAGTGCGGTCCGTTCCTTTCTTTTTGTCGGCGCCGGGAGGCTCAACCCCGCTGCCGCATCAATTCCTCGGCGACCGGCGCCGGTACATACTTTTCCAATGGCTGGTGGTAGCGGATCATCTCCCGCACCATGGTGGAGCTGAAGTGCTCATACGCCGCGCTGGCGGGCAGCAGCACCGTCTCCAGCCCGGGACAGATACCGCCGTTGATGCGCGCCATCTGGGCCTCCAGCTCCCAGTCGGCGCAGTTCCGCACGCCCTTCACCAGAATGTGCGCGTCCTTGCTGCGGACGAAGTCCGCCAGCAGCCCGGACCAGTTCTCCACCTCCACGTTGGGGATGCCCGCCACGGACTGGCGGATCAGCTCCAGCCGGCGCTCCGGCGTGAACATAGGCTGCTGCTTCTGGCAGTTCACCATCACGCACACGCACACCTTGTCGAAGCACCGCGCCGCCCGGCGGATGATATCCAGGTGTCCCAGCGTGATGGGGTCAAAGCTGCCGGGGTAAATGGCGATATTCATTCCGTATCCTCATTTCCGCCGCGATGATACACCGTCAGCTTGATCTTGCCGTATCTGTACTCCCGATACAGGGCATAGGGCGCGGGCATCTCCGGCAGCACCGTGTCCACCGCGCTCTCTGCTATGATTATACCATGTGCACGGCAAATGTCAAACGCTGCGATATCCGTCAGCGCCTGCTGTAAAAGCCCGCTGGCGTAGGGCGGGTCGAGGAACACGATGTCGAACGTCTCCCCGCTGCGAAGATACGGCAGCGCGTCCCCCTGCCGCACTCTGGCTCTGTCCGCCAGGCGGCACAGCGCCAGATTTTCCTGTATCAGCTTCACCGCGTCCGCCCGCCGGTCGATAAACACGCACTCCGCCGCGCCCCGGCTCAGGGCCTCGATGCCCAGCTGTCCGGTGCCGGCAAACAGGTCCAGTACCCGCCGTCCCTCAATGTCGAATTGTATGATGGAGAACAGGCTCTCCTTCACCTTGCCGGTGGTGGGCCGTGTCTCCAGCCCCTCCAGCTCCTTCAATACCCTGCCTCTGGCAGTCCCCGTGATCACGCGCATAGTCCGTTACCCCCTGGGGTCAAAATGTTCAAAGATGACCAGGTTCCCGGCCGCCTCGGCCTTTTCCATAGTCTCCCTGTCCCGCACGGTCCAGCTGGCCTCCTGCACCTTGTAGAAGCCCCGGCACAGCCGCAGGGACAGATTGCCCCGGTCCTCAAACCGATAGGCGATGAAGTCCGGCCGCGTCCGCACGTTCAGCAGCAGGTTCGCCAGGATCCACCGGATACCGCCGGGCAGATGCTGCGCGTCCCCGTGGGCGGAGAAATCCTCGCTCAGCTGTCCCCGCAGGATATCCGGCTCGTTCTGCCACAGCCACATCAGGCACCGGGGGTCGAAGGACTCCACGCAGTACGCGCCCTTGTACTTCTTCAGCACCTTGCTGGCCGCCGCGGCCAGCGCCTCGGCGTTGCCGCGCTCCGCCTTCAGCTCCACGATCAGCGGCGCCCGGTCCGTGAACAGCGGCAGCACCTCCTCCAGCAGGGGGATCCTCTGCTCCGTTCCCTCCAGCGGGTACTGCTCCAGCGCCTCCGCGGTCAGGTCCTCGATCTCCACGTCCGCACCCGCTGTCCGCAGCAGGGAGGCATCGTGGATCACGGCCAGCTTGCCGTCCTTCATCAGGTGCACGTCCAGCTCCGCGCCGAAGCCGTTGGCCGCCGCCCGCTTGAACGCCGCCATGGAGTTCTCCGGAATACCCTTCTCCCTGTCATGCAGGCCCCGGTGGGCATACCGCCACTGCCGGAAATACGCCTGATCCATCTTGCCCCGCCGGCACCGCAGGCACAGCAGATACAGCCAGAACAGCACCAGCAGTACAATAATGATAATTATGATCGCTTTCATCAGTCGTTTGTCAGCTCCTCCACCGTATTGTCAATAGCCCCGGCGTCCTCTGTGCCCGCCGCGGCAGTCTGCTTCGGTACCTCCCTGCTGTCGCCGTGCTTCACGAACAGCATGGTCACAAAGGCCAGCGCCGTGAACACCGCCGCGTAGGGGAACAGCACGTGCATTCCGAATTTGTCCATCAGCAGTCCCGACACCATGGGCGTAGCCACCTGTGCCGCCATGGACGCCGTGTAGTAAAAGCCTGTGTACTTGCCCACATCGCCGCCGGAGGCCAGCTCCACCACCATGGGGAAGGAGTTGACGTTGATGGTGGCCCAGGCGATGCCCGCCAGGGCGAACATGGCGTTCATCAGTGCCGCGGGACTGTCCGCTGTCAGGAACCCGGCCACGCCGAAGGCTACGGTCAGCATCACCACGCCGGCCAGAATGGTCTTCTTCCGCCCGATCCTCCCGGCGATGAAGCCCACCGGCAGATAGGCCGCGATGGCCGCCGCCTGGGCGATGATCAGCGTCAGGTTGTAGTCCTTGTGCAGGATGTTGCTGGCGTATACCGAGTATTTGCTGGTCACGGCGTTGTAGCCGAAGAACCACAGCACGATGCTCAGCAATATCAGCAGCAGGCTCTTCACCTCGTCAGCGGACAGCTTCCGCCCCCCGTTGGGGTGCGCCGCCTCCTCTGCGTTCTCAACGCCCGCGGCCACGGACTGCGCCTGCATCTCCTTTGCCCACTCCGGCTCCCGCACCGTCAGCATGAACACCACCAGCGCCGCGAGCATCAGCGCCGCGATGACGCCGAAGTACCCGGTGTAGCTCATCATGCTGTTGCTCACCGATGCCGTGGCGAACACCATGCCCAGCGCCAGCACGATAATGCCGCCGGCGCTGCCCATCAGGTTGATGATGGCGTTGGCCTTGGACCGCAGGGGCTTGGGCGTCACGTCCGGCATCAGCGCCACCGCCGGCGACCGGAACGTGGCCATGCTCAGCAGAATGATGAGCAGCAGCCCCACGAACACCACCAGCGCGCCGGGATTGGCCGCCGCCGCGTCCCGGGCGCAGGCCTGCCGCGCCGGCACCACGTAGTTGGTGTACGCCGGGTCGGTGACGGTCTTGCCCTCCGGGGTGACGGTCTGGCTGCGGATGGCGGTGAACTCCGCCTCCGTGAATTTATGCCCCAGAATAAAGCTCTCGCCGCTGGGGGACAGCAGCGTGGCGTCCTTCTGCTCGTTATAGATCACCGTCAGTGCCGCCGGGTCGTCAATGGCGGACACCTTGTCCAGCCGCTTCAGCTGCGCGTTGTCCGCGAAGGACAGCGCGATCAGCGCCACCGCCGCGATCAGCGTGCCCACCACGATGAACGGCGTCCGCCGCCCTCTCGGGTGGGTGCACTTGTCAGAGATGTGCCCGAACAGCGGCAGCAGGAACAGCGCCAGTACGTTGTCCATCGCCATGATGACGCCGGACCAGGTCTGGCTCATGCCGAATTTGTTGGTCAGGATCAGCGGCACTGTGTTGTCATAGGCCTGCCAGAAGGCGCAGATCAGGAAAAAAGCAAAGCCGACCAGAATGGTGCGCTTGTAATTCAGCTTCATGGTGTCTCCTCCCACGCGCGGAATACCGCGTTGATATCGTCGTACACCCATGTGGGGCGTATGCCGTCTCTTTCAATGTCGTCCCGTGTCCCCTCGCCGGACAGCACGAAAACGCTGTCGATCCCGGCGTTCACCGCGCAGGCGATGTCCGTGTACAGCCGGTCGCCGAGCAGTACCGCCGCCTCCGGCGGGTACCCGGTCTGCTCCAGCGCCAGCTGCACCATGGCGGGCCGGGGCTTGCCGATGAACTCCGGCTCCCGTCCGGTGGCCCGGTGCAGCATCTCGCATACGCTGCCGCAGTCCGGCACGGCGCCGTACCAGGTGGGGCACACCCAGTCCGGGTTCGTGGCCAGCCAGGTGACACCCCGGTTCAAAAGGATGCAGGCGTCCTCCAGCTTCTGAAACGTCAGCTCCCGGTCAAAGCCGCTGAGCAGGATCTCCGCGCCGTCCTCCCGGTCACAGGTGACGGGTATCCCCGCCGCTGCCAGCTGATCGTAAAAGGACCGGGTCCCCTGCACGTAGCACCGGCGTCCCGGATACCGCCTTCGCAGCAGGTCGACGGCCGCGTCCACCGAGGTCAGGTAGTCCTCCCGCCCGGTGGCGATGCCCATGCCGTTCAGCTTTTCTATATAGCCCTCCACACCTTTGGAGGAGTTGTTGGTCAAAAACAGATACCGTCCGCCCTTCTCCCGTATGCGGGAGAGAAAGGCCGTTACCCCGTCGAACAGCCGGTCGTCCAGATAGATGGTCCCGTCCATGTCCAGCAGAAACAGCCGCTTATCCTGTAAACGTCCCAAGGAGCGCCCTCCTTTTCAGATACATACCGTAAAAGACAGAATACCACACGTTTGCCGCGATGGCAACAAAAACCCCGTCACACCACCTGAAAAATAAAGAATTTCAGATAGTTCGTCTCCTCCACGCCCCACAGGATGGGGTGGTCGGCGCACTGCTGCCGCGCTTCGATCTGCCGCAGCTGCACCCCCGCGTCCCGGGCGGCGTCCTGCAGCATCTTGATGAACAGCGCCTCCGACGCGAAGTGGCTGCACGAGCACGTGGCCAGATACCCGCCCCGGGGCAGCAGCTTCATGGCCCGGTAGTTGATCTCCTTGTACCCGGTCATGGCGTTGGGTATGGTCCTGCGGCTCTTGGTGAAGGCCGGCGGGTCCAGTATGATGAAGTCGTATTTCCGCGGCTGCTCCGCCAGCTGCGGCAGCAGGTCGAACACGTTGGCGCACACGCAGTCCATCACGCCGTCCAGCCCGTTTTTCCGCGCGTTCTCCGCCGCGCAGTCCACGGCGAACTGCGACACGTCCACGGCGGTCACGTGCTTCGCCCCGCCCTTTGCGGCGTTCAGGGCGAAGGAGCCGGTGTGGGTGAAGCAGTCCAGCACCGTCCTGCCCTTTGCCAGCTTCGCCACCGCCAGCCGGTTGTACTTCTGGTCCAGAAAGAAGCCGGTCTTCTGCCCGTTCTCAAAGTCCACCGTGTACCGTATGCCGTTCTCCGTGATGTCCTCGGCGGTGCTCTCCGGCGCGGCCTCGCCGGGCAGCGTCATCCGGCCCTTGCCCTGCGCCATGCCCTCCAGCGTCCGAAGGGCCGCGTCGTTGCGTTCGTACACGCCCCGGATGACCTGCCCGTCCTCCCGCAGGATGCGTACCAGCAGCGGCAGCACCCGTTCCTTGATGCGTTCCATACCCAGGCTCAGCACCTGGGCCACCAGCACGCGCTCGAACCGGTCCACCGTCAGTCCCGGAAAGCCGTCCGCCTCCCCGAAGATGATGCGGCAGCACCGGCTGTCCGCCTCGCCCATCACCGTTTTGCGGTAGTCCCAGGCGTAGCGCAGCCGCCGTTCCCAGAAGGCGTCGCCCGCCGGGTCGTCGTTGGCGTTCCGCGTCACCAGCCGCACCCGTATTTTGGACGCGCTGTTATAGAACCCACAGCCCAGCCAGCTGCCCTTTTTCGACACCACGTCCACCAGGCTGCCGTCCTCCGGCGTGCCGCTGACCGACACCACCTCACCCTCATAGACCCACGGGTGCCCGTCCACGATGGCGCGCTCCCCCTTGGGGGTGATGGTGACGATGGGATACGGTCTGGCAGCTTTCATGGCGGTTACTCCTTTTGTACAGGAAAATTTCTCCTAAGTATAGCACAAAGACAAGCATATTTCCATACGATGTATAAATAAAGTATCGCTGAAGTACAGACAAAGTATAGTAAAACGCACAGAACAAGTATAGGAGGAACTGCTATGCCGCGTATCTTTTTAAGTCCATCTACCCAGGAATATAACCCATATATCACCGGAAACGGCTCAGAAGAGTACTTTATGAACCAAATTGCCGACGCCATGGAGCCCTATCTTTTGGCCAACACCATCCGTTTTACCCGCAACACCCCCGACATGACCGCCGCCAGCTCCATCCGCCTGGCAAATTCTGGAAGTTACGATTTTTATTTGGCGCTTCACTCCAACGGCAGCACCGATGGTACCAAGGAGGGCGCCGTCCGCGGTGTCATCGCTTTTTATTATCCCACCAGTGCTAATGGCCGCCGCGCGGCGGACATTTTTGTAAAAAACTTAAAAGACATCTATCCGTTGCCGGACAAGGTCTATGCCCGTGCCACCACCACGCTGGGCGAGGTCCGCCAGCCCTATATGCCCTCCGTACTGCTGGAGCTGGGCTACCACGACAACACCGCTGATGCCCGTTGGATCGAGGGCAATATCCAGGCCATTGCCGCCAATTTGGTGCTGTCGCTGACAGAGTACTTCGGCCTGCCTTTCGTCACACCCATAACACCCTGGCAGGGCACGGTGCAGACGCCGGGCGGAGGTCCGCTGAACCTTCGTGCGGCCCCTGGCACCCGGGCCGAGGTGGTCACACTTCTGCCGAATGGCGCAAAGCTCACCGTCTACGGTCGCTATCAGGAGTGGTACACGGTGGGTTACCAAGGCCGTCTGGGTTACGCTTACGCCGATTTCATTCAGTGACCCAACAGATACGGTGCCTTGCCTGAAAAACGACAAAAGAAAAGTTTACTTTGCCCTTGACAGTTGACCATAATATGTTTAATATAGTAAAGGATCATTATCGGGGCATAGGAGCCTTTCCGCCCCGGTTGTCATCCGGCACCATATTTTGTGCCGACGCAAAAACCCAATAACAACATAGGAGGAATGTACCATGACCACAACTGGCTGGATCGTGGCCATCCTCTCGTTCGCTGTCGCCCTCGTTCTGGGCTTTGTGGCCTGCACGCTTATCCGCCGCCGCAAGGAAAAGAACGACCAGCGCAAGATCGAAGACGCCGAGCAGGAAGCTCTGCGTATCGTCAATGAGGCCATCAAGAGCTCTGAAAACAAAAAGAGAGAAGCACTCCTTGAAGCAAAAGAAGAGATTTTGAAGAACCGCAGCGAGTACGAGAAGGAAGTCAAGGAACGCCGTGCCGAACAGCAGAAGCAGGAGCGCCGTCTGCAGCAGAAGGAAGAGAACCTCGATCACAAGACCGAGATGATCGAGAAGAAAGAGGAGGCCCTGGCCCAGAAGCACGCTGCTCTGGACAAGGAGCAGGAGGAGATCAAGCTCATCAAGCGCAGCCAGACCGAGATGCTGGAGCGCATTTCCGGCTTCACTGCCGAGCAGGCTAAGGATTACCTGATCGCCCAGGTGGAGTCCGAGGTCACCCACGAAACGGCGCTGAAGATCAAGGAGATCGAAGCCCGCGCCAAGGACGAGGCCGACCAGCGTGCCCGCGAGATCGTGGCCACCGCCATCCAGCGCTGCGCCGCCGACCACGTGGCCGAGATCACCGTCAGCGTGGTGCCCCTGCCCAACGACGAGATGAAGGGCCGCATCATTGGCCGCGAGGGCCGCAACATCCGCACGCTGGAGACGCTTACCGGCGCGGATCTGATCATCGATGACACGCCGGAGGCCATCACCGTCTCCTGCTTCGAGCCGGTCCGCCGCGAGATCGCGCGGCTGGCCCTGGAAAAGCTTATCGCCGACGGCCGCATCCACCCTACCCACATTGAAGAAATGGTGGAGAAGGCCCGCCGCGAGGTGGACGGCGTCATCCGCGCCGAGGGCGAGCGCGCCGTGCTGGAGACCGGCGTCCGCGGCCTGCATCCGGAGCTGCAGAAGCTGCTGGGCAAGCTGCACTACCGCACCAGCTACGGCCAGAACGTGCTGCAGCACTCCATCGAGGTCAGCCATATCGCCGGCATGATGGCCGCGGAGCTGGGCGCCGATGTGCAGGCAGCCAAGCGCGCCGGCCTGCTGCACGACATTGGCAAAGCCCTGGACCATGAATTCGAGGGTACCCATGTGGCGCTGGGTGTGGAATACGCCCGCAAGTACCGCGAGAAGGAAGACATCATCCATGCCATCCAGGCCCACCACGGCGACGTGGAGTGCCGCACGCTGGTGGCCTGCCTGGTGCAGGCGGCGGACGCCATTTCTGCGGCCCGTCCGGGTGCGCGGCGCGAGAACCTGGAAAATTATATTAAACGTTTGGAAAAGCTGGAGGAGATCACCAGCAGCTATCCCGGCGTTGAGAAGAGCTATGCCATCCAGGCCGGCCGTGAGGTCCGCGTCATGGTCAAGCCCGAGCAGGTCAGCGAGGATGAAATGGTCATCCTGGCCCGTGAGCTGGCCAAGCGCATCGAAAGCGAACTGGAATATCCCGGCCAGATCAAGGTCCACGTTCTGCGTGAGACGAAGGTCGTGGAGTACGCGAAATAAAAATTTAATGTTTGCAGGGGCCGCTTCGCATTGCGAAGCGGCCCCTCTTTTGCTATAATGTCTTCGAGTACACAGAAAAACCGACCGGACCCCCGATGGAGGACATACTATGAAGCGTTTTCTGCTGTTATTTCTGCTGCTGGCCCTGCTGCTGAGCCTGACCGGCTGCTTTACCATCACCGGAGACACGACCAACACCTCACCGGAGGGGAAGCAGGAGGCGCCGGAGGAGCAGCACCTGACCGCTGACGTTGACGAGACGCAGGTCTGGCAGCGCACTGCCGGCGCGCCCTGGACCGGCGGAGAACCCCAGACCGTCAGTGCCGACTTTGAGCGCATCAGTGGCGCGGCGGCCCAGGGCATGACCGTGGGGCAGGAACTTCTGCTGCTGGACTTTATGGACTGTTACTACCAGTCCGTTGCCGACCTGCGGGTCATTGACCCAGCCGTGCTGTTCGCCGACAGTGAGGAGACGCTCTACCACAAGAATATCTGGCACGGCCTGTGCGTCATCCGCAAGCTCTCGCCCATCGACCTGACCATGACCTCGTACAGCTATTCCCTCCGATGCGTATCCATTATGCCCTCCGAGGAGACCGAGGGCGACGTGGACCTGGTGCTCCGGGAGAATAATGTGGTCTATTTCAAGGGCTTGAATGGCCTGCCCTCGGAGCAGTTCGGTATCAAGCACACCTTTACCCTCCGGGGGGAGGGAGACGACTGGTCCATCGTGAAGCACTGGTCTGATGACAATCCCTATTACAGTGCCGACTATGACCGCACCACCCATCAAGACAAGAATTTTCCCGCTATCACCGACTACATAGAGGCCCGCCGCGACCTGCCTCGCGAGGGACTGAGCGTGACAGCCGCTGCCGACCACCCCTATGACCGCCAGGCTGCCCGGGAGTATATGCTCTCCTGGGTGGGTAAGCGCAGCCCGTCCTTCATGGCCTATGACGATCTGGGCGGCAACTGCATGAACTTCGGCTCACAGGTGCTGCTGGCGGGCGGTATCCCCATGGACGACGCCGGCGGCTACGAGACCGGCTGGTATTGGTACAGCGGCGGACAGAGCACGCTGCCCTGGGTCAATGTGGGGTCCTTCCGGGACTATGTGGCGGTACCCCGTGAAAGCGGTCTGGTGGCTGTGGCGGACGCGCCCTATTTCAGCGGTGAGACCGGCGACATTATCACCATGGGCGTGGACGAGCCGGCCAATCACACCGTCGTTATTCTGGACACCATTACGGATGAAAGCGGTAATGTGGTGGACTATCTGCTCTGCTCCAACACGGCGGATCTGCGGAATTTCCCCGCATCCGCGTATTACTATACCAATCGCCAGCTGATCAGGATCATCGGCTGGAACGACTGAGCAAGGAGGCGTATTCCGTGGAATACAAGGTTTTGGCGCTGGGCGATGTGGCCAGCGAGACGGGCCTGCAGCTGCTGGAAAAGAAGCTGCGGGCATTCAAAAAGGAGCATGACGTGCGCTTCACCGTGGTCAATGGGGAGAACATCTCCGGCAGCGGCCTGACCAGACCGCAGGCGGAGGCCCTGTTTGCCGCCGGCGCGGATGTGATCACCTTGGGCAACCATACCTTCGGTAAACCCCAGATCGCCGCCTATCTGGACGAGGAGCGCTATATCCTCCGGCCCGCCAACTTTACCGGTCGCGCGCCGGGGCACGGCTGTCAGGTGGTAGACTGCGGCGCGTTCAGCGTGGCGGTATTGGTGCTCATCGGCCGCTGCGACCTGGACTTCAACGCGGAAAATCCCTTTACTACCGTCGATAAGCTGCTGAAGGCGCAGGCGGACAAGCCCACCTTTACACTGGTGGAGTTCCACGCTGGAGCCACCAGCGAAAAGCTGGCCATGGCCTACTATCTGGATGGCCGTGTCTCCGCCCTTTGGGGTACCCACACCCACGTGCCCACGGCGGACATGCAGGTATTCCCCAAGGGTACCGGCTATGTCACCGATCTTGGCATGACCGGCCCCATCCGTTCTGTCCTGGGTATCCGGCCGGAGCAGTCCGTGGAGTTTTTCCTGGGCGGTCTGCCGGGCCGCTATCAGGCGGCGGAGGGCCCCTGCTCCGCCCAGGGGTGCATTTTTACCCTGAACAGCGACACGGGAATGTGCGAAAAAGTGGACAGAATAGAGATGAAATAACTGGTAGGTACGAAAAGCGGACTGGAAAAATTTTTGAAAAAACTTGAAAACAGGAGTGAATTTTTGACTATGTCTGTGGAAAAAGTAAGAGAATACCTGACCCCCTACGGTGTCGCGGATCGTATGCGCGAGTTTGAGGTCTCCAGCGCCACGGTGGAGCTGGCTGCTCTGGCTGTGGGCGTGGAGGGTGCCCGTATCGCCAAGACCCTCAGCTTTAAGGTGGGGGAGGACCCCATCCTCATCGTGGCCGCCGGCGACGCCAAGGTGGACAACAGCAAGTATAAGCACTTCTTCGGCGCTAAGGCCAAAATGCTCACCGCCGAAGAGGCTGTGGAGCGTATCGGCCACGCCGTGGGCGGCGTGTGCCCCTTCGCTCTGCCCGACGACGTTAAGACGTACCTGGATGTGTCCCTCAAGCGCTTTGACACGGTGTTTCCCGCTGTGGGCAGCGCGGCCAGCGCCATTGAGCTGACCTGTGACGAGCTGGAGCACTGCTGCGGAAAGAACTTCGTTCAGTGGGTGGATGTGTGCAAGGGCTGGCAGGAAGAGGAAGCGTAAATGGTGCGGGTCGTTCACGCAGGTGACTTCCACCTGGACAGTGCCTTCGGTGCGCTGACGCCGGAGCAGGCCCGCCAGCGTCGTATGGAGAGCCGCCGCACGCCGGAGCGCCTGGTGGAGTGGGCCAACGACCACGGTGCGGACCTGTTGCTCCTCTCCGGCGACCTTTTTGACAGCGACAGCCCCTATGGCGACACCGCGCCCCTGCTGGCCCAGGCACTGGGGTGCTTCCGCGGTCAGGCAGTCATCGCCCCCGGCAACCACGATCCCCTTACACCGGACGGGCCCTATGCCCGCACGCGCTGGAGCGACAACGTTCACATCTTTACAGAGGACCATATGCAGACCATTACATTCCCGGACCTGAACTGCGCCGTACACGGCGCGGCCTTCACCGCCCCGGAGTGTCCCACGGACAGTGTACTCCCCGGCTTCCGTGTGCCGCAGGACGGCCTTATCCACATTGGTCTGCTCCATGGTGACGTTACGACCTCCGACAGCCGCTACCGTCCGATCCGCGCGGCGGATATCGCCGGCAGCGGGCTGGACTATCTGGCGTTGGGTCATGTTCACAGCTGCAGCGGCGTTCTGACCGCCGGGGCGGTCCCTTATGCCTATTGCGGCTGCATCGAGGGCCGCGGCTTCGACGAGCTGGGCGAACGGGGATTTCTCTTCGGCGAGGTGGGGGCGGGCACCGCCGACCTGCGATTTGTCCCCTTTGCCCGGCGCCGCTACTGCATCGCCCAGGTGGATGTCACCGATGGCGACGCCCTCACCGCCCTGGAGCGTACCCTGCCCCATGATACGGAGCAGGATATCTACCGCCTGCGTCTGACCGGTACGCCGGAGCAGCCGCCCCGCCTGTCCCTGCTGGAGGAGGCCCTGTCGGGCCGATTCTTTGCCCTGCAGCTGCGGGACGAGACTACCGTGCGCCGGGACCTGTGGGACAAGTGCGGCGAGGATACGCTGCGGGGCCTGTTTTTGCAGGAACTGCGCCGCCAATACGACGCCGCCCCGGATGACGCTGTCCGCCGCCGTATTGAGCAGGCGGCCCGATTCGGCACGGCGGCCATGGATGACCGGGAGGTATGAGCATGAAGAATATCCTGATGATCGGCACCGGCGGTACCATCGCCAGTGAGATGACGCCCTCCGGCCTGACGCCGGAGCTGAACAGCACGCAGCTGCTGTCCTTCGTTCCCCGTATCGGCGAGATGTGCCATGTGGATTGCGTTCAGCTCTACAGCCTGGACAGCACCAATATCCGTCCCGCCCATTGGCTGGGTGTGGCCAGGGCCGTGCGGGAGAATTACGATAGATATGACGGCTTTGTCATCTCCCACGGCACGGACACCATGGCCTATACCGCTGCCGCGCTTAGCTATCTGATCCAGGGCAGCCCAAAGCCCATCGTCCTTACCGGCGCGCAGAAGCCTATCTGGTTCGACGGTACCGACTCCAAGCGCAACCTGACCGACGCGTTTCTCTACGCCTGTC
Organism: Vescimonas sanitatis; assembly: GCF_049060325.1. Taxonomy (NCBI): domain Bacteria; kingdom Bacillati; phylum Bacillota; class Clostridia; order Eubacteriales; family Oscillospiraceae; genus Vescimonas; species Vescimonas sanitatis. The sequence continues at coordinate 83,168 of NZ_JBMGPW010000007.1, read as the reverse complement.
GCGGCTGCGGCGGCGTGCAGATCGTATTCAACGGCAAGGTCATCCTGGGTACCCGTGCCCGCAAGATCTGCTCCAAGAGCTTTCAGGCCTTTTCCAGCGTCAACTATCCCGACCTGGCCGTGGTACAGGACGAGCACCTGCTGCAGTATATGCGCTGCGCCTGCTATCCCAGCCCGGTGTTCTATGACGCGCTGGACGACAAGGTGGGACTGCTGAAGCTGATCCCCGGCACCCCTGCCGCCGTGCTGGAATTCATGCTGGACCGGTTTGACGGCCTGGTCATTGAGTCCTTCGGCGTAGGCGGCCTGCCGGAATATGAGGGCGACGCCAGCTATTTCGATATCATTCACCGGGGCATCGCGCTGGGCAAGCTGGTGGTCATGACCACCCAGGTGCCCAACGAGGGCAGCAATCTGGCGGTCTATCATGTGGGCGGGCGGCTGAAAAGCGCCCTGCGCCTGCTGGAGGCCTACGACATGACCACGGAGGCTGCCGTGGCCAAGCTTATGTGGATCATGGGGCAGACCCGTGATTTCGACGAGGCGGAGAGGCTGTTTTACCGCCCGGTGGCCCGGGATATACTGTATGAGAATTAAAAAGGAAGCGCCGGGGGCGCTTCCTTTTTTGCAGTTTATGACGAAGAGGGGATATGTTTGCCTCAGCTGTTCTTTTTCGTCACCGGGCGGCGGTACAGCAGACGGGCCAGCTTCTTCCGGTCAAAAGGAATGAGAGGGTACAGGTATCCCTTGCCCACCAGCGGCTTTGCCGTCACGATCAGCGTCAGCGTGATCACGATCCCCGCCGCGAAGCCCCACCAGTCCCACAGCCAGATCAGCACCAGCAGCAGCATCCGGCATAGCTTTGTGGCGTAGCCCATCTCATAGCTGTGCTGGGCATAGTTGGCTACCGCCACAAAGGCCATATACACCAGCACCTCCGGTACCAGCCACCGGGCCTGCACCGCGAAGTCACCCAATATCAGCGCACCCAGCATACTGAACGAGTTGCTCAGCACATCCGGTGTGTTCAGCGACGCGATTTTCAGTATGTCAATGATCAGCTCCACCAGCAGCAGCTGCACGATCAGCGGCACATAGTATTCGTCCTGTACCAAAAGGAAACGCAGGTTCTCGTGCAGCGTATCCGGGTTCTTCACCAGCAGGTACCACAGCGGTGTGATGAACATGGTCAGCAGCAGCACCAGCGTCCGTATGATCTGCAGATACGTGCCGATGAGGGGCGGGAAGTAGTAGTCGTTGATCTCCTCGTTGAACCGCAGGATCGTTGTGGGCAGCAGCAGGGCCGACGCTGAATTGTCCACCAGCACCACCACATCGCCCTCCATGATACACGCCGTGGCCACGTCCGGACGCTCGGTATACCGCACCTTGGGAAACGGGTTCCAGAACTGCCTGGGCGCGATGGCCTCCGCAATGGTCTCCTGACTCATGGCCACCGACCGCAACTGGATGTGCATCAGCTTTTCCCGCAGGGCCCGCAGCAGCCCCTCGTCTGCCTCGCCCTCCATGTAGCACAGGGCCACGTCCGTGCCCGAGCGCTCCGGCAGCTGCAATCGCTCCAGCCGCAGATGGGTGTCCCGTACCCGCCGCCGCAGCAGCGCCGCGTTCTGCATGAGGTTCTCTACAAAGCCGTCGTGGCTGCCCCGCAGTACCCGGCTGGTATCCGGCTCCTCCACCGACCGGGTGGGGAACTGCTTGGCGTCCAGCACCACCCCGCCGCCGAAGCCGTCGATGATCGCCAGCGTCTTCCCGGCGAATACGCCCATCACCGCCGTGTCACGGTCCGGCTCAGCCGCCGCATCGCAGGCGGACACATACCGCCGGCAGAAGTCCGCCGCGTCTGTCACACTGTTCAGGTCCGGCAGCGCCTGCCACCCGGCGATGACCCGCTCCAGCAGGTCCTCCTGGGCGTAGCCGTTTACCACCCACAGCCGCGCCTGCCGCCCGCCGATGGACAGGTCGCGCCCTGTCATATCAAAGCACCGGCCCACGCCCAGCAGTTCGTTCAGCTCCGCCGCTTTCAGCGAAAAGCACCCTGCGCCGCGATAATAGCCCGCCGTTTCCGGGGCCGTCTCGTTTCCGCCCTGTTTTGCCTGTTCCATGATGCCTTCTGTCCTCCGTCTGCCATTTTCCGGTAGCATTTCCCGCCTGCGGAATTTTATGTATGCCCCGGACAGGCCCTGCATATCGTGTAAAAAAGGAGGTGGCAGCCATGAAAAAAAGCGCGGCGGCGGCCCTTATTCTAATGGTGCTGCTCTTCGGCGGCGCCTACCTCACTGTCCAGGAATCGGACGAGCTTCCGCCTGAAGAACCGCAGGCACAGGGGGACGGGGAGGTCGTGCTGACCATAAAAACCGGGGAGGCGGCGGAGCGGATGACGCTGCGGGATTACCTTGTGGGCGTGGTCCGCGGCGAGATGCCCGCTTCCTTTGAGATGGAGGCGCTGAAGGCCCAGGCCGCGGCCGAGCGCACCTATGTCTATTATCAGCTGGCGCAGGGCCGCAAGGACGCGCATCCCGACGCCGACTTCTGTACGGACCATACCTGCTGCAGCGCCTATCTCTCCGAGACAGCCGCAAAGGAAAAGTGGGCCGCCGACTTTGCTCCCTGGAACACCCGCGTCGTCCAGGCTGTGGCGGACACGGACGGTCTGGTGGCCCTCTACGACGGGGAACCGATCCTGGCGGTGTTCCACTCATCCTCGGCGGGCAGGACCGCCGCGGCCGGGGATGTCTGGTCCGGTGACCTGCCCTATCTGGCCAGCGTCGCCAGCCCGGAGAGTGCCGACACCGTGCCCAACTATTACAGCACCGTGACCTTCACCGCGGCGGAGGCAAAAGACCGTCTGCTGGCGGCCCACCCGGAGATAAAACTTACCGGCGCGCCGGAGATGTGGTTCGGCGCAGTGACGGAGAATGATTCCGGCCGGGTAGAGACCGTCTCCGTGGGCGGTACGGACATCGAGGGCACGGAGATGCGCCGCATCTTTTCCCTGCGCTCGGCCTGCTTTACCCTGACGGCGGATGCGGAGAGCGTTACGTTCCGCGTCACTGGCTACGGCCACGGCGTGGGCATGAGCCAGTACGGCGCGGAGCAGCTGGCAAAGGCGGGGAAGACCTGGCAGGAGATACTGGCGTGGTATTATACCGGCGTGACCATCGGACCGGCGGGGTGACATCGGCCGAGGGGCCGACTGGGGTGCAGAAATGCGTGACAAGCGGGCAAAAACGTGGTATAATCTATAAATTATGCGGGATATTCACAAATTGTTCAGGAAAAGCCTGCCCCGCAGGATGTAAGATATACCCAACGATATGTACCGGGAGGAGAGCGCCTATGGCACGCAACATTCTGGTGGTCGAGGATGACCGCAATATATCCGATCTGATCCGTATGTACCTGGAGAAGGAGGGCTTCGAGGTCCGCAGCGCCTATGACGGCGGCAAGGCCATCGAGGAGTACGACAAGCAGGCCCCCGACATGGTGCTGCTGGATATCATGCTGCCCGTGGTGGACGGCTGGGGCGTATGCGCCCATATCCGCGAGAAGGGCAAGACGCCCATCATTATGCTCACCGCCAAGAGCGACGTGGGCGACCGCATCACCGGACTGGAGATGGGCGCGGACGACTATCTGGTCAAGCCCTTCGAGATGAAGGAGCTCATGGCCCGAATCAATGCCGTGCTCCGCCGCAGCGAGATACCCGACGATACCAAGAAAAAGTTGGTGTTCGACAAGCTGGTCATCAATCTGGACAGCTATGAGCTGCTGGTGGACGGCAAGAAGGTGGACACGCCCCCCAAAGAGCTGGAGCTGCTGTATCATCTGGCGGCCACGCCCAACCGGGTCTATACCCGCAACCAGCTGCTGGACGAGGTCTGGGGCTTTGACTATTTCGGCGACAGCCGCACCGTGGACGTGCACATCAAGCGCCTGCGGGAGAAGATCGAAAACGTCTCGGACCAGTGGGAGCTGAAAACTGTCTGGGGCGTGGGCTATAAGTTTGAAGTGAAGTAAGCATGGGCGAGAGGATCAAACGTATCACCGGCAGCCTGTATTGGCGGCAGTTTATGCTCACCGCCGGTATGGTGGTGCTGACCATGGCCCTGCTGGGCGTGTCCTTCTACGCGCTGAGCTATAACTACACCGTCTCGGAGAAGCGGCAGGAGATGCAGGACCGGGCGGTGCTGGTGGCGCAGCTGTCCGTGGACTATTTTACCGCCGGCGATGACGCCGAGCGTGACCAGGGGGACGCGCTGCGCTCTCTGGCCGGCGTGGCCTCCCGGATGACGGACGTGGACTTCCTGATCTGCGACACCACCGGCAGCGTCCTGCTGACGACGGATGCCGATTTGGCCGGAAAGACCGTCGTTGTCCCCGAGGACATTACCCAAACGGTGCTGGGCAGCGAGAGACTGTACGAGGGCCGCAGCACCGTGGGCGTATATGAGAAAAAGCAGTTCGTGGTGGGCGTGCCCATGACAGACGCGGACGGCAACACTCTGGGCCTGGTGCTGGCGGTGATGAACAGCGCCGAGCTCATGCAGATGTGGCGCTCGTTCATCGCCCTGTTCTTTATGACCAGCGCCATTATCCTGCTGCTGGCGTTCGTGGCCAGCTTTGTCACCTCCATGCGGCAGATACAGCCCCTGACCGAGATGGTCAAGGCCACCCGTGCCTATGCCGGCGGCGATTTCGATGTACGGATGCAGGAGACCGGTGACTGCGGCGAGATCAGTGAGCTGGCGGCGGCCTTCAATGCCATGGCCGACTCCCTGCAGGAGACGGAGCGCCAGCGCCGGGACTTTATCGCCAATGTGTCCCATGAGCTGAAGACCCCCATGACTACCATCGCCGGCTACACCGACGGTATTCTGGACGGCACCATCCCGCCGGAGAAGGAGCGCCAGTATCTTCAGATCATCTCCGACGAGAGCCGCCGTCTCAGCCGCCTGGTGCGGCGTATGCTGGATATCTCCCAGATACAGAACAAGGAGATGAAGAAGGAGGAGTTTGATCTCTGTGAGTCCGCCCGTATTGCCCTGCTGTCCATGGAGAAGAAAATCACGGACCGTGGGCTGGACGTGGACGCGGAGATCCCCGAGGACTCCGTCATGGTCCAGGGCGACCGGGACCTGATCACCCAGGTTATTTACAACCTGCTGGAGAATGCGGCCAAATTCGCCACCCCTGGCTCCCAGCTGTATCTGGGTTTGGCGGTCAACGGCGAGAAGGCCTATGTCACCGTCCGCAACCTGGGCTCCACCATTCCGGCGGAGGAGATACCGCTGCTGTTCGAGCGCTTCCACAAGTCCGATAAGTCCCGCAGTGAGGACAAGGACGGTTACGGCCTGGGACTGTATATCGTCAAGACCATCCTGGCCCAGCACAAGGAGCAGATCACCGTCACCAGTCAGGACGGTGTAACGGCCTTTACCTTTACCATGCAGATGGCGCACGGCGCGCCCCGAGAGGTGCTCTAATATGTATGATGAAAACAACACGCCGCTGACGCCCGATCCGGCGGCTCCTGCCCCGGAGCTGGAGCCGGACGAGGTCGTCAGTTGGTATGTCCGTCCGGACGAGGGGCAGGAGATCACGGGCTGCTATGTGCAGCCGGGCCCCATGCCCGCTGCCGCGGCGCCCAAGGCTGTCCGGCAGGAGAAGCGCCGCAGCCGCAAGGGCCTGTGGACGTTTCTGGTCATCCTGGCCGTGCTGGTAGGCGTGGTGCTGGGAGTGGCCATCGTCTCCGCCCTGCGGGGCGGCAATTCGGATGGCTACGGCGGCGATTTCGACGACGGCGATCACGATGCCAGCAGTATCGTGGATATCTTCCAGAGCGATGTGCCCACCATCCCCCGGGCAGACACGGACCCCGATCTGCGCTTTTATTGCGAAAAGGCAGGGGAGGAGAAGCTGACTATCCAGCAGGTCTATCAGCAGGTAAACCCCGCCACGGTGCTGGTGCTCACCGACCTGGGCGAAAAGGCCAGCGTCGGCACCGGGGTCATCCTGACGGCGGACGGCTATATCGTCACCAACGCCCATGTGATCGCCGGCGGGCAGAACGCGCTGGTGGCGCTGTACAACGGCGACCGCTACGAGGCGGAGCTGGTGGGCTTTTCCAGCACCGAGGATCTGGCGCTGCTGAAGGCGGTGAACGCCTCCGGTCTGCCCACTGCGCCGCTGGGCGACAGTGAGGAATGCCAGGTGGGCGATACGGTCTACGCCATCGGCAACCCGCTGGGCGTTGAGCTGCGGGGCACACTGACCCAGGGCATCATCTCCGCCATCGACCGTCCCGTCACCATGGAGGGCCGCGTGATGACGCTGCTCCAGACCACCGCTGCCCTGAACAACGGCAACTCCGGCGGCCCGCTGATCAATGAGTACGGCCAGGTCATCGGCATCAACACACTAAAGATGAGCAACACCCTGTCCGACATCTCTGCCACGGTGGAGGGCCTGGGCTTTGCCGTCCCGTCCAGCCGTGTGGTATCTGTCATCAATGATATCATCGCCACCGGAGGCTTCCACGGCCTGCCCTCGATCGGCGTCTACGTGCAGGAGACGGAATTTGCCGACGGTACGACCCACCCGGTGATCGATTCCGTCACGGAAAACTTCGGCGCCGAGGAAGCGGGGCTGCAGAAGGGCGACGTAATTCTGGCGGCGGACGGTATAGGCGTCAGCACCAACACCGATCTGCTGGCCGTTCGCCGGACCCACATCGTGGGCGAGAGCGTCGTGCTCACTATCCGGCGTGACAGACAGACCTTTGATGTGACGGTCGTCCTCTACCCGGTGGAGGGATGATCACTTTACAGCGCAGAAACAGGGACAAGGCCATGGCCTTGTCCCTGTTTTACACCGCAAAACGACGGATATTTACAGATAATAAACAAATAGTATACATTTTATTGCCGGAATTTGCGGCTATTTTCGCCTTCGTTCCTGCCACAGCTGCCGCAGGCTGCCGGCGGCCGCCAGCAGCAGATATGCCCCGAACAGCCGCCGCAGTACCGCTGTGTCCACCGCCGTCGCTGCCAGTGCACCGGCCGCCGCAGCCGTTGTGCCCCAGGGGATAGCGGATTTCAGCGCCTCCGTTTCCAGCAGCCCGTTCCGATTGTGGGCGATGACGCCCATGGCCGCCGTAGGCAGGAAGTACAGCAGATTGACCGCGGCGGCCTGCTGCTGCGGAACACCCAAAATGAGCGTCATAACCAACAGCAGCAGGGTCCCGCCGCCCACGCCCCAGGCGGACAGGATGCCGGCGCCGAACCCCGCAGCCATTGGTATCAGCCAACTTTTCACAGGATATACCTCACGCCGCCGTACAGCAGAAAGGCGGCGAACAGTCCCCGCAGCCATGTGACGCTGACCCGGCGGAACAGCCGTCCGCCCACCAGCCCGCCTGCCAGTCCGCCGATGAGGTACGGTAGCGCGGAGGCCCAGTCGAAGGGCTGCCGCAGCAGGTATACTGCCGCGCTGACGGCGCTTAGGGGCAGTATGGCCGCCACGCAGGTGGCGAAGGCCTGCTTGCCAGCCAGACCGCACCAGCCGTTCAGCAGGGGCACCAGCACCATGCCGCCGCCTCCGCCGAACAGTCCGTTCACCAGCCCTGCCGCCGTGCCGGACAGGGCATATTTTGTCTTTGCCTGCATTGTGCCGCCTCCTTTATGTATGCGCCCATCCGGGCGCGGGGGTTACTGGCACTTCTGGTAGCTCTGGCAGTCGGTGCACTGGTCCATGGTGGGGCGGCTCTCGTGGGTGCCCACCTGAATGGCGGTCAGACCGCAGTTGTCCACGTCCTTGCAGTGGTGGGCACAGTTGGTGACGGTGCACTTGATGGACGCGTTGGGGGTGCAGGCGCACCCGTCGTTGGTACAGGCTCTGTTCATGGTGTTTCCTCCCTGAAAAATAAAAAGTCAAGCCCGAAGGCTTGACTCTATTTTTGCCCGGAGCGCAGGCGGATATGCACATTTTTTATATGCCGAGAAGCGCCGAAGCGAAGCTGAAATAGATCAGCAGACTGGTGGCGTCCACGATGGTGGAGATGAAGGGACTGGCCATCACCGCGGGGTCCAGACCGACCTTTTCCGCCAGCAGCGGCAGGGAGCAGCCCACGCACTTGGCGAACACCACCACGAACAGAATGGTCAGGCACACCACCAGACACACCAGCGGCGTTACCGCCGCGTTGTCCAACAGCAGCCGATCCACCAGCAGCATCTTCACGAAGTTGGCCCCGGCCAGGCACACGCCGCACAGCAGCGAGACCCGCAGCTCCTTCCACAGTACCCGGAGTACGTCCGAGAAGTCCACCTCGTCCAGGCTCAAGGCGCGGATCACCGCCACGCTGGCCTGCGTACCGGAGTTACCGCCGGTGCCGGACAGCATGGGGATATAGGCGTTCAGTACCAGGCAGGCTGCCAGCGCGTTTTCGTAGTGGTTCAGGATCATACCTGTGAATGTGGCCGACAGCATCAGCACCATCAGCCAGGGCAGGCGGGCCTTCCAGGTGGCGAAAACGCCGGTACGGAGGTACGGCTTGTCCGAGGGCAGCATAGCCGCCATCTTTTCGAAGTCCTCCGTGGTCTCCTCCTCGATGACGTCCATAGCGTCGTCGACGGTAACGATACCCACCAGCCGCTTTTCCAGGTCCACGATGGGCATGGCCAGGAAGTCGTATTTGCTCAGCGCCTGGGCCACGTCCTCCTTATCGTCCGTGGTCTTGGCCCACACCACGTCCGGGTCCATGATCTCCTCGATCAGGTCGTCCTCCTCTGCCAGCAGCAGGTCGCGGACCGACAGCACGCCCAGCAGGTGCCGGGTGGGATCGGTGACGTACAGGATGTTGATGGTCTCCAGCTCGCCGCCAATACGGCGGATGCGCTTGAAGGCGTCCTCCACCGTCATGTCCTTCTTCAGGGACAGGAACTCCATGTTCATAATGGAGCCGGCACTGTCCTCCGGGTATTTCAGTATTTCATTGATAGATTTACGCATCTCCGGTGTGGCCTTGTCCAGAATACGGATGACCACACTGGCGGGCATTTCCTCCACGATGTCCACCGCGTCGTCCAGATACAGCTCGTCCAGCACCTCGGTCAGCTCCGTGTTGGAAAAGCCGTTGATCAGCATCTCCTGACTCTCCGGCTCCAACTCCACGAATACCTCTGCCGCCGTCTCCTTGGGCAGCAGACGGTACAGCAGGGGCATCTGCTCCTGCTTGCCCTCTTCCAGCAGCAGGGCAATATCCGCCGGCTCCATGGGCAGGAACAGGTCCCGTAGCTCGGCGTAGCGTTTTTGCGTAGCCAGCTCATCGATCCGTTCCTTGTATTGCTCCAGTTCCTCCTGATAATCGATCAAACCTGTTCCCTCCCTTCCGGTAAAATAATAATACGCAGCAGGCAGTAGCCTGCTGCGTGCCGCAAAGTGCGCCAATGCGCCCTGTTCTGCACCGTTACAAGCTTTAGCATCGCGGGGCGGTGAAACTGCATTAGATGCCACCTTGCTTTCGATGGCACCTGCTCAAACCCTCTGATGGTGTCTCCACCACTTCGCGGCAGCAGTCCGTATCCCTCGCGGTAGCCTTACCTACCGGATCCTATTCAACATATCTATGTTATGCCAAAATCGTCGGCCTGTCAAGGCGTTTTCTTGTCATTCCTGCTATTTTTCTTTACAGGTACACCTGCACATTGTCCTGCGCCAACAGGTGGCCCTTCAACTCCTGCAAAAATCGCAGGGCCGGCGGTGTCAGCGGTTCGCCCGCTCGCGTCACCAGATAATTCACCCGGTCCGGCGGCGGGCTGGTAAAGCGGCATACCCGTGCGCTCTTTCCGATGCGCGACGCGGCGGCGATGGCCGGGGCCGCCATCCAGCGGCCCTCGGTGGGCGGCAGGAAATCCGCCGCCTGTAGGGTGTCGGCGTACAGCAGGGGCCGCGCACCCGTGCCGAACCACCGGTCGTGCCAGCGGATGAACTCCGGGTCCCAGGTGACCAACAGTTCCTCGGCTACGTCCAGCGAGGCCGGGTCCACCTCCTCCGGGTAGTGGCTGTCCGGCGGCGACAGCAGCAGAAACGGCTCCCGAAAGGCCGGACATACCGTCAGCCGGTCGTCAAATACCGTGTTGCTGTCAATAAAGGCAAAGTCCAGCTCATGGCTCAGCAGCGCCTGGGTGATATCCACATCCCGCAGGGTGTGGATCCACAGGGATACCGGCAGCCGCAGGGCAAGAAAGCGCTTATACACCGGCGGCAGGATGTATTGGTTAGTGGTGTAGGTGGCGGCGATACGCAGGTAGGCGCGCTGCTCCAGCTCCGCCAGCGTCTCCGTCTCCGAGAGCAGCTGCTGCCAGCGTTGGGCCAGCGTCAGAAATTTCTGGCCCGCCGCCGTCAGCGTGATGCGCCGCTGGCCCTTACCCCGCACGAACAGCGGCGCGCCTACCCGTTCCTCCAGCGCCCGTATCCGCATGGACAGCGTGGGCTGGGTGATGTACAGCGCCTCCGCCGCGGCCGTCATGGTGCCATGCTGTACCACCGCCCAGAATGTCTCGATATCCAGGTTGGTCATACTACCGTCTCCTAAAATATAAATTTTCGTTGATATTTTACACGAAAACAATCAATTTTACAAGTGCGGATATCCGTGCTATGATACGGATGTGTTCAGGGAACACCGCTGGTTCCCTAAACAGCACGCTATTTTGATTCTTTCTTTCTTCCTATTTCCCTATTTCTCCCCCCTAATACCCGATAAAAAAGGACAGGTTTTTCCAGCCTGTCCTTTCGGGCTGTTTAGGGGTAGATTTTTCCCTGCGGACGTGGTATGGTAATGCTGTTGTACACAGGAGGGATAACGATGCCCGGTTTTCAGTTTTATTTTGAATTGATCGGCGCGGTGGCCTTCGCCATTTCCGGCGCAGCCCTGGCGGTGAAGAAGCATATGGACCTGTTCGGCGTGGCCATGATGGGCATGACCACTGCCGTGGGCGGCGGTATCCTGCGGGATCTGCTGCTGGGTATCACGCCGCCCGCCGCGCTGCGCGACCCCTTGCAGGCGTTGGTGGCCATCGCCACGTCCTTGCTGGTGTTTCTGGTGTGGAAGCGCTTTCACCCCGAGGGCGATCACCGGAACTGGGAGGCACTGCTGCTGGTGGCGGACTCCATCGGTCTGGGGATCTTCTCCGTCCACGGTGCGGCGGTGGCCGTCCGGGCCGGGCTGGGCGGCAATGTGTTCCTGACGCTGTTGGTGGGTATGCTCACCGGCGTGGGCGGCGGTGTTCTGCGTGACCTGTGCTGTATGGAGCGCCCCTACATTTTCACCAAGCATATCTACGCCTGCGCGTCCCTGGCCGGCGCGGCGGCATGTATGCTGCTGTGGAGCGCCGGAGAGAACCTGGCGCTGCTGACAGGCTGCGCGCTGACGGTGGTGCTGCGGCTCTGTGCCGCGGTATTCCGCTGGAGCCTGCCGAAAGCGTAAACACATAAAAAGACCGCGAAAGCGGTCTTTTTTGCTGTTATGCGGTGAGCTTCAGCCCGACGATACCGACGAGCAGCAGCCCCACGAAAATAAGCCGCGGGACAGTGACAGGCTCCTGGAAGGCCAGAATGCCCACGATGACGGCGCCCAGGGCGCCGATACCCGTCCAGATACCGTAGGCGGTGCCCATGGGCAGCGTCTTCGTGGCCTGTGACAGGAAAAAGAAGCTGGCGATCATGCCCGCGACTGCCCATACCGACGGCCACAGCTTTGTAAAGCCCTCAGACAGTTTCAGAAACGTAGACCAGAATACCTCCAGCCCGCCTGCGATGAAAAGATATACCCACGCCATACCGATTATTACCTCCAAAAACAAAAAACGCGCCCACAGGACGCACCTTCTAAGACCTAACGGCGCGCCCGCGAACGCCTGCCCGTCACCCGGTGGCGGCGGACAGCACAGGTACTATACCACGCCGCCGCCACAAAGTCAAGCGATCCTGCACCGCAACAAATGTTCGAAAAAACAACTTGTGACACATGGAGATATGTGGTATACTATGTTGTCGAGAATTTACAGTTTTAGCCGCAGGAGGGGAGGGGTCATCATGGGCTTGCACGACGGGCATCGCCAGCGCAGCAAACGCCGGTATCTGGCGCTGGGTGCGGAGGGACTGGAGGATCACCAGCTGCTGGAGCTGCTGCTGTTCTACGCCATCCCCCGGCAGGACACCAACGAGACGGCCCACCGGCTCATCCAGCGCTTTGGCTCGCTGCAGGGGGTGCTCCACGCCGCGCCGGAGGAGCTGACCTCCGTAGAAGGCGTGGGAGAAAACGCCGCCGTGCTGGTGCGGCTGGTCGGCGACATGGCCCTGCGGGCCCGGTGCTCGTCCCTGCCCCAGAAGGTGCTGAACTCCCCTGACCGCACCGGCGCGTACTTCATGGAGCTGCTGGCGGGGGAGAAGAAGGAGATGCTCTACCAGGTCTGCCTGGACGCCAAGGGCAAGCTGTTGACCTGCCGCTGCATCAGCAAGGGCAGCGTGGCCGCTTCGCCGGTCAGCGTGCGCCAGGTAGTGGAGAATGCCCTGTATGCCGGCGCCAGCAGCATTATCCTGGCCCACAACCACCCCAGCGGCGTGGCTTTGCCCTCCCAGCAGGATCTGCTGGTGACGCGGCAGATACAGGAGGCGCTCTCGCCGCTGAATATTCGCCTGGCCGACCACGTGGTGGTGGCTGACAGCGATTATGTCTCCATGGCGGAAAGCGGCCTGCTGGCGCGATGAACGGAGGATACCATGCCTGATCTGAAAGTCGTTTCTGAATACCAGCCGGCCGGCGACCAGCCCCAGGCCATCGATAAGCTGGCGCAGGGCCTGGAAAACGGCCTGCGCGCGCAAGTGCTCAAGGGCGTCACCGGCAGCGGCAAGACGTACACCATGGCCAAGGTCATCGAGCGTGTCAACCGGCCCACGCTGGTGCTGGCCCATAACAAGACGCTGGCCGCCCAGCTGTGCGAGGAGTTCCGGGAATTCTTCCCCAACAACGCGGTGGAGTATTTCGTTTCCTACTACGACTATTACCAGCCGGAGGCCTACGTGCCTCAGACGGACACCTATATTGAAAAGGACGCCTCCACCAACGAGGAGATTGACCGCCTGCGGCTGTCCGCCACCTGCGCGCTGCTGGAGCGGCGGGACGTGATCGTGGTGGCGTCGGTCAGCTGTATCTACGGCCTGGGCGAGCCGGATGACTTCGCCCGCATGATGATCTCCCTGCGGACCGGCATGACACTGGAGCGCGACGAGCTGCTGCGGCGGCTGGTGGAGGACCGCTACGAGCGCAACGATGTGGCCTTCCAGCGCAATGTGTTCCGGGTACGGGGCGACACGGTGGAGCTGTACCCCGCCTACTATAAGGACCGGGCCATCCGTGTGGAGTTCTTCGGTGACGAGATCGAGCGTATCACGGAGTTCCATCCGGTCACCGGCGCGGCCCTGAAGCAGCTGACGCACGTGGCGGTATATCCCGCCAGCCACTACGTCACGCCCAAGGACAAGCTGGAGCGCGCCGCCAAAGAGATAGAGCACGAGCTGGCGGAGCGCAAAAAGTGGTTCGAGGACAACGGCAAGCTCATCGAGGCCCAGCGCATCGACCAGCGTACCCGCTACGACGTGGAGATGATGCGTACCCTGGGCTACTGCTCCGGCATTGAAAACTATTCCCGGGTCATCTCTCAGCGTCCTGTGGGCAGCGCGCCCATGACGCTGCTGGACTTCTTCCCGGAGGATTTCGTGCTGTTCGTGGACGAGAGCCATGTGACCCTGCCCCAGGTGCGGGCTATGTACAACGGCGACCATGCCCGCAAGCAGAGCCTGGTGGACTACGGCTTCCGCTTGCCCTGCGCCTTTGATAACCGCCCCCTGAAGTTCGAGGAGTTCGAGGAGCGCTTTTCTCAGGCGGTGTTCGTCTCCGCCACCCCCGGGGACTTTGAAAAGCAGCAGGCGGACCAGATCGTGGAGCAGGTCATCCGACCGACCGGCCTGCTGGACCCCAGAGTGGAGGTCCGCCCGGTGCTGGGCCAGATCGACGACCTGGTGGCGGAGATACACGCCCGGGCGGAGAGGAACGAGCGCGTGCTGGTGACCACCCTCACCAAGAAAATGGCCGAGGACCTGACCGCCCACTTCCGTGGGCTGGGTATCAAGGTGCGGTATATGCACGCCGACGTGTCGGCCCTGGAGCGCATGGAGATCATCCGCGACCTGCGTCTGGGCGAGTTCGACGTGCTGGTGGGTATCAACCTGCTGCGTGAGGGCTTGGACCTGCCGGAGGTGTCGTTGGTGGCCATTCTGGACGCCGACAAGGAGGGCTTCCTTCGCAGCGAGACCAGCCTGATCCAGACCATCGGCCGCGCCGCCCGCAACGCCGAGGGTCTGGTCATCCTGTACGCCGATACCGTTACCCCCTCCATGCGGGCCGCTATGGACGAGACGGAGCGCCGACGGAAGCTGCAGGACGACTTCAACAAGGCCCACGGCATTATCCCGCAGACCATCCGCAAGAGTGTCCGCGAGATGGTGGAGATCAGCCACAGCGCCGAGGAGGCCTCCAAGCTGTCGAAGAAGAAGCTTTCCGACCGTGAGCGAGCTGAGACCATCGCACGTCTGGAGAAGGAAATGAAAGAGGCCAGCCGTATGCTGGAATTCGAATATGCCGCCCTGCTGCGTGACCAGATCATTGAGCTGCGGGGGGAGAAATAAACCGAACCGAGAAACGACCTATGAAAAAGTACCTTTCCTATATCTACGTGATCCTCAGCGCCGTGTGCTGGGGCTTTATCGGTTTTTCCAACCGTATGCTCACGGAGGTGGGCGTATCGCTGGGCAACCGGGTGTTCATCCGGAACTTCGGCACGCTGGTGATCCTGACCATCGTGTTCGCCCTGTTCCACCGTCAGGTGTTCCGCATCAAGCTGAAGCATCTGCCCATTTTCCTGTGCTCCGGACTGCTCAGCATCCTGACGCTGAGCCTGGTCTACTTCCAGTGCCAGACCATGTGTTCCCTGTCGGTGGCGGCGGTGCTGCTGTATCTGGCCCCGTCCTTTGTGGTCATTTTCAGCGCCGTGCTGTGGAAGACACCGCTGACGAAGCGCAAGCTCATCGCCCTGGTGGTGTCCCTGCTGGGATGCGTGATGGTCAGCGGCATCATCGGCGGCGATATGACCGCCTCCTGGGCGGGTATCGGCCTGGGCGTGCTGTCCGGCCTGTGCTACGCCAGCTATACGGTGTTTGCCCACTACGGTCTGGCCCATTACGAGAGCTATACCATGATCTACTGGACATTTCTGGTGGCGGGGCTTGGCTCGGTATTTTTCGCGGACTTCGAGACGCTGCCGCTGGCCTTTTCCGGCACGCAGGGCATCGTGGGCGTGTGCGGTGTGGTGATCGTGGCCACGGTGCTGCCCTACATCTTCTATACGAAGGGGCTTGAGGGCGTGGAAAGCGGCCGCGCCTCGATCATTACCAACATCGAGCCGGTGGTGGAGACCCTTGTAGGTGTGTTTGTGTTCAAGGAGGCGCTGACCGTGTGGACGGTGCTGGGTATGGCCTGCGTGTTCGGCTGCGTGATCCTGCTGGCCAATGGAGATAAAAAATGCGAAGAAAAACCTGTCAAGTCCTGAACGGCTTTCACCTGAAGCTCATCGCCGCCTGCACCATGTTCATTGACCACATGGGGCACACGCTGTTCCCAACGGTTTTGTGGCTGCGCTGCATCGGGCGGCTCGCCTTTCCCATCTTCTGCTTTCTCATCGCCGAGGGCTGCGTCTATACCCGCGATCGGAGGAAATACGCCCTGCGGCTGCTGGCGTTTGCCCTGCTGTCCGAAGTCCCCTTCGACCTGATGGTGGGCGGCACGGTATGGTATCCCTATTCCCAGAACGTGCTGTGGACGCTGTTGGCCGGTGCGCTGATCTGCTGGTGCGTCGATTGGGCGCTGCGAAAGAAAACGCCGGCGGCCTTTTTGCTCACCGGCGCGGCCGTGGCCGCCGCATTCTGCCTGCTGGAGCTGGCTGGGACGGACTATCGGGGCTGGGGTATGCTGCTGGTGGTGCTGTTCTACGGTGTCCGCCGCGTGTCCTGCGGCACCGTCGTGAAGCGAACGGCGCAGGCGGTGGGACTGGCGGTGTTCAGCATCGGCATTATGGGCGGCGTGTCCATCGAGCTGTGGTCGCTGGCGGCACTGCTGCCCCTCTGGCTCTACAATGGTCGTCGAGGCTATTCCAACCCGGTGGTGCAGTACGGCTTTTACGCCTTTTACCCCGTGCATATCCTGATACTGTCCCTGATCGCCCTGTATGTGTAAACAGATAAGGAGGCTGGCCCTATGGCAAAGAACAAAGAAGAAAAAACCAACGTCATGCGGACGCTGGATCAGAAGAAAATACCCTACACCGCCCACAGCTACGACCCGGATGGCCCCATCGATGGCGTGTCCGTGGCGCAGATACTGGGCCAGCCGCCGGAGCAGGTGTTCAAAACGCTGGTGACAAAGGGGGCCAGCGGGGCATACTATGTGTTCGACATCCCTGTGGCCGAGAACCTGGACCTGAAAAAGGCCGCCAAGGCGGTGGGGGAGAAGTCCGTGGCGATGCTGCCACAGAAAGAGCTGCTGCCCCTGACCGGCTATGTCCACGGTGGGTGCAGCCCGGTGGGCATGAAAAAGCAGTTTCCCACCGTGTTCCACGAGACGGCACCGCTGTATGGCGCCATCTGCGTCAGCGCGGGCAAGATCGGCCACCAGGTGGAGTGCGATCCCAACGCCCTCATCGCCCTCCTGCGGGCGAAAACGGCTGACGTGATCGTATAAAAATTGTTTCGCTGTTGACATTAAAAATTGATTTCACTACACTTATCTGCAACCATATGTTGCAGAAATGAGGCATACCATGCAGACTGAAATTTTCATTAAGGGTGCGCGGGAGAACAATCTGAAGAACATCGATGTCACCATCCCCCGGGATAAGCTGGTGGTGCTGACGGGCCTTTCCGGCTCCGGCAAAAGCTCCCTGGCCTTTGACACCATCTATGCCGAGGGCCAGCGGCGGTATGTGGAGAGCCTGTCCTCCTACGCCCGTATGTTCCTGGGGCAGATGGACAAGCCCGACGTGGATTACATCGAGGGCCTGTCCCCGGCCATCTCCATCGACCAGAAGACCACCAGCAAGAACCCGCGCTCCACGGTGGGCACGGTGACGGAGATCTACGACTATCTGCGTCTGCTGTGGGCCCGGGTGGGCACGCCCCACTGCCCCCACTGCGGCAAGGAGATACGCCGCCAGACGGTGGATCAGATCATCGACCAGATACTGGCCCTGCCCGAGGGCACCCGTATCCAGGTGATGGCCCCGGTGGTGCGCGGCCGCAAGGGCGAGCATGCCAAGGTGCTGGAGGATGCCCGCCGGTCCGGCTTCGTCCGGGCCCGGGTGGACGGCAATATGTACGAACTCTCCGAGGACATCTCTCTGGAGAAGAACCTCAAGCACCGCATCGACATCGTGGTGGACCGACTGATCGTCCGCCCGGACATCACAGGCCGGCTGACCGACTCAGTGGAGACGGCCTCCAACCTGGCGAATGGCCTCGTCACCGTCAACCTGCTGCGGGAGGAGAGAGATATCACCTTCTCCCAGAACTACGCCTGTGACGACTGCGGTATCTCCATCGAGGAGCTGACGCCCCGTCTGTTCTCCTTCAACAGTCCCTTTGGCGCCTGCCCCACCTGCACCGGCCTGGGCCTGCAATTAAAGGCTGATCCGGCCCTCATCATCCCCGACGGCAGCAAATCCATCCTGGAGGGCGCCATTACTGCCACCGGCTGGGCCTCCATCCGGTCCGACGGCATCAGTCGTATGTACTTCGAGGCCCTCAGTAAGAAATACCGCTTCTCTCTGACCCAGCCCTACGACAGCCTAAGCGACGAGGTGAAGAACGTTATCCTCTACGGCACCGGCGGCGAAAAGCTGGAGCTCCACTATGACCAGCCCCGTGGCAAGGGTGTGCTGTACCAGGCCTTCGAGGGGATCTGCAACAACCTGGAGCGCCGGTATCAGGAGACCCAGTCCGATGCCAGCAAGAAGGAGATCGAGGGCCTGATGACCCCCTGTCCCTGCCCGGCCTGCCAGGGTAAGCGCCTGCGGCCGGAGGCGCTGGCCGTCACCGTGGGCGGCAAGTCCATCTACGACGCCACTACCCTGCCGGTGGACGATGCCCTGGCCTTTTTCGACCATCTGGACCTGACCGGCAATCAGCAGATCATCGCCGCCCAGATCCTGAAGGAGATCCACGCCCGCCTGGGCTTTTTGCAGTCCGTGGGCCTGAGCTATCTGACCCTCTCTCGTGCCTCCGGCACCCTGTCCGGCGGTGAGAGCCAGCGTATCCGCCTGGCCACCCAGATCGGCAGCAGCCTCATGGGCGTGCTGTATATCCTGGACGAGCCCTCCATCGGCCTGCACCAGCGGGATAACGACAAGCTGCTGGCCACGCTGCAGCGCCTCCGCGATCTGGGCAATACCCTCATCGTGGTGGAGCATGACGAGGACACCATGCGCGCCGCCGATTACCTTATTGACATCGGTCCCGGCGCCGGTGCCCTGGGCGGGCAGGTGGTGGCCTGCGGCACTCCGGAGGAAGTCATGGCGAACCCCAACAGCCTGACGGGCCAGTATCTCAGCGGCAAACGCACCATCCCCCTGCCGGCACAGCGCCGCAGGGGCAATGGCAGGCTGCTGACCGTCCGCGGCGCCCGGGAGAACAACCTGAAGCATATCGACGTGTCCATCCCTCTGGGGACGTTCACCTGTGTCACCGGCGTCAGCGGCAGCGGAAAATCCTCTCTGATCAACGAGGTGCTGTTCAAGGCGCTGGGTGCCCAGCTGAACCGCATGAAGGTGCGCCCCGGCAAGCACGACGCCATCGAGGGCATGGAGCAGCTGGACAAGGTCATTGCCATCGACCAGAGCCCCATCGGCCGGACGCCCCGATCCAATCCGGCCACCTATACCAACCTGTTCAACCTGATCCGCGATCTGTTCGCCTCCACCCCGGACGCCAAGGCCCGGGGCTACGGCCCGGGCCGGTTCTCCTTCAACACCAAGGGCGGCCGCTGCGAGGCCTGCGGCGGCGACGGTATGCTGAAGATCGAGATGCACTTCCTGTCGGACGTGTACGTTCCCTGCGAGATCTGCCGTGGCAAGCGCTATAACCGCGAGACGCTGGAGGTCCGCTACAAGGGCAAAAACATCGCCGACGTGCTGGATATGACCGTGGACGAGGCGTGGGAGTTCTTCTCCGCCGTGCCCGCCATCTGTGACAAGCTGACCACCCTGCGGGATGTGGGGCTGGGCTATGTGAAGCTGGGCCAGCCCAGCACCACCCTCTCCGGCGGCGAGGCCCAGCGCGTCAAGCTGGCCACGGAGCTGAGCCGCCGCGCCACAGGGCGGACGGTGTATATTCTGGACGAGCCCACCACCGGCCTCCACGCCGATGACGTGCGGAAGCTGTTGGAGGTGCTCCAGCGGCTCACCGACGGCGGCAATACGGTGCTGGTCATTGAGCACAACCTGGACGTGATCAAGTGTGCCGACTATATCATCGACCTGGGCCCGGAGGGCGGCGTGGGCGGCGGTACGGTGGTGGCCTGCGGCACGCCGGAGGAGATCGCCGCCTGCCCGGCGTCCTACACCGGCCAGTATCTGAAAAAATACCTGAAGTGACCGGCCTTTCCCCTGCCGCATAGGATAGGGCAGGGGGGGTGGCTGCATGGAGCTTTTACAGGACGGCGTGGTCGCCGCGCTGGCGGCCATCGGCGTCACGGCGCTGATATGGCTGGCGGCGTCGCTGCTGCTGTGGCGTGAGCGCCCGGTGGACGCGGTGTATCTGGTCCGGGTCTCCGGAGACGGGACGGGACTGGATGTGACGCTGCGCCGTCTGGCCCAGAGCCGCCGTCTGCCGGTGCTGCTGGTGGACTGCGGACTGACCGACGAGGGCCGCCGCGCCGCGGCGCTGCTGTCCGATATGAACACGAAATTGCTGACGCCCCAGGAGCTGGCGGCGTACTATACAGAGGAAGATACCGCCGAACAGGGGAGGTGAGCCGATGGGCGAGCGCGTGACCGTGGAGGGCACCGTAGAAAACGTCATCTTTCATAACGAGGAGAACGGCTATACCGTGCTGCTGCTGACCGTGGAGGGCGAGGAGGAGCCTGTCACCGTGGTGGGCTGTATCCCCTGTGCCGCCGCCGGCGAAGGCATGACCGTCACCGGCGTGTGGAGCGTCCATCCCGTCCACGGCAGCCAGCTCACCGCCGAGAGCGTGGAGCGCCGGATGCCGGAGCGTGAGGAGGACATGATCGCCTACCTGTCCTCCGGCATCCTCAAGGGTATTGGTCCCGCCACCGCTCAGCGGCTGGTGGAGCGCTTCGGCGCGGACACCCTGCTGGTCATCGAGCGGGAGCCGGAGTGCCTGCGGTGCATCAAGGGCATCACCGCCCAGAGAGCGAAGGAGCTGTCCGACGCTTTCCGTGCGCTGACGGGCCTGCGCCAGCTGATGGAGTTCCTGGCCCGGTATGACCTGCCGGTGTATCTGGCCATGCCCCTTCAGCGCACCTACGGCGACGGAGCCATCCAGGCCCTGCGGGACGATCCGTATATCCTGTCCCGGGCCCAGTACGGGGTGGATTTTTCCATAGCGGACGAGATCGCCATCAGCCTGGGCTTTGGCGGGGACGATCCCTGCCGCCTGCGGGCGGCGCTGACCTATGAGCTGGAGCACAACGCCGCCAACGGCCATGTGTTCCTGCCCCGCGAGAAGCTGCTCTTCGCCACGTCGCAGATGCTGGCCGTGACGCCGGACGAGCTGGAGCTGGCGCTGGACAAGCTTATCGAGGGCTTCGGCGTGGTGGAAAAGACCATCGCCGGGGTGCAGGGCTGCTATCTGCCCCGGCTGTACCAGGCGGAGACCTTCGTGGCGGAGCGCCTGCTGTCGCTGGTGCGGACGCCGGTGGAGGTGCTGCCCCGGGCGGAGAAGGTCATCGATGACATTGAAAAGGAACAGGGCGTGGCCTATGCGCCTCTGCAGCGGCAGGCGGTGTGTCTGGCGGCCCAGGGCGGTATACTGCTGCTGACCGGCGGCCCCGGTACCGGCAAGACCACGTCTCTGCGGGGCATCGTGTCTCTGTACGAGCATATGGGCCTGGATGTGGCGCTGCTGGCGCCCACCGGCCGCGCCGCCAAGCGCCTGGGCGAGGTGACGGGCCGGGAGGCCCAGACTATCCACCGTGCCCTGGGCATGAGCTACAATGAGCTCACCGGCCAGACGGCCTTTAAGAAGAACGCACAGGATCCGCTGGAGGTCCACGCTGTCATCGTGGACGAGATGAGCATGGTGGATATCGAGCTGATGCGCTCCCTGCTGGAGGCCATGCGGCCGGGAAGCCGCCTGGTGCTGGTAGGCGACCCGGACCAGCTGCCCTCCGTAGGCCCCGGCAGCGTGCTGGGGGATATGCTCCGCAGCGGTGTGGTGCCGGCGGTGTCCCTGACCCAGGTGTTCCGTCAGGCGGAGCAGTCGGCCATCATCCGCGCCGCCCACGCCGTGGACCGCGGCGAGCTGCCGCCGCTGGAGAACAGCGGCAGCGGCGACCTCTTCTTCCTGCGCCGCCGCGCGCCGGATCGTCTGGTGCAGACGGTGGTGGAGCTGTGCCGCGACCGCCTGCCCAAAAACATGGGTATTCCCGCCGAGCAGATACAGGTGCTCTCCCCCACCCGAAAGGGCCCCTGCGGTACGGCGGCGCTGAACCGGGCCCTGCAGGCGGCGCTGAACCCGCCGGAGCGCGGTAAGCGCCAAAAGCAGTGGGGCGACATGACGTTCCGGGTGGGTGACCGGGTCATGCAGACCCGGAACAACTACGATGTGCTGTGGGAGAAGGAGGATGGCTCCGGCGGCAGCGGTATTTTCAACGGCGACGTGGGCGTTATTCAGGACATCGACCCCGGCGGCGAGCTCATCACCCTGCGGTTTGACGACCGCACGGCGGTGTACACCGCTGACCTGCTGAGCCAGCTGGATATGGCCTACGCCGTCACCGTACATAAATCCCAGGGCAGCGAGTATCCGGCGGTGATATTGGCCGCGGCGTCCGCCGCGCCGTCGCTGCTGGTGCGCGGCGTGCTGTACACCGCTATCACCCGTGCCCGCAGGCTGCTTATCCTCGCCGGGGACGACGCCGTTCTGGCCCAGATGGCCGCCAACAACAAGCAGCAGCGCCGGTACAGCGGCCTGCGCCGCCGACTGAAGGAGGGATACCATGAGCAATAACGGTAGTATCAACGACGCATTGGACAAGGCCCAGCGGGGCTTGCTGGACTTCTTTTTCCCCCGCAAGTGCCCCTTCTGCGGGCGCGTGGCGGGCCGGGAGCTGCTGTGCGAGGCGTGCAAGGCGTCGCTGCCCCGGTGCGATAAGGTACGCACCGGCACCTTCGGCGAATGTGCCGCGCCGCTGTATTACGAGGGCCGCGTCCGCGACGCCCTTCTGGCCTTCAAATTCAAGCGGCGCATCGAGGACCTGAACGCCTACGGTGTGCTGATGGCCGAAAAGGCGGCGGAGGTCTACGCCGACCGCTTCGATGCCGTCACCTGGGTGCCGGTGAGCAAACAGCGCCTGAAAAAGCGTGGCTTCGACCAGTCGCGTATGCTGTGCGCCAGCCTGTGCGTGGACTGGCACACGGAGCCGCAGGAGACACTGCGTAAGGTGCGGGACAACCCGGCCCAGTCCGGTATCGGTGACCCGGCGGAGCGCCGGGCCAATGTGCTGGGCGCTTACGAGCCGGTGGACCCGGACGCCATCGCCGGAAAGCGCTTCCTGCTCATCGACGACATCATCACCACCGGCGCCACGCTCACCGAGTGCGTCCGGGTGCTGAAGGCCGCCGGGGCGGCGGACGTGGTCTGCCTGACGCTGGCCATGGCCCGTGATAATTGAGGTATGGACTTCGGCGTTTCCGTATAGAATACAGAAAATACCGCGATTTTCATTTCGCAGTTGCAATATTCTTTCTCAATCGGTATAATAGATAAATCAGAGGGTAACGGGCGCACCCGCCCGAAACGAAAGACAAGATAGAGGTGCAGTAGTATGTGTTCCATTGCAAAAGATATCGGCATCGACCTGGGCACCGCCTCCGTACTGGTGTACGTAAAGGGCAAGGGCGTCGTGTTGAACGAGCCGTCCGTGGTGGCCATTGACAAGAATACCGGCAAGCTGCTGAAGGTGGGCGCCGAGGCCCAGGCCATGCTGGGCCGTACCCCCGGCAATATCGTGGCCATCCGCCCCCTGCGAGAGGGCGTGATCTCCGACTACGACATGACCGAGCGTATGCTCCGCGAGTTCCTGCACAAGGTGGTGGGCGGCTTCCAGCTGTTCAAGCCCCGCGTCATCATCTGCGTGCCCTCCGGCATCACCGAGGTCGAGGAGCGTGCCGTGGTGGACGCCGGCATCCAGGCGGGCGCCCGCCGCGTGTATCTGATCGAGGAGCCTGTGGCCGCGGCCATCGGCGCCGGAATCGACATCTCCAAGCCCGACGGCCACATGGTGGTGGATATCGGCGGCGGCACCAGCGACATCGCCGTCATCTCCCTCTCCGGCGTGGTGGAGAGCGCCTCCATCAAGGTGGCCGGCGACCAGTTCAACGAGGCCATCGTCAAGTATATGCGCCGCAAGCACAACGTGCTGGTGGGCGAGCGCACCGCCGAGCTGATGAAAATGCAGATCGGCTGTGTCTTCCCCAAGGAGCAGGAGACGTCCATCGAGATCAAGGGCCGCTGCCTGGTGACAGGTCTGCCCAAGGTCATCAACGTCAGCTCCACCGAGATGCTGGAGGCATTCGAGGAGCCGGTAGAGCGCATCCTCGAGGCGGTCCACGGCGTGCTGGAGCGCACCCCGCCCGAGCTGGTGGCCGACATCTCCAACAACGGCATCGTTATGACCGGCGGCGGCAGCCTGGTGGACGGCTTTGACAAGCTGATCGAGGCCCGCACCGGCATCCACACCGTGGTGGCCGAGGGCGCCATCTCCTGCGTGGCCGAGGGCACCGGCCGCAGCCTGGACTCCCTGAATTCCATGACCGACGGCACCGTGAACCTGAGCCGCCGCAAGCAGATGAGCTAAGCACAATACAGAAGGCCGCCAAAGGGCGGCCTTTTTCTCAAGTTGCTCTTGCAACTTCCACGAAAAAGCGCTACTATTACGATACACGAGAACGAGATAAGGAGGAACCACCATGAAGTTTTCCAGCAAGGTCTTGAAATGCGGCCTGTCCCCCATGCGGAAGTTCCACCCCTACGCGGTGGCGGCCGAGGCCAAGGGCAGGAAGATCTATCATCTGAACATCGGCCAGCCGGATATCGAGACGCCCAAGGCGTACTTCGATGCGGTGAAGCACTTTGACCTGCCGGTGTTGGCCTATGCCCCGTCCCCCGGCATCCCGGAGCTGATCGAGGCCATCCGCAAGTACTACGCCGATCTGGGTATGCACTTCGATGCCGGTGATATCCTCATCACCAACGGCGGCAGCGAGGCGCTGCAGATCACCATGAACTGCATCCTGGATGACGGCGATGAGATCCTCATCCCCGAGCCCTTCTATCCCAACTACAACACCATGGCCTACACCTGCGGCGCGAAGATCCACCCCATCCCCACCTCTCCCCACGACGGCTACCACTACGCCGACCGCGCCAAGGTCGAGGCGGAGATCAACGAGCACACCCGCGCCATCATGGTCACCAACCCCGGCAACCCCACCGGCGCCGTCCTGACGCCGGAGGAGATGCGTATGCTGGTGGACGTGGCCAAGGCCCACGACCTGTTCATCATCGGCGACGAGGCCTACCGCGAGTTCGTCTACGCCGGCGAGCCTCTGCAATCCATGGGTCAGTTCGAGGACGCGGCCGAGAACGTCATCGTCATCGACACCGTCTCCAAGCGGTTCTCCGCCTGCGGCGCCCGCATCGGCTGTATGATCTCCCGCAACAAGGAGCTGATGGCCCAGGCCATGAAGTACGCCCAGTGCCGTCTGTCCGTGCCCACGCTGGACCAGGTGGCCGCCGCTGCGCTGTACACCGTCGGCCCCGACTACTTTGCCGCCGTCCGTGAGGAGTACAAGCGCCGCCGCGATACGGTGGTCAATAAGCTGCACGAGATACCCGGCATGGTCTGCGAGTGCCCCCGCGGCGCCTTCTACATCATGGCCGCCCTGCCTGTGGACGATGCCGATGCCTTCCAGAAGTGGCTGCTGGAGGAGTTCGAGGACAACGGCGACACCGTGATGTTCGCCCCCGGCGAACCCTTCTACGGCACCCCCGGCAAGGGCAAGAACGAGATCCGCATCGCCTATGTGCTGAAGCAGGCGGACCTGGAGCGCGCCATGGACCTGCTGGCCAAGGGCATCGCCGCCTACAACGCCCGGTAAACTGATATACGCAAAAAAAGAAAGCCCTTTTGGGCTTTCTTTTTTTGCGTATCTTATCCCTTCAGCACCATATCGCAGCGTGCGGGCAGGTCAAAGGCGGCGAAATAGGCCTCCTCCAGCGGGATCCAGCGATCCCGGAACATCCGGAGCTTCTCCGGGCCGCTGCGGGCTTCAATGCGGCGGAGCTGCTCGGCAGCGTCCACGGTAAGGAATACCCGCAGGTCGTAGCTGTCCCACAGGGCCGGATGGCAGGCGTAGGCGCCCTCCACGATGGTCAGGCGCGCCGCCGGGACCGTCACCGGCTCGTCCAGCGCCTGCCGCGCACAGCGGAAGGGGCGGTAGGTGACCGCCTCACCGCGCAGTGCCGGCTGCAGCACTTCCGATAGAAAGCGCTCGTGGTCCACGTTTTCGCCCGGCTGTGCCAGCCGTGCGGCGGTGCGCTGCTCCGGGCGCAGAAAGAAGTCGTCCATGTGGAACACCCGGCAGGACAGCTGCGCCTGCAGCTGTGCCGCCAGCGTGCTTTTCCCGGCGCCGCAGCGGCCGTCGATGGCCGCGATGACCCGCGTCTGCCGGTCCAGCAGCGCCCGGATAACCGTCAGCAGGCGGTCGTAGTCAGCAGGGGTCATTTCGCCCTCCGGGCGGCGCGGCGCTGGATGAGCTTCACCAGCTCCACCACCGGAAGGACCAGGAAGGCCAGAGCCAGGGCCACGCCGTACTCCGTCCAGCTGACGGGGGTGAAGCCGAAAGCGTTGGCGATGACGGGCACCTCCAGCACCAGTGTTGTCAGAGCCAGCGAGCCGATCATCGCGCCCCACAGTACCTTGTTGTGGCTGGGCAGCGAGAACACGCTCTTGCGCTGGGAGCGCATATTGAAGCTGTGGAAGATTTCACACATGCTCATGGTCAGGAAGGCCATGGTCATACCGTCGTCGGACACGCCCTTGGGCATCTCAAAATAGCCCACCTCCATGCAGTGCCCGATGATGTAGGAGGTCATGGTGATGATCGTGATCAGCACGCCCTGATACAGGATGTCAAAGCCCAGGCCACCGGCGAAGATGCCGTCCTTGCTGTCCCGGGGCGGGCGGGTCATGGTATCCGGCTCACCCTTCTCCAGACCAAGGGCCAGGGCGGGGAAGCAGTCGGTGATCAGGTTGATAAACAGCAGGTGCACCGGGTTCAGCAGTGTGAAGCCCAGCAGCGTGGCGAAGAACACGCCCAGCACCTCGCTCATGTTGCTGGCCAGCAGGAACTGGATGGCCTTGCGTATGTTGTCATAGATCCGGCGGCCCTCCTCCACGGCGGTGACGATG
Organism: Vescimonas sanitatis; assembly: GCF_049060325.1. Classification (NCBI taxonomy): domain Bacteria; kingdom Bacillati; phylum Bacillota; class Clostridia; order Eubacteriales; family Oscillospiraceae; genus Vescimonas; species Vescimonas sanitatis. The sequence continues at coordinate 56,323 of NZ_JBMGPW010000007.1, read as the reverse complement.
GTGGCGAAGTTGTCGTCGCTGAGCACCATGTCCGCCACGTTTTTCGTCACGTCCGTGCCGGTGATGCCCATGCCCACGCCGATATCCGCAGACTTGATGGAGGGCGCGTCGTTGACGCCGTCGCCGGTCATGGCAGTGATGGCGCCCTTGCGCCGCCAGGCGTTGACGATGCGGACCTTATGCTCCGGCTGCACCCGGGCATAGACGCTGTACTTCTCCACCGCCTTGTCCAGCTCCTCATCGGTGAGGCTGTCCAGCGCGCTGCCGGTAACGGCCTGGCTGGCGTCGGTGATGATGCCCAGCTCCTTGCCGATGGCCACGGCGGTATCCTTGTGGTCGCCGGTGATCATCACCGGGCGGATGCCCGCGGCGCGGCACTCGGCCACGGCGGCCTTGACCTCCGGGCGGATGGGGTCGATCATGCCCGCCAGACCGATGAAGCAGAGGTCCTGCTCCAGGTCCTCCGGCTCCTGTCGGTCGGGCAGCGCGTCGTACAGGCGCTCCGCCGCCGCCAGGACCCGCAGGGCCTTGTCGGCCATGGCCTTGTTCTCCGCCAGAATGGCGGTGCGCTTTTCCTCAGTCAGGGGCAGGATCTGCCCGCTTTCCGTATAGCTGGTGCACCGGCGCAGTACCTCGTCCGGCGCGCCCTTTGTGTACTGAATAAAGCCGTTGTCTGTGCGGTGGATGGTGGACATCATCTTCCGGCCGGAGTCAAAGGGGGCCTCGCCGCAGCGGGGCTGGCGGCTCTCCAGCACAGGCTTCTTCAGCCCCTGGGCAGCGGCAAAGTTCACCAGCGCCGCCTCCGTGGGCTCACCGATGGCGCCGTTCTCCTCCAGCGCGGCGTCGTTGCACAGCGCCATGGCTGTGGCCAGCAGCTCCGTGGGGCCGGTGTGCTCCACCACGGTCATCTTGTTCTGTGTCAGGGTGCCGGTCTTGTCGGAGCAGATGACCTGGGTGCAGCCCAGCGTCTCCACCGCCGTCAGCCGCCGGATCACGGCGTGCTGCTTGCTCATGTTGGTCACGCCGATGCTCAGCACCACCGTCACCACCGTGGCCAGTCCCTCCGGGATGGCCGCCACCGCCAGGGAAACGGCCACCATAAACGTGCTCAGCACGGTGTCCAGCGTGAACTCGCCGGCCACCACCAGGTCAAAGATAAAGATGAACACGCAGATGCCCAGCACCAGCTTGCTCATGGTCTTGCCCAGCTCATTCAGCTTGCGCTGCAGGGGCGTCTGCTCCTGCTCCGTCTGGGCCAGCACACCGGCGATCTTGCCCATCTCCGTGTCCATGCCGGTGGCGGTGATGACCGCCTTGCCGCGGCCGTAGACCACGGTGCTGCCCATGTAGCACATATTCTTCCGGTCGCCCAGGGGCACGTTGTCTCCGGTCAGCAGCCCCACCGCCTTAGTCACAGGGACGCTCTCGCCGGTCAGCGCCGCCTCCTCGATCTTCATGGAGGCGCTCTCCAGCAGCCGTCCGTCGGCGGGCACGGCATCGCCGGCCTCCAGCAGCACCACGTCGCCGGGCACCAGCTGGCTGCTCTCGATGACCACCTGGTGGCCGTCCCGCAGCACCTTGCACTTGGCGGCGGTCATGGTCTGCAGGGCCTCAATGGCCGCCTCGGCCTTGCTCTCCTGCACCACGCCCAGCACCGCGTTCAGCAGCACCACCACCAGGATGATGAACACCTCGGTGAAGCTCTCGCCGCTGAGTGCGTTGGTCACGGCGGACACCGCCGCCGCTGCCATCAGGATCAGCAGCATGGGGTCCTTCAGCTGTGCCAGGAACCGCTGCAGCAGGGAGGGCTTCTCCGCCTCCTTCAGCTTATTGGGGCCGTGCTTGGCCAGACGTTCAGCCGCCTCCGCCTCTGTCAGACCGGTGGGACAGGAGCCCAGCTCCTCCAGCACCTCCTGCGGACTGCGGTTGTATTCCTTTTCCATCGTCTATTACTCCTTTATATCATGGTTTTATAATTTGAAGCAAAAAAGCAGAACAAAAAGCGAAACAGAAAATAAACCAAAAGACAACAAAAAACTCATGCACGGACAGGCTATGTCTGTGCATGAGTCTCATTCTTTCAGGACACATCGGGCGCTGCCGCGCCGGGATGACGGTGTGCCACGCCGCGCCAAAACCGGCGCTGCGGAATTACTCCCTCATTCATTATGGGGTATTTTACCCGCTTTTTTACCCGCTGTCAACCCCAAAAAGGGCGGTTTTTTACACCATTTCCGCGGCGCACAGACCATCGAAATACTTGTACAGCGGCATCAGTGTCCGGAAGCCCTCAATGATATCCTGTGCCAGTTCCGGCGAGAACATACGCTCGTCCGGTGCGGCGTCATGTTGTAAATTGATAGACTTCTTGTTGTACCACGCCGCCAGCAGGGGAGAGGGGGCGGTCTTTTTCCTGGCATATTCCGGGCCTGAAAGCGTGAATTGCGCCTGTTTATTGAACCTTTTGACCAGCTTTTCCAGCACCTCGGGATGCTCGTCGACGGCCTTGCGGTACGCTTCCATCAGCGCCGCCTTCGGCGCCCAAAAGCCCATGCCGTAGCTGTAATAGTCCGGCCCGATCTCAAAGTAAAACGTGGGCCGCCCCGTCCAGTCCTCGCCGCCGGCGCGGACGCAGAACCACAGGTGGTCCTTGTACGGTCCATTCCCGTGCAGCCGTCGGGCATCCCGATAGATGCGGGAGAGCTTCAGCAGAAACGGCTCCTTGGGGAATGCCGCGTGCAGGGCTTCATACACCTGCTCGCCCAGCGCACGGGTGGGGGCCAGGAGATGTGCCTCATAGTCCTGCTTATGCGCCAGAAACCAGGAGCGTTCGTTGTTGAACCGAATGCCCCACAGAAAGTCCAGTGTCTCCTGTGTATAGCCTTCAAAAGCCATGCTATGTACTCCTTTTAATTAAAGCGCTCACATGAATTTGCACAGCAGAACGGGCAGCAGTAGCGCCGGCGTCATGTTCAGGATACGCAGCTTGGTGACGCCCAGCACGTTCAGGGTGATGCCGATGATCATCAGTGACCCGGTGACGGAGATCTCGGTGATGACCGCATCGGTCAGCACCCCTGTCAGCAGGGAGGCCAGCAGCGTCATCACACCTTCCACCGCCAGCACCGACAATCCGGAAAAGACGATCCCGATGCCCATGGAGCTGGCAAAGGCCACGGATCCGGCAAAGTCGATGACCGACTTGGCCAGCAGGATGCCGTGGTCGTTCTTCAGACCACTGTCCAGCGAACCCATCACCGCCATAGCGCCCACGGCGAACACCAGCGAGCCGCTGACGAAGCCGTCGGTGATGGGACCCATTTTCCCGAATTTCTTTTGCAGCCAGTCGCCCGCCCGGGTGACGCCGTCCTCAATGTGCAGCAGCTCGCCGATGACGGCGCCGATGACCAGCGACAGTATGGGGATGAGCTGGTTGCTGCTGCCGATGGCGCCGGAGATGCCGATGCCCATGGACACCAGCGCCGTAGCACCAAGCACCGTCTGCCGCATTTTTTCCGGCATGAGCTTGCCGCCGAAGGTGCCCAGCAGGCCGCCGACAACAATGGCTCCACCGTTGACCAGCGCGCCTGTTAATATCATGGTACAAGACCTCCATCTTCGATAATATCCCGCACCACCGTGCCGCCCATCATCAGGCCGGCCACAGAGGGCACCCACGCCACGCTGGCGGGAACGCTGCGCCGTCCGGGTGACGGCGCTTCCAGCTGCTGTGTCTCGTGGGGCAGCTCCGGGCTGAACACCACCTTCAGGTGGTGGATCCCCCGGGCGCGCAGCTCCTTCCGCATGACCCGGGCCAGCGGGCAGCCGCTGGTCTTGGAGATATCCGTGACCCGCAGCAGCTCGGGCTCCAGCTTGTTGCCGGTGCCCAGGGCCGACAGGATGGGAATTCCCCGTAGGCGGGCCTGTTGGATCAGGTCCAGCTTGCAGCTGACCAGGTCGATGCAGTCCACGATGTAATCGAATTTCCGGGAGAAAAATTCCTCCCGATGGGCGGCGTCATAGGTGGCGCAGATCGGGTATACTACCGTGTCCGGGTCGATGTCCCGCACACGTGCCGCCGCGACTTCCGCCTTGTACTGCCCCACGGTGGAGGTCAGCGCGCACAGCTGGCGGTTGATGTTGGATACGGATACCGTGTCCTGGTCCACCAGCGTCAACGTGCCAACGCCGCTGCGTGCCAGGCACTCAGCGGCGTAGCTGCCCACACCGCCCAGACCAAACACCGCCACATGGCTGCGGCGGAGCTTGTCCAAGGCGGGTGCGCCCAATATCATTTCTGTTCTGAGAAAACGCTCGTTCATAGACTCGAAGAAGGGGCGGTCATCAGCCCACGTGCTTCATGCCGTTCTCCTGCACCACATCGGCGCTGTCCAGCAGACCGTCCAGCCAGGCCTCGGTGTCGGTGTTGCGCAGAGCGTTCTCGGCCTGTACCTGCCAGTAGGGCACATCGTCGCCCACAAAGTATATCACATGATAGCCCTTGTAGTTAGAGCTCTCACCGTATACGATGCCGGTATCGCCGGACTGACGGCTCGCATCGAAGCACCAGTCGTTGAACTCGGTGACCATCTGGTTTTTGTAGATCTTGGTGTACAGACCGCCGTTGGTGTTGCTGCCGGCATCGGTGCTGAGCTCGTTGGCCAGGGCCGCGAAGCTGTCCTCGGTGGCCTCGCCGGCCTTCCACTGGGCCAGCGCGTCCTCGGCTGCGGTCTTGGCCGCGTCCTTAGCCGCCTGCAGGTCGGCCTCATAGGTCTCGGCCTCGCTGTCCAGTGCGCTCTCGTCTACCTTGAACAGGATGTGGCGCACGTCCTTGGTGGCGTATTCCTGACGGCCCACGCTGCGGAACACGACCACATAGCAGTTGGAATCGCTGGCCACAACGGCGCTGTCACCGGCCTTGCGCGCGCTGTCAAATACCCAGTTGGCCACGTCGCTGCCGTTGTTGCTGCCGGCATCGGTGCTGGTGTAGCTGGCGGACTCATAATCCTTGGCCACATCCTCCAGCGCCTCGCCGCCCTGCACGCGCGCCAGCACAGCGGCGGCATCGCTCTCGGCCTTGGCCTTGGCGGCAGCGTTCTCCTCATCGGTGGGCTCCACGGTGTTGCCGTCGTCGTCCTTGGTGCTGTCGGCGGTACCCTTGAAGTACAGGGACTCATAGCTGGCCACGTCAAAGCTGCTCTTGTTGCCCTGATAGTAGGTCTCCAGGTCGCTGACGGTGTAGGTCAGCTCCTCGGCGTAGTGGCTCTGGTAATGGGTGGCCACGTCCACCAGCTGCACCATCTCCTTGAAGGTATCCACGGTCATGTTCTTGCCGTAGATCAGCTTCAGATACGTCTTCGTGGAGTAGCCGTTCTGCTTGGCGGCGGCGTTGAGCTCCTCCATAGTGGCATCCAGCTCCTCCTGAGTGTGCTCATCGGCGCCCATGCCGTTGGCCTCAGCCTCCTGGGCGGTCAGCACGTACATGGCCAGCTGCTTCACCGCGGTGTCGCGGACATACTGCTCCCATGTGACATCACCCTCGTCCTCGATACCCAGCGCGGTCTTCATGGTGTCGCTCACCACCTGCTGGTCCAGGGATTTGGACGTATCGATGCCGTAAAAGCTGGCATAGCCGCTCTTCAACAGACTGCTCTTCACGTTGGCGTAGAAATACTCCACCTGCCCGGCGGTATATTTCTCACCGTTGATGGTCACGGCGGTGGCGCTGCGCTGCAGCACGCCGGAGTTATACACCAGCAGTACCGCGGCCACGATCACGAACACGCCGGCGATCACGCCGTACAGGATATTGTTCTTGCGTGCCTTGGCCTTCTCCTCCGCCTCGCGGATCTTCTTGGGGTCGGTGACGCCCTGGGCCGCCAGATCCTGCCGGATCTTCTTTTCTCTTGATGCGCTCATTGAAATTCATTCCTCTCGATTTTGGGCGCAATACGCCCTTGTTTGGTAACATACTCGGTCATTATATCGTATACCGCACCTTTTCGCAAGAGGGAAACGCCTGGAATTTGTGAACATTTTACCGCGCTCACTGAGCACAAGACCCCCATTCCGTTTCGGAATGGGGGTCTTGTGCTCAGCGACAGGCAGCGGCCATGTTATAACCTGCACAACTCGCAGGTGGGTCGTCTCCGGCTGACTTTACTGCTTCCAGCATCCGCCCGCATACGGCAGGCGGGAGGCCTGCAAACCATCTGCCGATCCGACGTCCCGTATAACCAATGTCAGGATAAATAGAACCGCTGCCCATCGCTCAATTTTCCGCCCTGCCTTCGTCAAATCGGCTCGACGTACAGAAAGTACGCCATCGCCGCTTTGCCATCGGCAGGACGAAAAATCCTGCCGAAGGAGTGGCGTGTATCTTTTTCGCTGCACCGCCGCGCCTCGTCTTGGCGAAAAATCCAGCCATTTTCCGGCGTAGCCGGCGGCGTCTCGCCATCGGCAGGACGAAAAATCCCGTCGAAAGATCACTCGTCCTCGTCGGACAGGATCTGCTCCATGAACAGGTCGTAGACTTTATCCAGCTCCTCATCGCTGTCCAGGGTGCTCAGCAGCTCCTCGCCGTTTTCCATAACGGACTTCAGGATCACCAGGCCGTACTCCTCGGCGGCTTCCTCGTCGGCATCATCCTCCACCACGGGGAAGAACGCCATGTAGGTCTGGCCGTCCAGCTCCAGCGCGTCCACGTATTCCAGTTCAATGTCGTTGCCGTCCTCGTCGGTCAGGGTGATGAAGTTGGGGCCGAATTCCTCGCTCATGGGAGAGTCCTCCTTTGTCTTTATATCCATAGTATACCCGAAAGCTGGAGAAAACGCAAGTGGAAGCGTTCGGCAGTTTCTGCCATCTGTCGGACTGAAAATCGGTGGAATGGGGGAAAATAACGGGAATTGAGCAGCCAAACGGGCGGATTTCTGCAAAAAATCCTCTTTTTTGCATTTGACAAGTATGGTAGAATGTTCCTTATAGTGGATTGGTATGTGAATTTTGACCCCGGAACGAAAAGAATACACAGGAACATCAATAAAGAAAGGAAGGTGCCCTGTCTTGAGTGAGAACAAGCGCAGACGGTCGTCGTCCACCGGCTTTTGGGGACGCATCCGGCAGAGCGCCCGGCACATAGAAAATGAGGCAAAGGAGGGTGCGCGCCGGGTAGAGCACAGTGCCGCCGAGGGTGCGCGGCGCGTGCAGCATGACGCGCAGGAGCGTGTGCGGAACATGACCCCTAAGCAGAAGAACGGCTGGAAGAAGGCCGGACGCATCATCGGCACGCTGCTGCTGGTGTTCGTGCTTACGGCGTCCATCTTCGCCGGTATCTTCATGGCGTACATCAACAGCGCCATGCGCGGCAAGGTGGAGGTCTATCTGGACGAATTCGAGACCCAGGTCTCCACCGAGCTGTATTACCAGGACCCCGACACCCAGGAGTGGGTCATGTACCAGACGCTGTACATGGACGAAAACCGCATCTGGGTGGACCTGGAGAACATTCCCAAGTATTTGCAGGAGGCCGCCATCGCCATCGAGGACAAGCGGTTTGAGAAGCACCACGGCGTGGACTGGAAGGGTACCACCCGCGCCATTCTGTACACCCTGTTCGGCAAGAACGTGCAGGGCGGCTCCACCATCACCCAGCAGCTGGTGAAGAACGTCACCGGCGACAATCAGGTGACGGTCAAGCGCAAGATCACGGAGATCTACCGCGCACTGGAGCTGGAAAAGCGCTATGAGAAGGACGAGATCCTTGAAGCCTACCTGAACGAGGTCTACTTCGGCCAGCGCTGCTCCGGCGTGATGACGGCGGCGCGGGTGTATTTTGGCAAGGACGTGTCCGAGCTGTCGCTGGCCGAGTGTGCCAGCATGATGGGCATCACCAACAACCCCTCCATGTACGATCCCTTCATCAGCTCCTGGACCCGCGAGAACAACCGGGAGCGCCAGCTGACCATCCTCAGCGAGATGCTCTCTCAGGGCAAGATCGACCAGGAAGAGTATGACGCCGCCGTGGCCGAGGATATCCAGTTTGCCAACGGCTTCACCATCTCCGGCAAGTATGTGGGCAGCGACGGTACCGTCACCGAGCTGGACACGGAGGATACCACCGATACCAGCGACGATACCGACTCCCCGGCGGATGACAGCACCCCCACCATCAAGGGCAGCAACTCCTGGTTCACCGATGCCATGATCACCGATGTGGCCGAGGCACTGGTGGAGAAGCTGGGCATCACCGAAAAGGTCAACAGCGAGGGCAAGAAGGTCTCCGCCTACGACCAGGCCATCAACATGGTCTACAGCAGGGGCTACAAGATCTACACCACCCAGAACCCCAAGTACCAGCAGATCGCCGAGGAGGTCTGCTATAATCTGGAGAATATCCCCTATACCAGCAGCTATACGAACGCCGCCGGTGAGCAGGTGGAGGATCAGCTGCAGATCGCCCTGACCATCGTGGATCCCACCAACGGTTATGTGGTGGCTATGATCGGCGGTGCCGGTGAAAAGGTGGTGGACCGCGGCTGGAACTGGGCTGTGAACGCCCGGCAGTGCGGTTCTGCCATCAAGCCTGTGTCCACCTACGCCCCGGCACTGGACGACGGCACCATCAACGGCGCGTCGGTCATCGACGACTATCCCATGCTGCTCAACGGCGAGGTCTGGCCCCGCAACGCCAACTGGCGCTATCAGGGCCTGACGGCGCTGCACACCGCCATCGCCCAGTCCCTGAATACCTGTGCCGTGCGGACGAACCTGGCCTACGGCGTCAGCAATTCCTACGACTTCCTGGTGGACAAGCTGGGCTTCGAGAACCTGACCTACACCGACTCCCAGCAGGTGGGCAACATGGCTCTGGGCGGCTTTGAGAAGGGCGTCACCACCGAGGAGATGTCCGCGGCCTTCGCGACCTTCGTCAACGAGGGCGTGTACACCAAGCCCCGTACCTTCATCCGTGTGGAGGACGCCAACGGCAACGTGGTGCTGGAGAACGAGGCCCAGTCCACCGTGGCCATGAAGAACACCACGGCGGCTATCATCAACCATCTGCTGCAGGAGGCCGCCCTGAACGGTACCGGCTACGAGGCACAGTTCAGCGGTATGCACATCGCCGGCAAGACCGGTTCTACCAACAGCAACAAGGACCGTTACTTCGTGGGCTACACGCCCTATTACAGCTGCGCCGTCTGGGCGGGCTACGAGCACAACCAGCGCATCGTGGCCAGCGGCAACCCCTGCTCCGCTGTGTTCCGCAAGGTCATGAGCGCCATCCACGAGGACCTGCCCAACAAGGACTTCTTCTCCTGCTCCGGCCTGACCAGCGTATCGGTCTGTGCTGACAGCGGAATGCTGGCATCGGAGAACTGCGCCCTGGACGTCCGCGGCAGCCGCGTCTACACGGCCCTGGTGGCGGCGGATAACGCCCCCACCGCCGTCTGCACCATGCACACCGCCCCCACCTACACCGTCAACATGGCGGACAGCGACGGCAACGTGACCACCGTTACCGGCTCCGTGCTGAACTACCAGCGTGAGCTGATCGAGGGCCACGACGAGATCGTGGTGGAGGACGCCTTTATGATGCAGGGCGGATGGAACGGCTTTTTTGGCGACGAGGCGGACGACGACTTCAATATGCCGGACGGCGACCACGATGATGCTATGGACGGTCCGCCGGATAACGGTGTACCGGATATGGGCGGATTTATCGGTTGACTGTTTACAAGCAAAAAAGGAGACGGCCTTTGCCGTCTCCTTTTTTGTCCCGGAGTGGGTGCCATGTCAAGGGCCGCCGCTGGCGGCCTTGGTTTTCGCGCAGCAAAATCGCCGCACCAAAAGAAAAGAGACATCCGAAAGGATGTCTCTTTTCTTTTGGTGCGCGAGGCGGGACTTGAACCCGCACGCCCGTAATGAGCACTAGAACCTGAATCTAGCGAGTCTGCCAATTCCACCACTCGCGCGTCGAACAAGTGAGATTATAGTATGTACCGGCTGAATTGTCAACCCCTTTTTTCAAAATTTCCAAACTTATTGTTTTCCGGCGCGTTCATGCCTTGACCTGCCGCCCAAAACTTGTTATGATAGAAAAAACCATTCACCGAAGGAGTGCGTATATCTCTATGAAAAAGGAGCTTACCCCCCGGAAAAAACAGGCCCTGGAAATGCGTAGTCGTATCCAGAACGTAGCGCTGGAGCTGTTCGACAAGGAGGGCTTTGAGAATGTCTCTGTGGAGCAGATCGCCCAGGCGGTGGGCTGCTCCGTGGGCAACATCTACCACTATTTCAAGAGCAAAGACGAGCTGGTCATCCAGGTGACCAGCAGCGTGGACGCCCAGTACAGCGTGCTGGAGGCGAGTTACCTGGCCGACGAGGCCAACTCCTGGCACGATAAGCTGCTGGACTTTGTGGGTCAGACCCTGGTCATCAGCGCCGAGGACCCGTCCCTCTACCGCAGCTTTATCCACGGCATCCGCTATCCCCAGCAGGGCATCCTGCGGGACAACGAGAAGCGCGTGTATTTCCGCGTTCTGCGTGAGCTGGTGGACGGCTGCAAGCAGGAGGGCACGATCCACCACGACCGCGACCGCGAGGAGCTGGTGGCGGACCTGGTGGCCCTGCACCGCGGTATGCTGCTGGAGTGGCGTATCTACGAAGGTGCTTTCGACCTGCCCCGCCGCGGCCGCCGTATGGCCGCCGCGCTGCTGGAGGGCTGGCGGCACGAGGAGTGAGTAGAGGCATACACAGAAAAGGAGGAGCGGATGGGTAAGAGTGAAGAGAGGCGGCCGCCGGAGAGTGGGCGGGAGCCGGGCGAAAACACAGCTGTTGCGGGCTTGATAATGGGCATTGCCGCCGTGGTATTCTGGTTTTTCGGCTACTCTGCCGTGGCATCTGTTGTACTGGGCATCCTCGGCTTGGTATGGACTGACAAGGCAAAGAAAGAGGGCTATACCGGAGACAAGCGAACGATAGCCTTCGTGCTGTCGCTGGTGGGTCTTATCGGCGGGCTGGTTGTGCTTATCATTACGGTGATCCTCATCAATGTGCTGGCAGTACCGGGGATAACGGCCTTGAGGGATATGCTGGGAATGATAGGCGAAATGGCAAATGATATCTGAGCGGACAGCCCTGCGGCACGAGGAATAAGTTAAAGACCGTGAACGTTGTTTTCAACAGCGCTCGCGGTCTTTTTTTGTGCGAAACGCCGACTTTTCGGAAATGCCAAAATCGCCGTTGACATCCCGGATCAGCGGTGCCATAATAAAGTATAATCACCGAGTGGTTCGGTGAAAAGTTTAACGAAAACCGCCCGCCGGGCGTGACAGAAAAGGAGAGAGACTATGAAGCTGTTGATCATCAACCCCGGCGCAACCTCCACCAAGATCGCGGTGTTCGAGGACGAGGAACAGCTCTTCAAAGTGACCATCGACCACTCCGCCGAGGAGCTGGACCGCTTCCCCCGGGTCATCGACCAGGCGGACTACCGTAAGGAGGCCATTCTCAAGGCCGTCACCGAGGCCGGTTATAAGCTGTCCGACTTTGCCGCCGTCTGCGGCCGCGGCGGTCTGTACCGGGCCATTCCCTCCGGCACCTACGCCGTCAACGACAAGGTCATGGCCGACGTAGAGGCCGCGCCCTACGGCGAGCATCCCTCCAACCTGGGCGCTTACCTGGCCCGTAAGCTGGGCGACATGGTGGGCATTCCCGCCTTCTTTGTGGACCCGGTCTGCGTGGACGAGATGACCGAGGTGGCGCACTACACCGGCTTTACCGAGTTCCGCCGTCTGTGCCAGTTCCACGCCCTGAACCACAAGGCCGTGGGCCGCAAGGCCGCCGAGAAGCTGGGCAAAAAGTATGAGGACGTGAACCTCATCGTCTGCCACCTGGGCGGCGGCGTCAGCGTGGGTGCGCATCAGCACGGCCGCGTGGTGGATGTCTGCAACGTCAAGGACGAGGGCGCCATGGGCATGGACCGCGCCGGCGGCCTGCCGGTGAACCAGCTCATCAACTACTGCTTCTCCGGTAAGACCAAGGACGAGGTCAAGCGTACCTTCGGCCGCCGCGCCGGTATGTTCTCCTATCTGGGCACCACCGATTTCCGCGTGGTCTGCGCCAAGGTGGTGGAGGGCGACCCCAAGGCCGTGGAGGCCTATCAGGCCCTGGTCTACCAGCTGGCCAAGGACATCGGTGCCATGGCCGCCGTGCTGCACTTCGACGTGGACGCCATCGTCTACACCGCCGGCATGGCCTATGAGGACTTCTTCTGCGACGACATCACCGCCTATGTGGGCAAGATCGCGCCCATCATCCGCCTGCCCGGCGAGGAGGAGATGCGCTCCCTGGCGGAGGGTGCCCTCCGGGTCCTCCGCGGCCAGCAGGAGGCCGGCCAGTATTGATCTGATATTCCGGCAGGAATATAGATAAACCGTTTTTGATTTGCAAGTGGAAATAAGAGGAAAAAGACAAGAAAGGTGGAAACTGCTATGAAACATCTGATGTCCGGTAACGAGGCCACCGCCCGCGGCGTCTACGAAGCCGGTATCAAGGTCTGTTCCGCGTATCCCGGAACCCCCAGCACCGAGATCCTGGAGAACCTGCCCCAGTACGGCAAGGACGTGTACTGTGAGTGGGCCCCCAACGAGAAGGTCGCCACCGAGGTGGCCTACGGCGCGTCCGTGGCCGGCTCCCGTTCCTTCTGCACCATGAAGATGGTGGGCCTGAACGTGGCCGCCGACCCCCTGTTCACCGCCGGCTACATGGGCGTCAACGGCGCCTACGTGGTCGTCACCGCCGACGATCCCTCCTGCCACTCCTCCCAGAATGAGCAGGACAACCGCCACTACGCCCGCGCCGCCAAGATCGCCATGGTGGAGCCCAGCGACGCCCAGGAGTGCAAGGACTTTGTCCGCCTGGCCTGCGAGATCTCCGAGGAGTTCGACACCCCCGTGCTGTACCGCACCACCACCCGCGTCTGTCACAGCAAGGGCCTGGTGGAGTTCGGCGAGCGTGTGGAGCACGTGGCCCCCACCTACGCCCGCAACACCCGTAAGTACGTCTGCGCCCCCGCCAACGCCTACCTGAACCACCCCATCGTGGAGGAGCGCCTGGTGAAGCTGGCTGAGTACGGCTGTACCCGCGCCCTGGAGAACGGCCTGAACAAGGTGGAACTGGGCGACGGCAAGGTGGGCGTCATCACCGCCTCCATCAGCTACCAGTACGCCAAGGAGGTGTTCCCCGAGGGTACGTCCTTCCTGAAGCTGGGTCTGACCTATCCGCTGCCCATGGACCTGATCCGCGACTTTGCCAAGAAGGTGGAGAAGCTCTACATCATCGAGGAGCTGGACCCCTTCATGGAGGACGAGATCAAGGCCGCCGGCATCGACTGCGTCGGCAAGGAACTGACCGGCAAGCTGTATGAGCTGAACACCGAGCTGGTGCGCGAGCGCGTGCTGGGCATCAAGCCCGCGTACAAGACCGTGGACGAGGTCAAGGTCGCCAAGCGTCCCCCCGCACTGTGTCCCGGCTGCCCCCACCGCGGCTTCTTCTACACCCTGTCCAAGAACAAGAACTATGTGGTCACCGGCGACATCGGCTGCTACACCCTGGGCTTCGCGCCTCCGCTGAACTGCATGGACGTGTGCATCTGCATGGGCGGCGGCTTCTCCGCCGGCATGGGCATGGCCAAGTCCTTCCAGCGCGAGGGCGTCACCGATAAGGTGGTCTTCGGCGTCATGGGCGACTCCACGTTCTTCCACTCCGGCATGACCGGCGCGGCCGAGATCATCTACAACAACGGCCGCATGATCCCCTGCGTGCTGGATAACCGCATCACCGGCATGACCGGCCACCAGGACAACCCCGGCTCCGGCTTCACCCTGATGGGCGAGCCCGCCCCCATGATCAGCGTGGAGAAGGTGCTGGAGGCCTATGGCTTCGCCCCTGTCTTCACCGTGGATCCTCAGGACCTGACCGCCATGAAGAAGACCGTGGACGACGCTGTGGCCGCCCTGAACGAGGGCAAGCACCCCGCCATCGTCACCCGTCGTCCCTGCCTGCTTATCAAGCGCGTGAAGCACGACACCGGTATGTGCGTCGTCAACGCCGACAAGTGCAAGAGCTGCAAGAGCTGCCTGAAGGTGGGCTGCCCCGCCATCTCCATGGAGAACGGCAAGGCGTTCATCGACCGTACCCAGTGCGTGGGCTGCACCGTCTGTGCCCAGGCCTGCCCCTTTGGTGCTATTGAAAAGGAGGAGAAGTAACATGAACGATGTGAAAAGCTGCCTGTTGGTCGGCGTTGGCGGTCAGGGCGCCATCCTGATCTCTAAGATCATGTCCAACGGCTTTATGAAGGCCGGTTACGATGTCAAGCAGAGCGAAGTCCACGGCATGGCCCAGCGCGGCGGCTCCGTGTCCACCCAGGTCCGCTGGGGCAAGAAGGTCTACGGCCCCGTGTTCGGCAAGGGCGAGGCCGATATCATGGTGGCGCTGGAGAAAATGGAGGCTGTCCGCTATGCGGAGTTCCTGAACCCCAACGGCGTGGCCGTCATCAATGACTACGCCATCAAGTCCACCACCATCGCCTCCGGTGCCGAGGCGTATCCCGAGGGCTGCATCGAGGCCATGCAGAAGAACTTTAAAACCATCGCCGTCCCCGCCAGCGATATCGCCATTGAGCTGGGCAATCCCAAGTGCATGAACGTGGTGCTTTTCGGTGCCATGTGTGACTCCCTGGGCTGCCCCGAGATCGACTGGGAGCAGGTCGTGGCCGAGACGGTCCCCGCCAAGGTCAAGGAGCTGAACCTCAAGGCCTTCCGCGCCGGCCGTGAAGCCGCCAAGGCCGCTAAGTAAACCGATACCGCAAAAAGGACCGCCTTCCGGCGGTCCTTTTTTGCACCTACCCCAAGCCTTCATCTGAGGATCAGCGGGGAAGACAGGCACCCCTGAAGGACGCCCCCATTCGCCTTCCCCTTGGGGGTCCGCGGTGTTGAATGACACGCCGGTGGCGTGTCAGACCCGCGGACCGACCGACCCGCAGGGAGACAGGTGGCGCGCAGCGCCGGATGAGGGGTCCCTCGTCCTCACCGCGGCGGCGAAACTCCCGCCGCGGGAATTTATTTGTTGCACTCCGTCTCGCGCTGCATTATAATGGACAAAAAATCAGGAACGAGGTGTATCACCATGACCTATGGCTTTATCGGCACCGGCAACATGGGCGGGGCGCTGGCCCGCGCCCTGGTCAGGGAAGTCTCTCCCTCAGATGTGTATCTCAACAACCGCACGCCCGCCAAGGCGGAGACCCTGGCAGCAGAGCTGGGAGCCCGGGCGGACACCGCTGCCCACATCGCCGCTGCCTGTGACTATATCTTCCTGGGCGTCAAGCCCAACCTCATCGCCGGCGTGCTGGCCCAGTTGGCCCCCACGCTGGCACAGCGGACGGACAAGCCCGTGCTGGTGTCCATGGCCGCCGGCGTCACCATCGCCGCGCTGGAGCAGGCTGCTCCCGGCTGCCCCATCCTGCGTATCATGCCCAACACCGCCTGCGCCGTGGGGGCGGGGCTGACGCTGTACGATGCCAACGCCCTGCTGACGAAACCACAGCTGGACGCCTTCCTGGCGGACATGGCCGCCTCCGGGCGGCTGGAGGCTCTGCCGGAGCACCTGATCGACGCGGGCAGCGCCGTGGCCGGCTGCGGCGGTGCCTTTGCCTGCCTGTTCATGGAGGGACTGGCCGACGGTGCCGTCACCTGCGGCCTGCCCCGTGACAAGGCCAATACCTTTGCGGCCCAGATGCTGCTGGGCGCGGCCCGGCTGGCCCTGGAGAGCGGCAAGCCCTTCGGGCAGATGAAGGACGAGATCTGTTCCCCCGGTGGCACCACCATTGCCGGTGTCCGCGCGCTGGAGGAGGGCGGCCTCCGCGCCGCCGCCATGAACGCCGTCATTGCCGCCTACGAAAAGACCCTTCAGCTGAAGAAGTGAACCACGCCGCCCCCGGCTCAGCCGGGGGCGGCGTATCGTGTAAAGAAAGGCCCTCCCCACCGGGGAGGGCCTTTGTCCTTATTTTCCGTACAGGCAGTAGATGAGCCAGTTCAAAAACCGTGCCGGCAGCACCTTGGCCAGGAAGGTGAAGAACTTGTAGTCGAAGCGTATGGCGTACAGCGGGTGGTGGTGTCCCTCCCGCATGGCTACGCTGGCGATGTACGCCCCGGCCTTGGCCGGGTCCATGCCCGTCTCCTCATCGTGCTCCATGCGTTTCACGGACCGGGAAATGCGTCCCTGATAGATGTCGTCCCCGGCGCTGACCTTCCGCCGCGCGGCGGTAAAGCCCGTGTGGATATCCCCCGGCATCACGGCGCATACCGTTACGCCGAAGGGCCGCAGCTCGTTGGCCAGCGCCATGGTGTAGGCGTTGACAGCCGCCTTGGTGGCGGAGTAATAGGCCTGGAAGGGGATGGGCACCGGTGCGGCCACGGAGCTCAGGTTCACGATCCTTCCCCGGCCCGCCTGCCGCATCAGGGGCACCACGGCCCGGTTCATGTTCACCATGCCGAAGAAGTTGACGTCGAACAGCGCCTTAGCCTCCGCCGTCTCCGTGAACTCGATAGCCCCGGAGATGCCGAAGCCCGCGTTGTTCACCAGCACGTCGATGTGCCCCTCCGCCGCCATGATCTGCGCCACGGCATCGTTGACGGCCTGCTGGTCCGTCACGTCGGCGGAGATGTGGTGCAGACCCTCCACGCCCTCCGCCCGGCGGGACAGCTCATACACGGTATAGCCCGCGTCCTTCAGCGCCAGGGCGGTAGCCCGTCCGATGCCGGAGGTGCCGCCGGTGACGACAGCGACCTTACTCACGGGCCATCACCTCCCCGATGATGTCCATGGCCTCGTCCAGCAGGGCCTCCGTGTGGGTGGCCATATAGCTGGTCCGCAGCAGTGCCTCACCCTCCGGCGTGGCCGGCGGCAGCGTGGGGTTCACATATACGCCCCGGTCATAGATCTCCGCCGCTACCCGCAGCGTCCGGTACGTCTCATAGGTGTAGATGGGGATGATAGGCGTAGGCGCCTCCAGCGCCGAGGGCCGGATGGTCAGTCCCCGGTCCGTCAGCCCCTTCCGGGCATACAGACTCAGGGCACGCAGGCGCTCCGGCAGCTCCGGATGCGCCTCCAGCTTCCGCAGGGCCGAGAGCGCCGTGGCGCAGTTGGCCGGCGGGATGGACGCCGAGAAGATGAACGGCCGCGATGCGTGCCGCACGAAATCCGCCACCTCCGCGCTGGCGGCCATATAGCCGCCCAGCGACGCCAGCGACTTGGAGAAGGTCCCCATGTACACGTCCACCTGGTCCTCCAGGCCAAAGTAGCTGGCCGTGCCCCGGCCGCCCTCGCCCAGCACGCCCAGCCCGTGAGCGTCGTCCACCATGACCCGTGCGCCGTACTGCTTCGCCAGGGCGCAGATCTCCGGCAGCTTGGCGATGTCGCCGCCCATGGAGAACACACCGTCGGTGACGATCAGCGCTCCGGCCGTCTCCGGCACCTTCTGCAGGCACTTTTCCAGCTCCGCCATGTCGCTGTGGCGATAGCGCAGCATTTTGCCGTAGGACAGCTGGCACCCGGCGTAGATGCTGGCGTGGTTCTCCCGGTCACAGATCACGTAGTCGTGCCGCCCCACCAGCGCGGAGATAATGCCCACGTTGGACTGGAACCCGGTGCCGAAGGTCACCACCCCCGGCTTCCGCAGGAACCTCGCCAGCTCCGCCTCCAGCTCCAGATGCATCTCCAGCGTGCCGTTGAGGAACCGCGACCCGGAGCACCCGGTGCCGTACTGCTCCAGCGCCCGGATGCCGGCCTCGATGACCTCCGGGTCCGTAGTCAGTCCCAGATAGTTGTTGGAGCCCAGCATGATGCGGCGCTTGCCCTCCATCTGCACCTCCACATCCTGCCGGGACTGCAGGGCGTGAAAGTAGGGGTACACGCCCTTTTCCTTCAATTCCCCCGCCAGGGACGGCGCAAAGCACTTCTCAAAGATATCCATACAAGACCTCTCTATCTGATATAGAATATTAGCATTAACGGGAACTTAACAAGCTGATATCGCTTTTTTTGAATGAAAATATTATATAGGCAGATAGAAAACTTGTCAACGTCTACTTGCGTCAGCGTTCCTGTCCGTCGATAACGTCCAGCAGCCGCAGAATGCCCCGGCTCAGCGCCGCCGCCCCGCACACCGTGCAGATCATCGTGATGGCTGTCATAAAAACGTCCTCCTTGCTGTGTTTTCCCCATCATAGCAAGGCTGCTGTCCAAAAAAACGGACAGAAAAATTCTTTCAAAAGCCATGGAACCTTTTTTGCCCTGCGCGCATCTAAGGGGTGTACAAAGAAAACGGCGCTGTGCTCCACCCGGAGACACAGCCTGCCAAAAGAAAAGCGCAAAAAAAGAGACTGCGAAAGCAGTCTCTTTTTTATATGCTTTTCAGCAGGTCACATGGCCTTGATAATGTCCACGATCTCCGCGCCGATGCGCTTCTGGGCCTCGTTGGTGGCAGCGCCGATGTGGGGCGTGCAGGACACCATGGGATGGCTGTACAGCGCCTTGTTGGTGGCGGGCTCGTCGGCGTACACATCCAGACCGGCGGCGCGCACCTTGCCGGACTCCAGGGCGGCCAGCAGGGCGGCCTCGTCCACGTTGGTGCCGCGGGAGGTGTTGATGACCACCACGCCGTCCTTCATCTTGGCGATGTTCTCGGCGGAGATCAGAGCGCCACCGTCCACAGCGGGGGCGTGCACGGATACGAAGTCGGACATGGCCAGCAGCTCATCCATCTCCACATAGGGGATGCCCAGCTGCTCCTCGATGCCGGGGATGTGGAAGATGTCGAACGCCACGACCTTCATGCCGATGGCCTTGGCCATCACGCCCAGGTGCTGGCCGATGCGGCCGAAGCCCACGATACCCAGGGTCTTGCCCTGCAGCTCAATGCCCTTGCCGTAGGCCTTCTTCTCCCACTTGTCCTCACGCATGGTGTGGCCGGCGATGGAGATGTAGCGGGCGCAGGAGAACATATGGCCCATAGCCAGCTCCGCCACGGACTGGGAGGAGGCCTTGGGGGTGTTCTTCACGTCGATGCCGTTGGCCTTGGCGTAGTCCACGTCGATGTTGTCCACGCCCACGCCGCCGCGGATGATCAGCTTCAGCTGGCTGCCCTTGGCCTCGTCGATGTGGTTGGCGCGGACCTTGGTCTTGGAACGGACCACCACCACGTCGAAATCACGCAGCGCCTTGCCCAGCTGATCGGGCTCATAGAACTGCTCCACGACCTCGTGACCCATTTCACGCAGCTCCGCCATCGCGGTCTTATCCATACCGTCAGTAACCAGAATACGCATGGTAATACTCTCCTTTTAAAATACGTTTTGTTGTCGGAATTTGCCATTAAAGGGGGAGCTTGCTCCCCCTTTAACAGGTTTTACTTGGTGTGCTCGGCCTCAAACTTCTTCAGGAACTCCACCAGCGCCTGGGCGCCCTCGATGGGCATGGCGTTGTACACGCTGGCGCGCAGGCCGCCCACGGACTTGTGGCCCTTCAGGTTGTCGTAACCGGCGGCCTTGGTGGCGGCCACCACCTCGGCGTCCAGCTCGGCGCTTTCGGTGACGAAGGGGATATTCATCAGGCTGCGGAACTCCGGCTCCACGGTGCCCTTGAACATCTTGGACTGATCCAGGAAGTCATAGATGACCTTGGCCTTGGCGATGTTGCGCTTGTGCATCTCCTCCAGGCCGCCGATGCTCTTGAGATACTTGAACACCTTGCCGCAGCAGTAGATCGCCCAGCAGTTGGGGGTGTTGTACATGGAGCCGTTGTCGGCATGGGTCTTGTAGCTCATGTAGACGGGCATCTTGGGGTCGATGTCCTCGCGGATCAGATCCTCGCGGATGATGACCACCACCATGCCGGCGGGGCCCACGTTCTTCTGCACGCCGGCGTAGATCATGCCGTAGTCGGACACGTTGCAGGGCTTGCTCAGGAACATGGAGGACTGGTCGGACACCAGCACATGGCCCTTGGTGTTGGGCAGCTTGTTCCAGGTCACGCCGTGGATGGTCTCGTTCTCGCAGATGTACACATAGTCGGTGTCCTCGGGGATGTCCAGATCGGAGCAGTCGGGGATATAGCTGTAATTCTTATCCTTGGAGGAGGCGGCTACGATGACCTCGCCGTACTTCTTAGCCTCGGCAATGGCCTTCTTGGACCACGCGCCGGTCTCGATGTACACGGCCTTGCCGTTCTTCATCAGGTTCCACGCCACAGCGGCGAACTGCAGGGTAGCGCCGCCCTGGATGAACAGCACCTTGTAGTTGTCGGGGATGTTCATCAGCTCGCGCAGATCGGCCTCGGCCTCGTCGATGATCTGCTGGAACACCTTGGAGCGATGGCTCATCTCCATGACGCACATACCGCTGCCGCGGTAGTTCATCATCTCGTCGCGGATCTCCTCCAGCACGGGCTCCGGCATCATGGCGGGACCGGCGGAGAAATTAAAAGTACGACCGTATTTCATGTGGTTTTCCTCCTATTTGTATATTGTTGGGTCTTCCTTGTGCCTTTTGCGTTTGGTAATATATAGTATACGGCAACACCGCGCCATAATCAACAGGGAAAATGAAAAAAAGTCAGATAAACTGAAAATTTTTCAGCCCTGCTGAAAGTTTATCCGACAGGGTTTGACACACTCCCGCATAGATGGTAGAATAATCGTCTGCAAAGAGAACGTTACAGGAGGCGGCACGGCCATGGAGAAGGTAAAGGAGCGCATCACACACTACAGTCTGTACGTCACTGCCCTGCTGAAATGGCTGGCGGTGGGCGCACTGGTGGGCGGCGTGGGCGGCTTCGTGGGCGCGCTGTTCCACCTGGGCGTCGACTGTGCCACCAACGTCCGCCTGGCCCACTCTTGGATTTTGTACCTGCTGCCCCTGGGCGGCGTGGTCATCGCCCTGCTGTACAGGCTGTGCCGGCTGGAGGGCGCGGGCACCAACGCCGTCATCGAGTCCGTCCACTTCGGCAAAAAAATACCCACCCTTCTGGTGCCGCTGATCTTCGTCTCCACAGTCATCACCCACCTGTGCGGCGGCAGCGCCGGCCGCGAGGGCGCGGCGCTCCAGATCGGCGGCGGCATCGGCTACCGCACCGGCACGCTGCTGCGCCTGGGGGAGAAGGACCTGCCCCTGGCCACCCTCTGCGGCATGGCGGGCGTGTTCTCCGCCCTCTTCGGCACACCCCTGACGGCCACCATCTTCGCTCTGGAGGTCATCAGCGTGGGTGTGCTGTACTACGCCGGGCTGCTGCCCTGCATCACCGCCTCTCTGACCGGCTACTACATCGCTCTCCTCATGGGCGTGGAGCCCACCCGCTTCACCGTGGCCATGCCGGCGCTGGCCTGGCCCACCCTGGGCCTTGTGGCGGTGCTGGCTGTGGGCTGCGCTCTGGTGAGTATCCTCTTCTGCCGCGGCCTGCACATCACCGAGCACCTGGCCGCCCGTGTCCTGAAGGATCCCTTCCTCCGTGCCGCCGCGGGCGGCTGCGTGATCGTAGCCGCCACGCTGCTGCTGGGTACTACGGACTATAACGGCGCGGGCATGGATGTGGTGGCGCGCGCCTTGTCCGGCCAGGCGGACCCCTGGGCCTGGCTGTTGAAGCTGGCCTTCACCGCCGTCACCATCGGCTGCGGCTTCAAGGGCGGCGAGGTGGTGCCGTCGTTCTTCGTGGGCGCGACCTTCGGCTGCGTGTTCGGCGGACTGCTGGGCCTGCCGCCCGCCTTTGCCGCCGCCATCGGCCTGGTGTCCGTGTTCTGCGGCGCGGTGAACTGCCCCATCGCCTCCGTTATCCTCAGCATCGAGCTCTTCGGCTCCGGCGGTCTGGTCTATTTCGCCGCTGCCTGCGCCCTCAGCTACCTGCTCTCCGGCTATTGCGGGCTCTACAGCAGCCAGACCATCCTCTACTCCAAGCTGAAGGCGGAGTTTATCAATGTGCATACTCATGAGTAAAATGCAGCCCCCGGGAACCCGGGGGCTGACATTTTATAAGCAAATCTTAACGTTTCGTTCACATGATTTTCCGAAAATCGTGGTATCCTGCGGGTAGTACAAGAAAAAGAGGTATCGCCCGTGAAGCGCACGCTGACCGAACAACAGAAAAAAACGCTGTCCGTACTGGCCATCGTCATATTCGTTCTGCTGTCGGCGGCGCTGGCCTGGTTCGTGGGGCGGCCCATGGTCCGCTTTGCCCGCCAGCCGGAGCAGTTTCGCGCCTGGGTAGACGGCCACGGCGCCTGGGGGCCGCTGGCCTACGCGGCCATGGTGTTTCTGCAGGTGCTGGTGGCCATTATCCCCGGCGAGCCGCTGGAGATCGCCGGGGGCTACGCCTTCGGCGCCTGGGCGGGCACGGCCCTGTGCCTGCTCGGTGCCGTGCTGGGCAGCGTGACCGTCTTTGCCCTGGTCCGCCGCTGGGGCCGCGGTCTGGTGGAGGTGTTCTTCCCGGCGGACAAGCTGGAAAAGCTCCATTTTCTCCTCCATACCTCCCCCAAGCGCACCGCCCTGTTCTGGCTGATCTTCACCGTTCCCGGTACGCCCAAGGACCTGCTGTGCTACTTCGCGGGCCTGACGGACCTGCCGTGGGGGACCTGGCTGCTGATCGCCACAGTGGGCCGCCTGCCCTCCATCGTCACCTCCACCGTGGGCGGCAGCGCCCTGGGGGAGCAGAACTACCGGGCGGCGGTCATTGCCTTCGCTCTCGCCCTGGCTGTGGCGGGTGTGGGCTATGTGATCTACCGCGCCGTCTGCCGTCGGCACGGACAAAAACCGGATAACACAAAGACCGACGGCTGAGCCGTCGGTCTTGTATCTTTTTCAGCCTCAGAACGCGCCCAGTGCCTTGAACAGCACCGACCAGGCGAACATGGTCACGATGCACAGCGCGCTGGTGGACACCACGATGTCCCCAGCCAGCTCCGCGTTGCCGCCCATCTGCTGTGTCATGGTGAAGGAGGCGATGGCCGTGGCACTGGCGAACACGCTGATCAGTCCCGCGAAGCCCACGCCCCGTATGCCGATCAGAAACGCCGCCGTCAGCAGCAGCGCCGGCATCAGGAACAGCCGCACCACACACACCTCGATCAGGTCCCTCCGGTACCGGCGCAGGCCGCTGAACCGGAAGAAGGCCCCCAGCAGGAACAGCATGAACGGGCTGGTCATGGCGGCCACCTGGTGCACCGCCGACTCCAGCGCCGTAGGCAGCCTCCAGCCGGTGCCCAGGAACACCAGCCCCACGGCGGAACCCAGGATCAGCGGATTGGTGGCCACCATTTTGATGAGCCTTCCGGCGGGCAGTCTCTCGCCCCGGAACGCCGTCAGGGTGATGACCGCCAGCACGTTGAACAGCGGTACGATGATGGCCGCCAGCATGGCCACCGGTCCCATGTCCGCTCCGGGCACCAGCACCGTGGCCAGCGGCAGGCCGATAATGGCCAGGTTGCTGCGGTACATACCCTGTATCTTCACGCCCTGCTTTTCGTGGTCCTTCTCCGTGGGCAGCACGATGGCCAGGGACAGGCCGTACATCACCAGCGTGGCCCCCACGGCGAACAGCAGCAGCTTCGGCTGCACCGCCTGGTCGATGGTGGAGGTGTACAGGTTCCAGAACAGCATTACCGGCATGAAGAACCGGAACGCCATCTTGTTCAGTCCGGGCACGTCCTCCACCCGGATACCGCCCAGACACTTGACCCCGTAGCCCAGTCCCATAATAAGAAACAGGGGCATCACGGCGTTAAAGCAGACTTGCAGATTGCTGAGCATGACCCATCGGCCTCCTTTCCCCCGTGCAGCCCCGGCGCACGGTCTATTGCGTCAAAAACGTCATGGCTGCCAGCAGCACGGCCAAAAAGCCGAAGCTGACGGCGGAGAACAGTGCCAGGAACCGTCCGGTCTGTCCTTTGACGTGCTTCGTATACTCCCGGAAGGTGATCAGGCTGGCCAGCGACGCCACCAGCGTCCCCGCCCCGCCGATGTTCACCCCCACCAGCAGCGCCGGGTAATCGTCGGTAAACTGGCTGAGCAGTATGGCCGCGGGCACATTGCTGATGACCTGACTGGTCAGCGCCGCCACCGGCATGGCCCCGTGGGCCAGCAGCTGCCGGAACAGTGTCCGCACAGGCTCTATCCGGGCCATATTGCCCGAGAAGGTGAAAAACGCCGCGAACGTCACCAGCAGCCCCCAGTCCACGCTCAGCAGCGCCCGGCGGTCCAGCACCAGCAGCGCCGCCGTGATGGCGGCCAGCCCCAGCCAATACGGTATGCCGCGCAGCACCATGGCCGCAGCCGTGCAGAACAGTACGCCGTACACGATGCACCGGCGCTTGTCCACCGGCGTCTCCTGCGCCGGTACCGTCAGTGTCTCCCGGGGAATCAGCAGGCAGCACGCCAGGATCAGCGCCGTGGACAGCAGGAACGGCGGCAGCATGATGGTCAGGAACTCCCCATTGGGGATCGTATAATGATTAAATAGGTATAGGTTCTGCGGATTGCCGAAGGGCGTCAGCATCCCGCCCAGATTGGCGGCGCAGTTCTGCAATATGAACGTCAGCGCCGTGTGCTTCGTCTGCCCTGTGCCCTCCAGCACGAACCAGCTCAGGGGCAGAAACGTCAGCAGCGCCGTGTCGTTGGTCAGCAGCATGGAGCCGATCAGCGTAACGACAACCAGCGCCGTCACGGCGCTGTGGGCCGTGTGAAACGCCCGCACCAGCCGCTGCGCCAGCAGGGGGAACAGTCCCGCGCCCCGCAGGGCGCACACCACCGCCAGTATGCAGAACAGGCATGAGAGCGTCTTCACGTCGTAGTACCCGAGATAGGCGCTGTCCGGCGGCACGAATACGGCGGTGACGGCCGCCGCCAGCACCGCGATCACCGGCATGGCGTTGGCGCGGCACCACTGGAGAACTTTCATGTATGTATGCACCTCCGCACGATACGACTCAACGGCTGTTACCTTACCATATTTTGGCCGGAAACGCAAGGGTTCGCCCCGGCTTTCTTGCCCTTTTCCGCTGCCTGTGCTATACTGAAAGCGATACAGAAAAGGGAGGTGCTCCATGGATGACATCTTGAGCCGTTTTTCCATCAACTGCCACAGCAGCATCCGCTATGCCGGCGCGATGACGGTGTGGTTCGACCCCTTCCGCGTGGCGGACGCGCCCTGCGATGCGGACGTGGTATTCGTCACCCACGACCACTATGACCACTTCTCCCCGGAGGATATCCGCCGGGTGATGAAGCCCGACGCGGTGCTGGTGCTGCCGGAGACGTGTGTGGCGGCGGCGCTGCAGGCCGGCTTTGCCTCGGCGCAGCTGCTGCCGGTGCGGCCCGGAGAGGCGTACACCGTGCAGGGCCTGCCCTTCACCGCCGTGTTCGCCTATAACCTCGGCAAGCCCTTCCACCCCCGCGGGAACCGCTGGGTAGGCTATGTGGTCACGCTGGAGGGCCGGCGGGTCTATGTGGCCGGCGATACCGACGATACCCCCGATGCACGGTCCGTGTCGTGTGACGTCGCCTTCCTGCCGGTGGGCGGCACCTACACCATGACCGCCGCCCAGGCCGCCGGTCTGGCGGCCGCCCTCCGCCCGCAGATCGCCGTCCCCACCCACTACGGCTGTATCGTGGGGGAGAGGACGGACGGCGCGGCCTTTGCCGCCGCCCTGCCGGCGGACATCTCCGCCGTGCAGCTGATCCGCCAATGACCCCGTACAGAATTCCGCCCCGGCGTCAGCCGATGCCGACCAGACGGTGGAGGTGACGGCCCCCGGCACCAGCCGGGGAGGATGATCGAGCGAACGAAAAAGACATTCAGCGGCCCCCGGCGTCAGCCGGGGGGGATGATCGGATGAGCAAAAAAGACACTTAGCGGCCCCCGGCGTCAGCCGGGGGCCGTCACTTCATTTTTGCTGCATTTTGCTTACAAAAAAAGCACAAAAAGGGAACCAAAGAGTACAGGGCGGGTACAGAAAAAGTAAAGCAAATGTATCAAAAGAAAGCACTATTTCTCGCTTTTTTCCTCCCGCGGCAGCACCAGATTGAGCAGTACGGCCATCAGTGTGGCCACCACCACCGGGGACTTTCCGAAGATGGTCGTCACCGCCTCCGGGAACTGTGCCAGGGCCTCTGCCGCCTGGGAAATGCCCACACCCAGTGCGGCGGAAAGCCCGACGATCGTGGTGTTTCGGGCGGTCAGCCCCTCGGCGGCGATGAGCTTCATGCCGGTCATGGCGATGGTGGAAAACACCGCCGCCGTGGCCCCGCCCAGCACGCATTGCGGGATGGTGGTGAGTACGGCGGAAAATTTCGGAATGATACCGGCAAGCAGTAAAAACGCGCCGGTCAGCGCAAAAACGTTGCGATTTACAACTTTATTCGTGGCTACAATTCCCACATTCTGGGAGTATGTCGCCGTGGGAAGACCGCCCAGCAGCGCTGTCAGAATGTTGCTGACGCCATAGGCTGCGATGCCGCCCCGCAGCTCCTGCGTGGTGGGCTCCCGATCCATGCCGCCCACGGTGGTGGCCGTCAGGTCGCCGATAGCCTGAATGGCGTTGATGGCGAACAACAGCCCCAGTGCGACGCACGCCGAGGGTTCGAATGTCACGCCAAAGGGCAGAAATTCCGGCAGAGAGAACCACCCGGCCCCCGCGATGCCGGACAGATCCACCATCCCGGCCCCAAAAGCGACGGCGTAGCCCGCCAGAATACCCAGTAAAATGGACGCCAGCTTAAAAATGCCCCTGCCGCGATTGGTCAGCACCAGCACCACCGCCAGTGTAAACGCCGCAATAGCCCAGTTCTGCCAGGATCCGTACACCAGCGCTTCCGGCAGGCCCCGCTGCACCACAACGCTTTCATATGTGTTGCCGGTGCCGCCGGCCATATAGTTGATGGCCGTGGGGTACAGAGACAGACCGATGGTGAACACTACCGTACCGGTAATGACCGGCGGGAACAGCCTGCGGATAGGCTTGATGAAGATGCCCACCAGTGCTGCCACCGCGCCGCCCACGATCATAGCGCCCGACACAGCGGCCAACCCGCCGCTGCCGGAGACGATGGCCTGCATACTGGGCAGATAAGCGAAGCTGACACCGAAGACCACCGGCAGCCCCGCGCCGAAGCGCCCACCGATGGGAAACAGTTGCAGCAGCGTGGTAACGGCGGACATGACCAGCGATGCCTGTATCAGCAGGACCCGCTGGTCCTGCGCCAGTCCGGCCACGTTGGCAATGATGATGGCTGGGGTCACGCAGCCCACGATCATAGCCACCAGGTGCTGCAGCGCCATGGATACGGCTATGCCAACAGGTGGCAGGCCCCGGTATTGAAACAGCGCCTCCCGGCGGCATTCAAGCTTTCGCATGGTGTGGTCTCCTTTGTGCGTAGTGTGCTCAGTATAGCACGTTTTTAACGGAAAACTCAACCGTTTTCTCACAAACAGCCCAAGCGGCGCAAAACCACCCTCCGGTGATGCCGGAGGGCGGTCAGATCATGCGTGTTTATGCCTGCGGACACTGGCGAAAAACGGGCGCTTCAGCGTGTCTGTACTGCAATATGGAGGAGTTGAAGTCTGCGCTGACCCAGCGGGCCATCGAGCAGCATACCCAGCGGGTACGGGAATCTCTGCGGGCGCATGAGGGGTGCGATAGTCGGTACAGCAGCTACGGCATGGGCTTTGTGCAGTTCGCGGCCCAGGAAAAGCAGCTGTTCCGCTGGCTATATCTGGAGGACAACCAGCCGGGCCGCCATCAGGAGGACGTGCTGGAGCCGGAGATCATCCGGACCGTCATGGACGAATTCGGCTATGACGAGGTCACGGCCCAGGCCTTTCACCGGGATATGACGTATTATTCCTACGGACTGGCCATCCTCGCCAACACCGGGCATCTGGCGCTGACAGAGACGGAGCTTCGGGAAGCCTTTCGACGGGAGTTCCGTGCACTGGCGGCGTATTACGGTCCGCCGAAGAAGCTGCCGGAATTTGCAGAGAGGGAGAATGCAGCGCATCAATTATTCCGCTAAGAGGCCGTCTTGCAAAATTGTAAGAAAGTTGCAGGAAATGCAAGGAAAAGCAATGGCTGCCATGGGACAATGGCGGTATACTCCTCCGGTGGAAAGAAGGTATTGAAGTGAAAACAAATAAGACATTGGCACAGAAGCTGTGTCTGCTGGGCCTGGTGAGTCTGCTGTCGTATACGGCGGCTCTGCTGGCAGCGCTGTGTTTTTTGGTGCTGCTGCCCGGGTGCAGCCTGGGGGAGAAGGTGGATCGCGAGCCGGTGCAGACACTGGAATGTACCCGCCCGGCATCCCTGTCCGGGCTGTATCCGGCGGGCGGCAGCGTGGTGCTGATCAGCTGGGCGGACTATGAGAGCGGCAGGACCACTGTGCAGCTGGTGGATGCGGAAGCGGACACCGTGAAGCGTGAGGTCACGCTGGATGGGGTTTGGGATACGAAGCGGCAGGCCCTGGCGCATGGATTTGCGCTGTGCGACCGGGAGACGAATCGTTGGAAGCTCCTGGACGATGCGCTGACGGAGACAGGCAGCTTTGATGCGGAGAACGTGGATGGCTTTTTCTCATATGACGGGGAGAGCTATTACTTCCTGCGGGACGGGGTGCTGCATTGTCAGAACGTAGCCGGAGGAGAGGCACAGCCGGTAACGGCGCTGTCACAGCTGCGGTTCGCGGAATTGACGGCCTATGATGCGGCAAGCGGGCGGATGGCGGCCCTGTTCCGCCTGTCACCCTACGGCAGCGTCTGCGGTACGGCGGTCTTTGACCCGGAGACGGGGGCGATCAGCCTGCTGCAGGAGCAGCGGTATCAGGTGATGTTGGCGCCGACGGGCGGCATGAGCCTGCTGGCCTTTGACAACGATAAAATGGGATATTCCGCCCTGTGCGGCAGCGGCGATACGTTCTGGTTCGCCGATGCTTCGCTGTTTCTGGACGCGGGAGGCGCGCTGTACGCCGTCGGCGATGCGGAGGAGCTGATCGGTGTGGGAACGGGCCGCACGACGCTGTATAACGTGGGGGAGAGCATCACGGCCTGCGACCTGACGGCTAACGGTATTGCCGGAGAGATGTACGACTGCTGCGTTTTGCCGGAGGCAGGCCTGCTGGTGGGCGGCATGTATGAAAACGGCGCCTTCCGGCTGTACGTTACAGACCCGGCGCAGCTGACCTTCGAGCCGGTAGCGTCAGCGGTGCCCGTCCCGTCGCCGCTGACGGTGAATGAGACACTGCTGCAGGCCTATTGGGGTGCCCTGAACGGCCTGCCGGTGGCAGAGAGCTTACAGGAGGCGCGGCAGCAGGCGGATGTGTTGGAGCAGCGATACGGCGTGCGGATACTGCTGTCATCCCAGTGCAGAGAGGCGGCAGAACTGAGCAGCTATCCCATCACTCTGTCGGACACCATGGACACGGAAGCAGAGCTGAACGGCGTCCGCGCCGTGCTGGCGGCGATGGACCGCAGCTTTGCCCTGTATCCGGAGGGCTTTCTGGCGCAGTTCCGCAACCGCGCCGGTGAGGGCGGGCTGTGCTTCCTGCTGGTGGCTCACATCGACAGCGACTATGGCGTGGTAGGCTGCACCTACGATTCGGCGGACTGGCAGTATATCGCACTGGACGTGCAGGCCGACTATATGCGGGAGGGCACTGTCTGCCACGAGATCTGGCACGCTACGGAGAACGAGATACTCTCACGCGATTACACCGCCTTCAACTGGGATGACTGGAATGCGCTGAACCCGGCGGGCTTTACCTATTGGAACGACAGCGGTGACTATGACCGGTACGACGCCCGCTGGACCATGTTCGACAACGGCGAGGGCGTGTACTTTGTGGACAGCTACGCCAAGCTGGCGGCACAGGAGGACCGGGCGCGGATCATGGAGTATTTCATGGTACATGAGGACGAGGCGGGGCTGCTGATCCAGTCAGACGCCATACGGCAGAAGCTGGAATGGATGTGCCGCGCTGTGCGGGAGTGCTTCGATACCGCCGGATGGGGAACGCCCCGCTGGGAGAAGCTTTTGTAAAGCAAAAGGAGCAACAATGATACCGGAATGGAAAATTTACCCCCGTTCTCAGGGACACAGCACCGTGTACCTACAGAACGTGGTCACAGATCCTGCCATACAGGTGGGGGCGTACACCATCTATGACGATTTTGTCAACGACCCCCGGGACTTCCAGCGGAACAACGTGCTGTACCACTATCCCGAGTGCAACCATGACCGGCTGATCATCGGAAAGTACAGCTCCATCGTCTGCGGGGCGAAGTTTATCTTCAACGCGGCCAACCATACGCTGAACAGCCTGTCTACTTACCCGTTCCCCATCATGTTCGAGGAGTGGGACCTGGGGACGGCGTGCGAGGACATTGCCGCCGCCTGGGATAACCACGGGGATATCGTGGTGGGCAATGACGTATGGATCGGCTATGAGGCCGTGATCCTGGCGGGCGTTACCATCGGCGACGGCGCCATCATCGGCAGCCGCGCCGTGGTGACAAAGGATGTGCCGCCCTACACCATCGTGGGCGGCCTGCCGGCCAAGCCCATCCGCAGGCGGTATGACGAGGAGACTGTCGCGCGGCTGGAGAAGCTGCGGTGGTGGGACTGGCCGGAGGCGCAGGTACGGCGGGCTATCCCGCTGCTGCAGGCCGGCGATCTGGACGCCCTGGAAAAGTTGGTATAAGGCCGGCGGCCGTGGACCAGGCGTACACGCCGGCCACTTTCTGACCCTGCTGCAAAAGAGTATCTGAGGGATACGTGTATACGGACAACGAAATGAGCCCTCCGGCAGCTGCCGGAGGGCTTTCAACTGCCTGTTGCGAAACGGGCCGGGGAAAGGTATAATCTAAGGAGAACATACTGCGGAACGGCGAGAAAGGAGAAACCTATGGGTAATGTGACAGCGGACCGCGCATGGGATGTCCATCCGGTGACGGAGGCGGACATAGAGGCGTATCTGGACATCTATCTCAATTCCTATCCGGCGTACAAGACGCTGGACGAGGAATGCCGGGCGCACTACCGGAGCAAGCATCTTACGGAGCTGCGGGAGGACACCCAGACTTGGACGATGGGCCTGTTTGAGGGCGGCACACTGATCGCCACCATGAAGCTGATCCTGTTCTCCATGAACTTCTTTGGGGTCATGCAGCCTGCCTGCGGTGTGATGGCGCTGGAGGTACACCCCCTGCACAAGAAGAAGGGCGCGGCGCTGTATATGATACGGTATGCCGAGCGCTATGCACGGGAAAACGGCGCGCTGCTGACCATGCTGCTGCCGTTCAACATCGGCTTTTACCGTCGGATGGGCTACGGCTTTGGCGGGAAGTTATATGAATACCATCTGCCAACCGGGGCACTGCCGCGGTTGGACGGAGAGGTGCGGGCGCACCTGCGCCTGCTGCAGCCGGAGGAGTTTGACCAGGCGATGGACTGCCAGCGGCGCTTTGCTGCCCGAAACCATGGCATGGTGGAGAAGTTCGACGAGGAGCTGCGCGGAGCCCGGGGGGATATTCAGGTGCGCCGTATGGGTTATTACGACGGCGGACGCCTGTTAGGCTACGCGGCCTATCGGTTTGAAAGCGCCAGTGCGTGCAACTATACCCAAAACCGGCTCAGCGTGGAGGAACTGGTGTATGAGAACGGCACGGTGCTGCGGGCGCTGCTGGGTGGCCTGCAGATGCAGGAGGATCTGGCCCAGACAGTGATACTGCGGACAGGGGAGGAGGATTTCCACCATCTGCTGGGCGATCCGCAGGACGTGTCCGGAAACTACATCGACTACGGCTTTTTGCAGACCAATGTTTCCGCCGTGGGGACCATGTTCAAGCTGACGGACGGGGCGGACTTCGTGCGGCGGACCGGCTATCGGAATTTCCCGGCGGGGACGCTGACGGCGGCCTTCCGCTATCGGGATGAGATGGCGGACCGGGAGGAGGAGCTGCGTATCGGCTTTTCCGATGGCCGCTGGGCCGTGGCAGAGGGGACCGCGGACGTGACAGTGATCTGCCGGCAGGGGGATCTGGCGGCGCTGCTGATGGGGTCCTGCGGTCTGGCGGCGCTGCTGCGGCTGGGTGCGGCGTCCGCAGATGACGCCGAAAAGGCGCGGCAGTTGGCGCAGCTGCTGTACTGTGTCCAGAAGCCCTGGCTGAACGCGGATTATTGAGCTGCCGCGGTTGACAAATAGAAAACAACGCAGGAGAACAAGAGATGCGGAACATATTGAAGGAAAAGCTGGCCAGAGGCGAGAAGCCGCTGGGCACATTCGTGGGTACCGGCAGTGCTGCCGTGGTGGAATGTCTGGGCTGTGCGGGGCTGGATTTTGTCATTCTGGACAATGAGCACAGCCCCATTGAGGCGGAGACCACCGCCCGGCTGGTGTGCGCCGCGGAAAGGCGGAACATCACGCCCCTGGCCCGGGTGCGGGAGATCAGCCGCCCGGCGATCTTGAAGCTGCTGGACGTTGGCGTGCAGGGGATCATTGTTCCGGATGTGCACGGCGCGGCGGAGGTGAAGCGTGTGGTGGACTATGCCAAGTACGCCCCGGTGGGGCAGAGGGGGTTCTGCCCGTCCCGGAAGGATGGTTGGGGCACCGATACGCCGGCCGGCGTACTGGAGACAATGGCGCACTTCAACGGTGAGACGCTGGTGATCCCCCAGTGTGAGACGATAGAGGCGCTGGCGGGTATTGAGAATATCGCAGCGATGGAGGGTGTGGACGGCATCTTTATCGGTCCTTTCGATCTGTCTATTTCTATGGGGCTGCCTGGGGCCTTTGAGGAGCAGCGCTTCAAGGCGGCCCTGACGCGGATACAACAGGCCTGCCGCCAGGCGGGCAAACCCTGCCTGATATTTGCCGGGGACGGTGCGGCCGCCGGTGCACGGCTGGCCCAGGGCTTCGACGGCGTGGCCATCGGACTGGATGCCACGATGCTGATCGCCGGTGTACGGGCGCAGCTGGCCGCCTGCCGCGGATAAAGAAGAAAAGAGGACGGCGCCCCACGGGGCGCCGTCCTCTGCATATTACATATCCTTCATTTTTTCCAGCAGCTCTACCATCTTGTCGTAGAAGTACCGACATTCGCGGATGCTCAGGTACTCCTGAGTGGAGTGGCAGTTGAAGGCGTTGGGCGTCAGGGAGACGGCGTTAAGGCACGGAAGGTGATGGCCCGTCTGCCGATATAGCCGCGCAGGTCGGCTACCATGTCGTTTTTCCCGCAGGTGCGCAGCGCGTCCGGGCCAAGTGCCGCGATCGCCGCGGCCAGATAGTCCTGGGTGTCCTCATCATGGAAGGAGACGCAGGGGTGTCGATGCGGGCAGCGGCGCTGGGCGATCATGTAGTCCAGCTGTTTTTTCATTTCTTCAGTAAGGTCTCGATATTCATAGTATATCTCACCGCGATTATATGCGGCGGATGTATATTCCTCCGACACCGGACAAAGACTACGGATGTAAAATCTGCTTTGACTGGAGGAATTTCATATATGAAAGCAACAGGCATCGTGCGCCGCATCGACGACCTGGGCCGCGTGGTCATCCCTAAGGAGATTCGCCGCACCATGCGTATCCGCGAGGGCGACCCGTTGGAGATATACACCACCCGTGACGGCGAGGTCATTTTCAAGAAGTATTCCCTTATCGGCGGGTTGGAGGAGTTCGCCGCACAGTTCTGCGATACCCTCAGCCGCAGCACGGACTTTTCCGCCGCTGTTACCGACCGCGATGCGGTCATCGCCATCGCCGGGGCGGGGAAGAAGGAACTGCTGGGCAAGCCTGTCTCCCCTGCGCTGGAGCAGGTCATGGACCAGCGTGGCCTCTACTGCGGCGAGGGTGTGGCCATCAGCGATGAGAACGAGCAGTTCCGGGCCGCTGTGGCGGCACCTATTCTCTGCGGCGGCGACGTGCTGGGCGCGGTGCTCTTTCTCTCTCCCGACGGCAAGCCGGCGGGGGAGACGGAGTGCAAGCTTGCCCAGACCGTGGCGTCCTTTCTGGGCAAACACATGGAGTCCTGACAAAAAGCCCCGCGGCTTTCGCCGTGGAGCCTTGCATAACGGCTTTCGCAAGCTTTTTGACCGGCCTGAAAAAGAGAAGCGCCCTTCAGGCGCTTCTCTTTTGATTTATCAGCGCAGCAGCAGGCTGACAACCATTCGTACGTCTCCGACGTTAACTCCGCAGTCACCGTTGACATCGCAGCGGAGGAACTTCTCCATGTCAAGTGCGGAATGCTTGGCGTTATAGAGGTCATAGACATACTGGGCGTCGTTGATATCGGTATGTCCCGTGCCGTTGACGTCGCCGCTGTAGGATACCGACACAGTGGAGTTGCCCTTAACGGAGATCGTGGATTTCGCCGCGGCGGCGATATCTGCCGCCGTACCCTTGCCGACCAACAGCCAGGCGTAGGCTTCGTATTTCTCTGACCAGAACATGGCCGTATCACCGTAGTAGAGGGACTTGGTCGCAGGGAGCTTTGTTTTCGGCGCGGCGGTGATGAGCCACACAACGCTGCCGTCTGTATACTTCACATACTCGGCCGCGTCCACCGTCAATGCAAGCTGCGCCGTTTTGGTGATGGTCACCATAATAATGCCGCCCGTGATGCAGTCCCCGGGAATGGTGTAAGTGCTGGTGCTTTCTGCATTGCGCTGGAGCGTGATGTTTTTTTCACCGGCCATGACGGTGACCGTGTAGTCAAATCCCTCTTGGTGATTGATACCGAATGTAAAAGCTTCACCGCTTTTTACGGTATAGGACGTAACGCCATCCCAGACATCGGCGGCGCCGCTGCCCGCAAGCACGATTTGCGTGGTGCCGCTTTGCGGGGCCTTCTTCACCGTAATGACCACCGGGCCGGTGACGGACTTTGCCGGGATCGTGTAGGTATAGACGCTGCTGCCGCTGCTGTTGACAGTGCACGTCACCGGCAGGCCGTTTACCGTTACGGCCACCGCATAGTCGTAGTTGGCCGCCTGCGTGACCGTGAAGGTGTACTCCTGCCCATGCGTTGCGGAAGTGGGGGCGCTGACGTCGCCGGAGCCGTCGCCCTTGACGGTCGCCGCGTATGTTTTGACAGTGGGTGTGCTGTTGGCGCTGATGGCCAGCTCGCCGGTGACATTTTCGATCGTGTAGCTGCCGTCGCCGTTGTTGATGATGGCTACCGTTTTACCATCCACAGTGGCCGAAAAGTCGTAGTCATAGCCGGGATCGGCGGTGAAGGTGTAGTCGCCGTTTGCTGTCACATAAGCGGCGCCGGAGGCACATTTTGGAAGCTCAACAGGGAAGCCGCCACACAGGATCGTCACCGTGTTGCTTTGGCCGGCCGGTACACTGGCAGTTTGGGCGTCCTTTGCCGCGTTGGCGCGGACGTCCATCTGTGCCTTGACCAATTTCACAGTGGCTTCACCGGCGGCCTTTACGGTGAAATTCAGCGTGATAAAGCGGTCGGAGCGCGGTTCTCCGTAGCCGCCTATGGTCAAACGACCAGGAACAGAGTGATCAATGACATCAGGATCTTTGCTGCCGATGGTTGCGCTTGCGAATATGAGTTTTTCCGCATCATAGTCGATTTGGAAGAAATAGGTGTTGTACTCCCGCGATGTGGAGTTTTGGCCCAAAAACAACGCCACTGATGCTGTTTCTCCGACCGCAGCGGGTGGGTTGCTGTACAAGTAGGCGTAAAAGCTCTCTGTGCCGCTGGCGGACGCCGGCAGCAAAAGCAGTACCATAACCGCCGCTAAAAGCCCGGAAAACCATCGTTTCATCTTAAAAACCCCTCCGTTTCACCACTTTTCGGTAAATACCAACCTAAATTTATCACCGGTCACCGAACAATTCAATTCGCAATAGGCAGAAATTTAAGGGGGATTGTTGTGCAGAATGACGATAAAGCCCATGAAAATGGGCAAAAACCTTCCCCCAGGGGGAGGGCTTTTTCGCGTCCCTGTTAGCGTTCCGTTAAAACTGCGTTAAGAAATCACCGATTTTCTTGAAACTACAATCATAGAGTGCTACCATAAAACAACGTAGGGGGCGCGAGGTACAGTCCTCGCGCGACAGGAGGGGAGCTCCCGGGAGACAGATCATCTGTTTCCCGGGAGCCTTGCTTTGCCTACAAAAACCCATCGGCCGCATTTTTGTGCGGCCGATGGGTTTACCATAATTTGTATTATTGTCAACTTAGCCCTGCGGCTGCTCACTTTCTGGCACCGGAGTCTCGACGGCGGAAACGGCAGCGGGCTCCGGAACCGCCTCGGGTAGCGGCTCCTGCGGGGAAGCCTCTGGCACAGCAGGGACTTGCGGGGCCGGTTCTACCTGCGCGGCTTCAGCGGCCTCCTGGGCCTCACGGGCCAGGCGCTCGTTTTCCTCGCGGATGGCGGCCTTCTGCTCGCGGCGGGCATCAGCGGCAGCGAAGAACGCCCGCACCAGAGCCAGCAGCACGAAGAACGCCGCGATGGCCAGGCCGATCCAGCCCGCAGTGCGGATCAGGAAAAAGTCCCGGATGGTGAAATACTCCTTGTAGATCCCCAGGAAATACAGCGCCACGCCGCCGGCGGCACACAGAATGCACAGCAGCAGGCGGAAGAACGCCCGGACCTTGTGCTTGCGCCCGGCCAGATACGCCACCAGCAGCGCCAGCGCGGCCAGAAACAGCGCCGGGGACTGGCAGCAGAGGATATAGCCCAATGTCTTGTCCAACATGGCCTCGTCTCCTTACAGCTGGCACTTGCCCCGGGGCAGGTATTTGCCGTCCGGCCCGGCCAGCACCTTGCCGGAGGACACCGCGGGCTTGCCGCGGAGCCACACCTGGCGGATGGAGCCCTTGGTGACCACGCCCTCATAGGGGTTGTAGCCCGCCGCGCCCACCATATCCTCGGCGCGGATGACGTGGTCGGCGTTGGGGTCGTACACCACGATGTCGGCGTCGGAGCCGGGGGCCAGTACGCCTTTGCGCGGGAACAGGCCATACAGCTTGGCGGGGTTCTCTGCCAGCACACGGCACATGGCGCCCAGACCGATCTTCTTCTTGGCCACGCCGAAGGTGTAGATCAGCTCGCCGCGGGTCTCCACGCCGGGGATGCCGCCGGGAATAGCGGTGAAATCGTCGCGGCCCGCCAGCTTCTGCTGGGTAGTGAAGCTGCAATGGTCGGTGGACACGGTCTGCACCTCACCCCGGCGGATGGCCCGCCACAGGGCCTCACGGTCAGCCGGTTTCCGAATAGGAGGCGAGCAGACGTATTCGGCTGCCTGCAGCCAGTCCTCGTTATAATACACGCTGTCATCCAATACCAGATACTGGGGGCACGTCTCCACAAAGACCTTCTGGCCCCGCCAGCGGGCGTTGGCGATCTCGTCCAGCGCCTCGATGTTGGTGGTGTGGACGATGACCACGGGGACGTCTACCTGTTCGGCGATGCGGAGCAGACGGCCCACGGCCTCGGCCTCCATGATGTCGGGCCGGGTCTCCGGGTGGCAGTGGACACCGTTTTCGCCGGCGGCCTTCTTTTCGGCGATCAGCGCGTCGATGACGCCGGCGTTCTCGCAGTGGACGCCGCAGATGCCACCCTTCTCCTTCAGTTTTTTCAGCGCCTTGTACATGGCCTCGTCACCGATCATCATGGCCGGGTAGGTCATGTACATCTTGAAAGAGGAGATACCCTCGGCGTACATATCGTCGATCTCGCGCTCGATGGTCTCGTTCCAGTCGTCGATGGTCATGTGGAAGCCGTAGTCGCAGGCACACTTACCGTCGGCCTTCTTGTGCCACAGGCGCAGGCCGTCGTGCAGCGTCTCGCCCTTGTTGGGGCAGGCAAAGTCGATGATGGTGGTGGTGCCGCCCCGCAGCGCCGCCCGGGAGCCGCTGGCGAAGTCGTCCGCCGTGGTGGTGTTGCACACGTCCAGATCGAAGTGGGTGTGGGCATCGATGAAACCGGGAAACAGCAGCATCCCGGTCACGTCCACCACCTGCGCGCCGATGGCGGGAATGTCGCGGCAGACATCGAGGATCTTCTCGCCCTCCACCAGAACATCGGCCCGGCGGGGGCCCTTGCCGGTGACCACGGTACCGCCCTTGAACAGCAATCTCATCACAAGACCTCCTCGTTTGTGTTGATTTCTGTCGGTATTATACCACTTTTCGCCCCACTGTGTAAAGCACAATAAAAACGTCCCCAAGCCTTCCCCTTGGGGGCGCTCCCTCGTTAGCCTTCCCCTCGAGGGGGCCGCGGTGTTGAATGACACGCCGGTGGCGTGTCAGACCCGTGGACCGACCGACCCGCAGGGAGACAGGTGGCGCGGGGCAGTCCCTCAAGCCTTCCCCTTGAGGGCACCCCAGTGCGCACACTGGGGTGTGCACAGCTGAAGGTGTCAGCGAAGCTGACGGATGAGGGGTAAAAAGAAGCTCTTATAACCCTCCCGCGGCAGCGGGAGGTATATATATTTATCCCCCGCGGCAGCGGGGGATATTTATTTTGTCCGCGCCGACAGGCGCGGGCTGATTAAGCGTAAAAAAGAAAGACCCCACGGTCAAACGATCTTTATTCACCCCACCCCCGCCAGGGGGTGAGATAATTAAAGTCAAAAAAGAAAGGCCCCGTAGGAAAGCAGCATTTACTTTCCCTCCCGCGGCAGCGGGAGGGTTATATATTTATCTCACCCCGTCAGGGGTGAGATATTATCTATCCCTGGCCGACAGGCCAGGGATAAATAAGTACAAAAAAAGAAAGGCCCAATGGGCCTTTCTCTTTTTTGAGTTTAATTAGAACTCCTTTTTCTTGCCGATGACGACGGCGGAGCCGGCGACGGAGGTCAGAGCCATACCGACGTACATAGCGATACCAGCGTCAAAGGTCTTGGGGGAGGGCTTGGTGGTGTCGGTGGAAGGAGTGGTGGAAGTGGTCCAATACCAGTTACCGGTCAGGTTGGTGGTATCAGCACCAGCGGGAATAGAAGCATAGTTGGGAGCCTCAACAGCAACAGCCTTGCACTTGGAGCAGGTGTAACCAGTAACCTTGCCATCCTTAACGGTAGGAACGGCAGTGTGCTGAACCTTCGCGGCATCAAGAGTACGCACGGTAACGACCTTGCCATCAACCACCAGAGTACCAGTAGCAGTAGTGCTGCTGTCAGCAACAGCCAGATGGGTGTTGCCAGCAACCTCATAGGTGTAATAGGTCTTAGTGGCATCGTAGTTGGCGGGCTTCTCATACTTGCCGCAAGCGTCAGCGAAATCGTTGTAAACCTTACCGATCACATAGTCAGCAGTGGGAATCTTAGCCAGGTACAGAACCACGTTCTTGGCATCGGCCTCTTTGTACAGAACATGGGTAGCCTCGGCCAGAGTGCTGACTACGATATACTTGTCGTTACCAACCTCATAGTGAGCGTAAACACCAACAGTGGTCTTACCATCGGTAGTCTTGGGATCCTTGCCGGGAACATAGGTCAGGGTGCTTTCCGCCGCAATGGGATTAGTAGACTTATCATCGGTGCCCTTCAGGTAGCCCTTAACAGGCTCCGCCGCGAAAGCGGTGGTGCACAGTGCCAGAGCCATGACCATGGCCAGCACAGTTGCAATGATCTTCTTCATGTTTGTTTCCTCCATAAAAATTTGTTTGTGGCCAGCGTCGCGTCCTTGCTCCAACCAACCGTTTACAACGTAAACATCATTATGTTGTAAAAATTTTTACGGATTTTATTACCAGTTATTTCCATTTTTGAGACAGCGCCGGCGCGCCGTCAAAAATCGCCCGAAATTGGAAATAATTTCCATTTCTTCCATAATTTACCAGTAATTTACGCAATTTATCTGATCGCCTGTAAAGCGTAATTCTTGTGTAATGCAGCATTTATGCAATTCAAATCGAGATTTTCAAAAAACGCAACAACTTAGCTGGAAAAATTTTCCAGTCAAAATCGAAAAGCCATTATGTAAACTATATAGCCCGAAATACATCCAAAATCCCGTTCATAATTCGGTTACAATTTATTCGGCGAAAGCGTTGCCTGTGTTTTTGTGCGTAAAAGGAGCTTCGCCGCCCCGGCGGCGTGGAGGCTTACGCGGCCGCTTGCCCCAGCCACGGTAGGGGCGTTTTCTTCTCCCGGGCGGGCGATTATCAAATCGCGCCAAAGCCGCCTGGAGGGCGGCTTTGGGTGGTGGCGGTTCCGCCGCCGGTGAAAGCTTTTATCCATGGAGTTTCGTGGTAATTTTTGGAAAAATGTTTGGAAATAGATGGAAAACAATTCCTGCGCCGGAAAAATTATTTAAAAAAAAGCAGAATTTCCTCTTGAAAAAACGAGCGTGTTGTGCTATTTTTATCTGTGGTAAAGCCATTTACTGAGGGGGATGCGAAGCGTGGGGTGCGCTTTGCACGACAGGGAGGGCTCCCGGGAGGCGGATATCTCCGCGTCCCGGGAGTTTTTTTATTAAATTAAATAGTCAAAGCCGCCCTGATGGGCGGCTTTAGTTTACGATAACAAAATTATGGTCAACTGTTCGGCGCATCATCGCCGCGATAACTATCCAGTGCCTGCCGGCAGTGTTCGGTGAAATCACGGCGCACAGGGTCGGGCGCAAGAAGCTCGGCCTGACCGCCGAACTGGAACAGCCAGCCGTAAAATGTAGGACCTACCTCCACCGGGGCGGTAACTGCGAT
Source organism: Vescimonas sanitatis (assembly GCF_049060325.1). NCBI lineage: Bacteria > Bacillati > Bacillota > Clostridia > Eubacteriales > Oscillospiraceae > Vescimonas > Vescimonas sanitatis. The sequence continues at coordinate 15,565 of NZ_JBMGPW010000007.1, read as the reverse complement.
ACGGTCTCCATCTGGGCGGATATGCGCATCAGCGCCGAAGCGGTCCATGACTACATTGATGAGGGCCCGGTCAAAGCGCAGCTGCACCGTTTCGGTGCGGCCATTGTACATATCGAAAATCGTTTTGACGTATTTACCCAGGTCGAACTGCTCCGGCAGCGGATCGCGGGGTATATCGGTAACGGTCAGGGACTCCATACGGTCCACACGGTAGTGGCGATAGTCCTGAATGGCCGGGTCGTAAGCCACCAGATAGTAATGCTTATCCACGCAGAGGGCCACCGGGTTCGTCTCATAGGGCGCGCCGCCGCGGCGGTAGGCCTTGCCGCCATCAGGTGTCCAGTCGAAGTAGCGAAACGTGACCTTGCGGTCATCGTTGATGGCGGTATTCAGACCGTCGATGGCGTAATAGAGCTTCTCATTGTGGGTGCGGACCCGGTCCATGACGTAGACCTGACGGCGCAGCTGGCGGGCATTGGGGCGGCTGGTGAGCTGCTCCAGCTTGGCGATAAGCTCCATGCTCTTGCTCTGTGTGAGAAAGGGCGACGCCTGTACCACATCAATGAGCAGCTTCAGCTCCGGCAGCTGGAACTCCCGTTCGCCAAGAAAATAGCCGTAGGTCTTGCCCCGGACAGCCTGCACATCCATGCCGTACAGCTCCAGCAGCTCCAGGTCGTCATAGATGCTTTTGCGCTCGGCGGAAATACCCTGGCGTTCCAAATAAGCGATCATATCCTGAACGGTCCTGGGGTGGCGCTCGTCTGTTTCCTCCCGCAGATACCGCGCCAGATACAGCAGCTTCAGCTTTTTATTGGCCATGGCGCACCCTCCCTTCATTTGTCCCATTGTACCAGATACGGGCAGGAAAGAAAACCACTTTTTACCGGCGTTCGACTTTACATACACGTACTTTTAGGCTATAATAAAGTGCTATGCTATCGACGAAAGGAAGTGCGGCGTTGCAAGTGAACCAAATACGGGCAGGCGCCGCGCTGAGCTATGTGTCCATGGCGCTGAGCACCGTTATCTCGCTGGTCTACACGCCCATCATGCTCCGACAGCTGGGCGACAGCGAGTTCGGCGTGTACCAGGCGGTGCTGCCGATCATCTCCTATCTGAATTTACTGAGCTTCGGCCTGGGCAGCGCCTATGTGCGGTATTACTCCCGCTTCCGTGCCGCCGGCGACAAGAAGGGCTGCGCCAAGCTGAACGGTATGTTCCTGATAACGTACCTCATTCTGGGCGCGCTGGTGCTGGCCATCGGCTTCGGGCTGTCCTACTGCGATGTGGTGTTCGGCAAGAAGCTGACAGCGGAGGAGATCGACCTTGCCCAGCGGCTGCTGCGTATCATGTCGGTCAATGCTGCGCTGACGTTCCCCATCAGCGTGTTCGAGAGCCATGTGACCATCAACGAGAGGTATCTGTTCCAGAAGATCGTAGCCATGGGCAAGCAGGTGCTGAACCCCCTCATTATGATCCCCCTGCTGCTGATAGGCTACCGGTCCGTGACGCTGACCATCGTCTCGCTGATCTTCACGGTGCTCAGCGGCGTGATCAATATCACCTACTGCCTGACACGGCTGAAAATGCCCTTTGCCTTCCGGCACTACGACTTCGCGCTGCTGCGTGAGATGTTCGGCTTTACGCTGTATGTGTTCATCGGCATTGTGGTGGACAACATCAACTGGTCCATCGACCGGCAGCTGCTGACGTGGTTCCACGGCTCCGCCGCGGTGACGGTCTACGTCATCGCCTCGCAGCTGAACAACTATTTCCTGCTGTTCGGAAACGCCATCTCCAACGTGATGACGCCCCGCGTCCACCGTCTGGTGGCGGAGAACGCCCCCATGCGGACGCTGGACGCCCTGTTCACCAAGGTGGGACGGCTGCAGTTCATCCTGCTGGGCGGCATATTCCTGGGCTTCGTGGCTATCGGCCAGTCCTTCGTGGTGCTGTGGGGCGGCGGCGAGCAGTTCCGCATCGACTATTGGACCGCGCTGCTGCTGTTCTTCGCCTGCCTGTGGACCAACATACAGACCGTGGGCATCGAGATACAGCGTGCCAAGAATATGCACAAATACCGTTCGCTGGTCTATCTGGGCGTACTGGTGGGCAACATCGTGATCTCCATCCCCCTGTGTATGAAATGGCAGGGCCTGGGCGCGGCCATCGGCACGGCGGTCGCCACGCTGGTGGGCAACGTGTTCCTGATGAACCGCTACTACTATAAACACATCGGCCTGAACATTCCCGGCTTCTGGCGGCATATCAGCCATCTGCTGCCGGCCATGGTGCTGCCCACCACCGTGGCGGTGCTGCTGGCGGTGTTCGTCCATCCCGCCACCTACTGGCAGCTGATCCCGCCGGGACTGCTGTTTGTGGCGGTGTACGCCGCCAGTATGTGGCTGTTCGGCATGAACCGCTATGAGCGCGGTCTGGTGACCGGACCGCTGCGGCGGATACTGCATCGGCAATGATCTGTCTTTCCGCCCCTGCGCGGCGGGAAGAAAAAAGGGAGGTACTCTGTTATGGGAAGAAAACTTGCGACCTTTTTTCGCCAGCTGAAGCATCTCAGCTTCGCGCGGATGAAGCTGCACATCAACGCCGTCCATGAGGAGACAGGCAAAAACCGCCTGGCCATTTTCTGCGACATGGTATGGTGCGAGGTGCGCTACGGCATCGGCTATCTGGACTACCACGTGTTCGGCTTTGCGAACCGCCGCGGCGCGGTGCGGAAGACCTATATGACCGCCGTGCAGAACCAGGCCCTGACCCGGCAGATGAACGATCCGGCGTATTTCTATCAACTCAACGACAAGATCGAGTTCGACACCATCTTCTCCGACCTGCTGAAGCGCCGCTTCCTGGACCTGCGTAAGACGGACGCCGCGGGCCTGCGGGACTTCTGCGCCGGCACGGAGGCCATCTTCTGCAAGCCCGCCGGGCTGTGCGGCGGCGAGGGCATCCAGCGTCTTATCACAGCGGACATCGACGATTACGACGCTCTGTATGACCGGCTGGTCAAGGGCGGCCAGCTGCTGATCGAGGAGCCCATCCGCCAGCACCCGGACATGAATAAGCTGTGCCCCGACTCGGTGAACACCGTCCGTATCGTCACGCTGGTGACAGCGCAGGGCGCGCAGATGGTCTATGCCCTGGTCCGTATGGGCATGGGCGGCGTGTGCGTGGACAACGTCTCCTCCGGCGGTATGTACGCCCCGGTGAACGAGCATGGCCAGCTGTACCGCCCCGCCTTCTGCGACAAGACCGGCAAATATTACGAGCGCCACCCCGTCACCGGTACAGAGATCATGGGCTTCCAGATCCCCCTGTTCGACCAGGCGCTGGAGCTGTGCCGCACCGCGTCCAGGCGGGTGGAGGCGCACCTGAAATATATCGGCTGGGACGTGGCCATCACGCCGGACGGCCCCGTGCTGGTGGAGGGCAACAACCTGCCCGGTTACGATATGTGCCAGAACGCCGGCCATGTGGACGAGGGTATGCTGCCCCGGTTCGAGAAGCTGCTGGGCCGCCCCATTATGTGATGAAACCGTATGCTGCGCCCCGCGGGGCGAAACAGAGATAAGGAGGACAGACCATGCATCCTATGCGCAGAAAAGACAAGGAACGTGACGCCGCCTTTGCCTGGCAGGTGCTGCGTGACGCCACCTATGCCACCCTGGCCATGACCGACAGTGACGGCGCCCCCTATTGTGTGCCCGTGAACCATGTGGCCGACGAGCAGGGCAATGCGGTGTATTTTCATTGCGCCGGCGCCGGCCGCAAGTGGGACATCCTGACGAAGGAGCCACCTGTATGCCTGTCCGCCGTGTCCAAGGCAGAGCTGATCCCCGGCGAGCTGACCACTGCCTACAAGTCCGCCCTCGTGCAGGGCAGGGCCGTACTGGTGCAGGACCCGGAGGAAAAGATGTACGCCCTGAAGCTGCTGGTGCAGGCGCTGGACCCGGTTTCCATGTCCCGGGCCGTTCTCTGCGCCGAGCACTCCATGCAGCGCACCATGCTGGTAAAGATCATTCCGGAGCACATTACCGGCAAAGAATCCCAAGGCGATTGATGAAAAAGGCAGCACCGCAAGGTGCTGCCTTTTGTTGCCAACCCGCAGAGCGCGGAATCCCCCTTATCTGTCATTGCGAGGAGCGAAGCGACGCGGCAATCCGCCCCCTCGTTCCCTCCCCGAGGGGGGATATTTCCAAAGAAGGGGGGACGCGCACGTCCGCCCCTTCTTTGGCCGCTTCAAGGGGATGGGTTTCTTAAGGGAAGGGGGAAATCGGAATCCCCCTTCCCTTAAGCCGTTTCTTTGGTCACTTTCTTTCGGCAAAGAAAGTGACAGAGAAAACCGCGCCCCACAGGGCGCAAAATCCCTGGCCGACAGGCCAGGAATAATTAAAGGCAAAAAAAGAAAGGCCCAGCGGGCCTTTCTCTTTTTTGAGTTTAATTAGAACTCCTTTTTCTTGCCGATGACGACGGCGGAGCCGGCGACGGAGGTCAGAGCCATACCGACGTACATAGCGATACCAGCGTCAAAGGTCTTGGGGGAGGGCTTGTTGGTCTCAGTGGTGGGGTCAGCGGTCTTGTCAGCAACAACCCACACACCAGCGACCTGCTCAGCGGTAGCGCCGGAGGGAACCTCGGTGTAATTCTCATAGACCTTAGCGGTGGCGCCGCAAGCGGAGCACTTAGCGGTCAGCTTCTCGTTATCGATAACCCAAGTGTGAGGAACGACTTTATCGGACAGCTTACCAACCTCAGTCAGAACGAGGACTTCGCCGCCAACCAGCAGCTTGCTGTTGCCACCAGTAACATCGGAGAACAGAATCACATCGTCGTTATCATTGGTAGCGGTATAGAACTTGGTCTTCTTGTCGGCACCAGCGATATCCTTGTAGTTGACCTGACCGCACTTGCTACCCAGATTAGTATATGCAGCCGCCTCGCCATCGGTATACTTGACTTCTTTAACTTCTTTGAGGTACATGGCAACAGTAGTCTTGCCAGTATACTTCAGAACCAAGCTAGCATCGGAAGCCTTAGTGACCTTGACGTAATATTCGTCCTTGAATTGGTCGCCACTCAGCGCATAGTAAGCAATGGTGTTTTCATCAGCGTCAGCCTTGTGGTAGGTTACGGTGACTTCCTCGGCGAGAGCGACATCGCTATCCTTACCGAAGACATCATAGGTCTGAGACGCCGCGAAAGCGGTGGTGCACAGTGCCAGAGCCATGACCATGGCCAGCACAGTTGCAATGATCTTCTTCATGTTTGTTTCCTCCATAAAAATTTGTTTGTGTCCGGTTCGGCTTCATCACTCGGACCACCGTTTACAACGTAAACATCATTATGTTGTAAAAATTTTTACGGATTTTATTACCAGTTATTTCCATTTTTGAGGTAGTGACACCGCGCCGTTAAAAATCGCCCGAAATTGGAAATAATTTCCATTTCTTCCATAATTTACCAGGAATTTACGCAATTTATCTGAGCGCCTGTAAAGCGTAATTCTTGTGTAACGCAGCATTTATGCAATTCAAATCGAGATTTTCAAAAAACGCAACAACTTCGCTGGAAAAATTTTCCAGTCAAAATCGAAAAGTCATTATGTAAACTGCTTTGACGCTGATAGCGGCCAAAAGCCGTTCATAATTCGGTTACAATTTATTCGGTGAAAGCGTTGTCTGTGTTTTTGTGCGTAAAAGGAAGTTTCGCCGTCCCGGCGGCGCGGAGGCTTACGCGGCCACTTGCCCCAGCCACGGTAGGGGCGTTTTCTTCTCTCGGGCGGGCGATTATCAAATCGCGCCAAAGCCGCCCGGAGGGCGGCTTTGGGTGGTGCGCCCCCGGGCGCGGGGGTACATCTGTGAATGTTCCGTTAAGATGCCGTTAAGAAATCGCCAATTTTCTTGAAAACCAGATTTCAGAGTGCTACCATGAAACAACGTAGGGGGCGCGAGGTACAGGCCCCGCGCGACAGGAGGGGAGCTCCCGGGCGACAGATATCATCTGTTGCCCGGGAGCCTTGCTTTTCCCAACTCCCTTTTAAGTTAATTGTTGCTACTGCTTGGTTAGCCTATTCTAATGTAGATTTATTCATTAGGGGACATAAAAAGAGGCAGGAGCCGTAACGGTTCCTGCCTCTTTTTATACAAGTTAGTCAGCAGTCCATCTTGATTCAAAGTCCTGCTTTTCCAATTTACAACAGCTTTGGACTTTTGCGCCGAGATTTGTTTCATCATCTTCCATGGCATCTAAACGCACACGAAGAGCCTCTGTCAAAGACACAATAGATGCTTTTGACTTTATCCAGTTTTGAGGACTAAATACTCGATTTTCCGCGACAGCCTTGCTGTTCGCATTTTTGAAAGCTCGATTCAATGTTTTACCAGCAATGTTTATAATTGTGTCCATCATGCCACATTCCTTTAATTGTGCTAGTACTTTACTAGGGCGAGGAACCATTTCACTCATATTGCTAACCTCAGCAAATACTATAGATACAGCATACAAATGGTGAAATGGGGCATAAGACTTCATCGCAAGTAAGGTTTCATCAAGACCCATTGGATTATCAGGATTCCACCTACTCATAATGGCACTGTGTAATTCATGTAGTGCCTGTACATCTTCTGCTGGATAGTCCTTCTTAAACAGTTGATTAAAGTAAATGTCAAATATCTTTGTTTCGCTATAAGACAAGGTTGGACGCTGTGAGTGCCATGCAATCAGTTCTTTCCCCAAGTCCGTAAGCTGTATGATGTGCCCAGCATCATACCTTGTTGTATCAACATTTTCTCCACGCTTAGTAACCATGTAACCGTTTGGGTAAGTCTGCTCATAGTTTTTCTTTATGCTCAGTACAATCTTATCATTGCTTCGTAAATCTCTAGCTTTTACAGCACTTTGAGAGTTCGTGGAGTTAGTGATTTTGTCAGCTTTTTCACTGTTTGCCATCTCATAGAACTTAAACAGGATATATCCGTATGACTTTTTAGCTGCCTCTCCACAACTAAAAATTGTGCTAAGGCTCTGGCATCCATTTACAATGTTCAGGTCTTTTACAGTTAACTGCCCATTCTGAATGTCCATCTTCGAACAAAGCGCTGTTATGCCATTGTGACAAAAGAAAAAATCTCCAGGTTCTTTCTTGATTGTCTTAGCTATACCCTTGTTGACTTTGTTGCTATTTCCAAGAGATTGTCGAACATTTTTTCTGAAAAGCCTTCCGTCTTTAATACCTGGAATGTTTACGCAATCCTTAAGAGGTATAGCTGCCAATACAGCGCGAGTGCCATTTAACTCTACATCAAGGTATTTCCCAGATTCAAGTTGAAAAGTGAAATTGATGTAGTTATTGGTTTTGTTAAGTGCCTCGTCATATTTGACCTTTAGCATTTCATCGTCAACTACAACGAAGTTGGCGTTCAGTTCTTCGCTGTCTGATAACTTCTTGCTAAATGCATCCGCATCCATCTGAGCCTGATCAGTCAACTTTGCAGTCGTTACCAGTTCAAAACAAATCTCATAGTCATCGTCTAATGCTGCAGAAATTTCATTGATTTTGACCTTTAATTTAGAATTTGCGGCATCCTGCAACTGATTTAAGTCCTGAACCAAAATCCACGAAGACAACACTTCCCTAACAGGTTCGGCATCTATATACTCACCAGACATAAACTTTCCCTGAATGATATAGATGGTAGAATCTTGATTATTGATATAAACAGCGTCTATCTGCTTGTCATTGGCGCCATCTGTAATGCAGTCCTTTGCCTCTACAGTATTTAACCCATGGATGTTCCGTAAATACCATGCTACAAAACGCTGGCCATCGTTTGCGTAATTGTCTTGATAATAGGTTTGCTGTATATCATGTAATATCTTGGCATACATAAGTTTTTACCTCCAAATTTATTCTACATTGCAAAAAGTATATAATATTTAGGTATGCAATTCAATAGATAATAGTGGCTTATTCTCAAGCCACTATTATTGCTTTGTTAAACCTTGTTTGGGAACAATCCTTTGGTGTTGAGTGTCAATTCTCGATTGGTGATGCTTGCGTAGTCGGCTCCGGTAACATTTGTCTTGTCGGCCATTATGTCATATAGCTTGTCTACCTTTTCTTGCGTGCTGAGTGTGCCGTTGGCCTCTAACCACCAGAACAACTTTAATTGCAGTCCAAGATATTTCGTGGCCGGTGCTCGCTCTTCTTGTTCTGGATAGAATGCGGATAGCTTTGAATGTATTGCGTTGATGCGTCCAAGATTGTAGGCTCCCTTAGAATGTTTGCCAGATTCTATTTGCTCCAGCTGTATGTGCTCTGTTCTGGCAAATCCCTGATATGCACTATGGCTATCAGTAACAAGAATAGCATCGCTTGCAAACTTTCCAGAAAGATTCTTTGTCAAATCATTTGTCTCTAATCTTCCTACACATACTGGGTCTATTGTAAAATGTCCACTTCTATCTTTACAAGTCAACACACAGGTCTGGTCATTGCTGATACCCTTTTTGTAGCTGTTACCTGATTCAAGCAGTCGCTCCAATCGCTCTGGTTCACTTTTTAATCTGTCCCAAAGGCCATTTTTCTTTAGATACTCGACTTTTTCTTCGTATGTTCTGTGATGACGAGGCATACGGTCAAGTACATCTATGAAAAATGCAGGGTCTCGTTTGCCCTTAAAAGAAACCGGAATGTAAAACTCGTCACATTCAGCAATATCTATGAACTCACTTTGCTCTTTATAAATTTCTTCGAGTGCCAAACATACCTTGTGGCGATTATGCCATACCGTTGGTACACTCGTACCAATAGTATCGGCTATTGCTTGTAATGGTAGATTTTGCACCATTCCCAACAATAAACCTTTCCATTGTGCTGGCGCCAGTCTTGAATGATACATCAATGTCTGACTGGTTTCACAGAAAGTTTTACAACAATCCTTGCAACGGTATCTCTGTCTGCCTCCTGCTTTTCCGTGTCTCTTCAGACTGATGCTCCCACAATGTGGACACGCCAGAGGTATTTCATCATTCTCTTTTATGCTGTCCTTTGTGGTTTGTCCTCCTGCCCTCTTAACTTCCAGTGCAGCCATTAACTGGTTGACTTGTTCATCGCTGAGTTTATCAATGTCAGTCAGTATCTCCTTGAAGAAATCGGCCATAGTAAGCCCTCCTAGCAGTATCCGCCTGTCTGCACTGCTTTCGGTGCTTGCCCTTCAACCGTAGTCCAAGTTCTTTAGAAGTGCTTGCTTCTGGAGTGATAGCGCCTTTTGGCTGCATTGTGCTGCTTTCTGCTGATAGTAGGCAGACTCACGGATAAATTCTTCTGCCGCATCAAATGCACTTAGGAGTTCCAGCTTCAACTGCTCTTTGTTGGATGGCGCTTTTAAGTCTGTTTTCTGTATTGCTGAGGACACCATCTTTAGGTAACCACTGTCGGATGTGATAAACGCCAGCAGTATCCCCATTAAACCGCCATGCACATTTGGATTGGCTATCTTTTTACTGTCTATAACTTGCTTGATTTCTGTCCACTCAGCATCAGCGATGATTTCTACCCCAAGTTTCTTTGCAAATATTCTAGTCTCTGCTGTTACCCGATTGTTAGTGATGACAACAGGTGCCGCACCGTTATTGTAGTAATGGGTTCCAGCATAAACCTCTTGTATAGGTGCCTTGCTTAAAGGTTTGTTGAAGAACTTGCATTGAATGTTGAATGAATACTTGATTGGCCTTGTGATACTGGTGGCTATGATGTCAATGCCACCGTCATTACTGCCTGTTTTCTTTGCACGAAACCCATGCTCACCAAGAAACTGAACCATGAGGTTCTCAAAATCTGTTCCTGTATAACAGTTCTGAAAGAGGAATGAGGTATCCATGCCTATATGCTCCTTTGAAAAGTAGTAACTCCATTTGTGAAGTTCACTTCTCAATAGCAGAGAGGATGGTGTGCAATTAGGTATCCCTAAATTGGACTGATGTCGCTATCTTTTGCAATGTATCCATGCGGGATTGAATGATTGTTGAGTGGTCATTGAATGTATGTTGCTGGTTTGACTGTATATCAAAGTAGTGGCAATGTATCTGCACCTCCCAATCCTTTGATTTGAAATATATATTTCTTCTTACCACAAAGACAAACGAAAAGAGGATACCCTGTTTCAAAAGGTATCCTCGCGCAGATGCAACTATTTATTCACGTATTTCAAAGTTTATTCACGATTATACATAGCAACACTTATCTTGAAAAGGGACTTTCCCAAAGGAAAAACCCAACAGCCTCGCTAAAAGCGCGGCTGTTGGGTTTACCATAATATATATTATTGTTAACTTATCGCCAGGTCTGACTGTAAAAGTACAGGGCCAGCATTCCGGGTCCCACATGGGCGCCGGTGACGGGCTCGTGACAGACGGAGAGTATCTCGCCGGTGCAGCCGGCCTGCCGCAGGGCGGTGGCCAGGTGCAGCGCCTCCGCCGGGGCGGCGGCGTGAGAAATACCCACCGGCGCAGACTTATCCTCCACCATTTCTTCATACAACCGGATCAGCGTATCCATGGCCTTTTTGCGGCCGCGCTCCTTGCTGAGCACCACGATTTTGCCCTCCGGATCGCCCTGTAGGATGGGCTTGATCTGCAGCAGTGTGCCGGCAAAGGCCGCGGCGCCGGACAGCCGGCCGCCCTTGCGAAGGAATTTCAGATCGTCCACCATGAAGTGCTGGCGCATCTTGCCGATAAGCTGGTTGGCGCGGGCCACGATCGTCTCCATATCTGCGCCCTTCTGCGCCATATCGGCGGCTTCCAGCACGATGAGCCCCTCGCCCAGGGAAGCGCCGCGGCTATCCAGCACGCGTATGTCACGGTCGGGGTAGCGCTCGCGCAGCTCCTGCGCCACCACGCTGACGCCCCAGCAGGTGCCGCTGACACCGCCGGACAGCCCCACATACAGCACATCATCGCCCCGGTCCAGCACAGGCTCCATGGCCTCGCGGGCGGCCAGCGGTGTGATCATAGAGGTCTTCACCTCCGCACCCTTACGCATAGCCTCGTAAAAGGCGTGGCCGTCAAAGGGCTTGGATATGTCCACCGGCTCACCGTCGATGGTATAGGTCAGGCACAACTCCGTGATACCGTACTGCGCCCGCAGATCCGGCGGCAGATTGGCCGCGTTGTCAGTCATTACTTTGATCATAATGCGTCTCCTTTGAGGATAGATATGTATTATATTACAGCCGTGCGCGCACCCAGTCGGCCAGCGTGTCGAACAGGCAGCGATAGCCGGACATGGTCAGATGGATGCCGTCGGCGGCGATAAGACCGGACAGGTCGCGCTGGGGCAGGAACTGCCGCCGCACGTCGATAAGGGGCACGCCCTCGGCAAAGGCCAGAGCCGCCACCGCGTCGGAGTACAGCTCCTGGTGGCGGTAAATGCGTCCCACATCTCCCAGCCAGCGCAGCACGCTGCCGCCGTCCGTCTTTTGGGAGATAAATCGGAAATACCGCTGTCCGTCAATGGGCGGCAGCGTCATCAGCACCGGCTGCACGCCGGCGGACTTCAGCGCCGTGACGGCGCAGTGCAGCTTCTCCGTAAACTCCGGCAGGGTCGTGCGGGGCAGGTGGTCCTGCTCCGGCGCGGCGGCGACGGCCTCCCAGTCGAAATCGCTGTCGTTGCCGCCGTAAGCCACCAGCGCCCAGCGGGCATCCATGCCCCGCTGCACATCGTGCTCCACCAACGCCAGGCCTTTGGTCACTGTGGCGCCCATCTTGGCGCGGTTCACCACCTCCAGCCGGTCGCTGGGATACTGGGCCATCACCTCCGGCAGATGGAAGTGGTAGCGCATATCCGCGTCGGGCATGGTGGCCTTCAGCAGAGAATCACCGTAGATAAAAGCACGTTCCATAGGACTGCCTCCCCATGTGGTTTTTATCTAATATAGCATATTAGCACACGCGCGTCAACAGATTTTTCTGCTGGATTTCTTGCATGATGTGCCTGTATGTGGTATACTATACAGCAAATCGGATACAGGGGTGTCGCTATGGAATATGACAAGGAATTGATCGCCCACAAGCTGCAGCGGTGGGACAAGTTCATCACGGATTATCATCTGCCGGACTGGGAGACGATACCGGATTTCGGCCTGTATATGGACCAGGTCATCGTACTGCTGGAGCAGTATCTCAGCTTCATTCCCGCGCCGGTGGGCGGCAAGGAGCGCTTTGTCACGTCCTCCACCATCAACAACTACGTTCGGCTGAAGATCATGCCCGCGCCGGAGAAGCGGAAATACCACCGCATCCACATCGCGTACCTCATCATGATCCTGACCATGAAGCAGAGCCTGAGCATCAGCGATGTGCAGAAGATCCTGCCCGCTGACAGCAACGAGACGGACGTCCGCGCGGTGTATGAGGATTACTCGCTGAAATTCCGCCGGGTGGGGCTGTTTTTCAACCAGCAGGTGCAATCCGGGTCGGAGGGCATCCGCAGCGCCAACGAACAGAACGGCAATAACGCCGTGGAGCTGCTGGTCATCGAAAGTGCGCTGATCGCCGGGTTCTCCAAGATATTGGCGGAGAAGCTGATACGCCTGTGCGGCGCAGATGCCGAGGATGTGCTGGCCGCGGAGCAGACACCGCCCCAGCCGTGATCAACAGGGCTATTGTATAGCATTTCCGAGGGGAATATGTGAACGAACTATAAAATCCGTGGCCGAAAGGCCACGGATTTTCTTATGGCGCGGCGCATATACTCCCGCGAGGTGATCGTATGAAAAAGCTCCTGCCGTATGTGCTGGCATTCCACGCCGCCCTGGCCGCGGCGATCCTGCTCTGGGCGCTGCAGGAAAAGTTCCCCGGCCCGCTGACCAACACGCTCTCCCCCGTATGGAACAGCCCATGGGAGATGGGCAAAGCCGCGTTCTTTCCCCTGCTGGCGGCGGCACCGACGCTGTGGGTGCTGCAAAAGGGCGGCAGCCGGGGCGGACTGTGCCTGATGGCCCTGTCCGGCGCGGCGCTGGCCCTGGCGCTTGCCTGGATGCCGCTGGCGCCGGCGGTGGTGGCCGTGCTGGCTATCACGGCGGCGCTGGCCCTGTACGCCGCCCTGTGGCGGCGCGTCTCCGGTGACGCGCTGCCCTGGTACCTGCTGACTGCCGCACTGAGTGTGGCCTATATCCTGCTGACCATTTTGCCCCCCGCCGGCGGCATATTTACCCCGTATACCGTGGCGACCGGCGGCACCATCCCGTTTTGAGGGCCAAAAACCCTCCCCCTTGGGGTACGGCCTGTTTCCCTCGTAGGGGCCGATGCCCACATCCGCCTGCATGCAGGGGTTCCCGCTGAACACCCGTAGGGGCCGGCGTCCACAATGCAGGGGCCCCCGCTGAACACCCGTAGGGGCCGGCGTCCCCGACGGCCCCCAAAAAGGCACCCCGTAGGGATGCCTTTTTGTTATTCAAGCTCGAAAGGGGCTAAATTATCTCTGGCCGTCAGGCCAGGGATAATTTAGCGCAAAAAAAGAAAGGCCCAGCGGGCAAGCAATCTCTATTCACCCCACCCCCGCCAGGGGGTGGGGTAATTAAGCGCAAAAAAAGAAGCACCCCGCAGAAAAGTAGCATTCACTATCCCTCCCGCGGCAGCGGGAGGGATATATATTTATCCCCCGCGGCAGCGGGGGATATTTATTTCGTCCGCGCCGTTAGGCCAGAGATAATTAAGCACAAAAAAGAAAGGCCCAGCGGGCAAGCAATCTTTATTCACCCCACCCCCGCCAGGGGGTGGGATAATTAAAGTAAAAAAAGAAAGGCATAGGGGAAAACACCCTTTACTATTCCTCCCGCGGCAGCGGGAGGGATAATTAAACACAAAAAAAGAAAGGCCCAGCGGGAAAGCAAACTCTATTCACCCCACCCCCGCCAGGGGGGTGGGATAATTAAACACAAAAAAGAAGCACCCCAAAAAGAAAAATCATCTATATTATCCCTGGCCGTTAGGCCAGGGATAATTAAACGCAAAAAAAGAAAGGCCCAATGGGCCTTTCTCTTTTTTGTGTTTAATTAGAACTCCTTTTTCTTGCCGATGACGACGGCGGAGCCGGCGACGGAGGTCAGAGCCATACCGACGTACATAGCGATACCTGCGTCAAAGGTCTTGGGGGACTTGTTGGTGTCGGTGGGCTTGGTGGTGTCGGTCTTGCCATCGGTGTAGGCCAGGTAGATGGTCTCGCCATCATCGTTCACAAACGCCTCAACATTCTTCAGACCGGAAGCCTTAGCGGCAGCATAGGTCTTGTAGATGGAAGCAACAGTGCCGCAGTCAGAGCACTTGTAAGAAACGACCTTGCCATCCTTCTCGACAGCAACCCAAGTGTGGCCAACCAGAGTCTGCTCACCAGCCAGCGTCACGGAAACCAGCTTGCCGTTCAGCAGGACATACACAGCGCTCTCAGCATCGCTGGCCACAAAGTACGCCTCACCAGCGTCCTTGGTGCCGTTATCAGAAGTGTATTTGCTGGTGTTCACATAGTAAGTGCCATCGGCATCAACATCAAGCTGGCCGCACTTGTCACCAATCTTGGTGAAAGCCTCAACCTTGGCAACATAGCTAGCACCAGTATTAACGTGCTTCAGGTACAGTGTGGAAGCACCGGACTTGGTGAGCTGCAGATCGAAATCAGTCTTGTCTGCCTTGGTGTAATCACCGTTGTAGCCAGTGTTTGCAGCCGAGGCACCACTTACAGTGTAGTAAGCAACATTACCAACGCCGGTGGCTTTGTTGAACGCAGCCTCGTGAGCTACCACAGAAAAGCTTTCAGCATCCGTGGTGTTCGCCATCAGCTTTTCGCCGCCTCTGGTATAGCCGGTATAACCAGCAACAGGATCCGCCGCGAACGCGGTGGTGCACAGTGCCAGAGCCATGACCATGGCCAGCACAGTTGCAATGATCTTCTTCATGTTTGTTTCCTCCATAAAAATTTGTTTGCGTCCGGTTCAGCTTTGTCACTCGGACCACCGTTTACAACGTAAACATCATTATGTTGTAAAAATTTTTACGGATTTTATTACCAGTTATTTCCATTTTTGAGGTAGTGACACCGCGCCGTTAAAAATCGCCCGTAATTGGAAATAATTTCCATTTCTTCCATAATTTACCAGGAATTTACGCAATTTATCTGAGCACCTGCAAAGCGTAATTCTTGTGTAACGCAGCATTTATGCAATTCAAATGGAGATTTTCAAAAAACGCAACAACTTAGCTGGAAAAATTTTCCAGCTAAAATCGAAAAGTCATTATGTAAACTATTCGGCCCGAAATGCGCCCCAAATCCCGTTCATAATTCGGTTACAATTTAGGCAAGTGAAGTGGTTTTTGCGTAAAGTGAGGTTGGTTGTTTTTTCTCTCCCCCAGTCGCCTACGGCGACAGCCCCCTCCCAGAGGGGGCCAAGGCGGCTGACGCCGCGACGAGCGGATTGCCACGCCAGTCTGCGGACTGGCTCGCAATGACACCTCATCCGTCAACGCTTCGCGTTGCCACCTTCCCCTCAAGGGGAAG